>JBDQPG010000014.1:0-42062 GCA_040260695.1 Synechococcus sp. SFB_27S_18OctNov_coas_78 | reverse complement strand
TGTCACATCTCAGGACTGGATCTCATCCGCGACGAAGAAGGCACATGGCGCGTGCTGGAAGACAACCTGCGCTGTCCATCCGGTGTGGCCTATTTCCTCGAGAACCGACGGGTGATGAAACGGTTATTTCCCAGCCTTTTTGCCGGTCGAACCGTTCAACCCATCGACGACTATCCCTCCAGGTTGTTGCAGACACTGCAGGACTTGGCTCCCTGGGCAGATTCACCACGCGTTGTGCTGCTCACACCAGGGGTGTTCAACAGTGCTTATTTCGAACACAGCTACCTCGCTCAACAGATGGGCATTGCCCTGGTGGAAGGGCGTGACTTGATCTGCGAAGACGGCCGCATTTGGATGCGCAGCACCACTGGACGAGAAGCGGTGGATGTGATTTATCGACGAATCGATGACGATTTCCTCGATCCAAAGGTGTTCCGTCGCGATTCGGCGCTTGGCGTACCTGGATTGATTGATGTTTTGCAAAATGGCCGCATCGCCATCGCCAATGCTCCAGGAACTGGGGTCGCCGACGACAAGTTGATCTACGCCTATGTACCAAAAATGATCCGTTATTACCTCAATGAAGAACCGATTATCGACAACGTCCCCACTTATCTCTGCTCCCGCCCAGATGATCGCCAGTACGTTTTAGAAAACCTCGAAAAACTTGTGGTGAAGTCTGTGGCTGAAGCAGGGGGTTATGGAATGTTGATCGGACCACAATCAAGCCGAAGTGAAATCGCAGAATTCGACTCAAAAATCAGAGCAAACCCTCGAAATTACATTGCACAACCAACATTACAACTCTCGACTGTTCCCTCACTAAGCGATGGAGAACTGTTTCCTTGTCATGTGGATTTAAGGCCTTATGTTTTACGCGGAGCATCGAACTGGGTCAGTCCGGGTGGACTCACTCGCGTCGCCCTGAAACGTGGTTCCCTTGTCGTGAACTCATCGCAAGGAGGAGGTTGCAAAGATACATGGGTTGTCGGGGACAGCCAGGTTGTCAGAGACAGCCAGGTTGAACCAAACATGCAGGAGGCAATGCCGTGCTGAGCCGGGTTGCCGACTGCTTGTATTGGATTAATCGATATGTGGAACGCGCAGAGAACATTTCTCGTTTCCTGGAAGTAAGTGAAGCCATGGCATTGGATTGCCCTCCCGGCAGCGCCGAACCATGGCTTCCACTCATTGATGCCAGTGGAGACCGGCAGAGCTTTGATCAAGGCTATCCACTGCGATCTCCGCGAGATGTTGTGGGATTTTTACTCCTTGATCGCGACAATCCCAACAGCATTCTGAGCTGCATTGCCACTGCAAGGGAAAATGCACGCCAGATCCGTGATGTGATCACCACAGAAATGTGGGAGCAACTGAACGACCTCTACTGGAATGTTCAAGATGGTGAATCAATCTGGCAAGAACCAGATCAAGAACAGCTCCGCAGCATCCGAAGAGGTTGTCAGCTGTTTTATGGCATTACGGATGTCACCCTAAGCCGCGATCAAGCCTGGCTCTTCAGTCAACTAGGCCGCTGGATCGAACGCGCCGACAAAACATCCAGGATCCTGGATGTGAAGTATTTTCTTCTACTACCAAACACAAAAGAAGTTGGTGGGGTTCTTGATGAACTTCAATGGATATCTCTACTTCGTACAGCTGGGGCTTATCAGATGTACCGGCAAAGTGTTCAACAAGCGATCACTCCATCTTCCGTGGCCAGGTTCCTCTTACTGGATCCAATCTTTCCACGATCAGTGCGCTTCTGTTTGCAACAAATCAACGACACATTGCAGCTCATCCAACGACAACCACAACTGGGCCCTCCTGATGACCTCGAATGCCTGCGCGGGCAATTGCTTGCCAAGTGGAGCTATGTACGGATTGATGCCCTAATTGAGCGGGGCCTGCACGAAGCCATCGACGAATTACAGGGAGATCTCAATCAGCTGCATCAACTGATTCACGCCCGATATTTCATCACCACCGACCTTGGCTCCATTCCCACTGATCCGTCATGCGCGCTGAGCTAACCCACTGCATCATTTATCACTACGACGCTCAAATCAGTCTGAGCGAACACAGGCTCTGCATGCGACCTCGGGGTCATGGTCATCAGCGTCTGATCGATTACGAACTCAACATTTCACCCCAGCCCTGCCATAGCCATGAACTCGTAGCAGCCAGCGGCGATGCCATTCAACGCGTGCGCTTTCAAAACACCACTGATGAGCTCCGTTTTGAAGCATGCAGTCGCGTTGAAACCACGACTCCAGCACCATTACTGAATTGTCTCAATGGGCTCGAACCCCTGCTCCCCTACCCACGGGGTCGATTGAATCCAGATCTTCAAGGAGCGCTGGAGGGCTGGCTGCCGAACGGCCAACACGATCCTTCAGCAGTTGCCTTAGCTCAGGACGCCTTGATGGGCACCAACCAACAAGCGCTGTCGTTCCTCAAACAGCTCATCGAAATGATTCAAGACAGGGTGAAGTACACCCAACGCCATCAAGGAGCCGCCTGGCCAGCAGGCCGAACCCTGCGAGAGCGGGTTGGTTCCTGCCGCGACCTCGCCATGCTGATGGTGGAATGCTGCCGAAGCATTGGTTTACCGGCTCGATTTGTAAGCGGGTACCACCTAGCAAATCCGGCACCCGAGTCCTACGACCTGCATGCCTGGGCAGAGGTTTATCTGCCAGGTGCTGGATGGCGTGGGTTTGATCCCAGCGCCGGAGGAGAAACAACCGATCGCTACATCGTGTTGGCGAGTTCCTCCCGCCCAGATCTCACGGCAGCGATCACGGGCAGCTTCAACGGGCCGGCATCCACGAAGAGCCACCTGAGTTGGACCATTCAAGCCACCGTTGACGACAACACCAATCAACCGGAGACAAAGACAACTCTGATTCAGGCCGCTTGAAGGAGGGGCTCAACACCATGCAACACAGGTCGACTCGCACCCAGGGACGTCGCAAGTTTCAGGGCAGGGATGCGACCACTGTTGTACACACGAAACTCACGGGCCAAAGATGCCCCCTCTTCACGAACCGCTTGATTGAGCACAACAGATCCATCTAGATCAGAAATAGATCGATGAAATGTTCCGGGAGGAATGCGAAGAATGTCGCCTCCTGCCGCAAGACGCACGATATGAAAAGGCTGCTCCCAAGCGAAATTGACCAAATAAAACGTTCGCCCCCCACTAGCAGCTAACAGGTTGTCTTCTTGATGGGGATGCAAATAAAATTGCCAATCCCCCGATTCTGAATGATTTGGAGGACTGATTGCAGGCCCGCTGTGGATGACAAGATCACGAGCATTTGACGAACCTATCGTGACATCAAAAAACCGCACTGCTGGTGTATCTCTAAATCGTTCGTACGGAATCAACTCAAACATTGAGCAATGGGACGTCCCAACTCGTTGCTCGTTATTGTGACCGAGTAAATGATGCTTTTTAGTGGCAACAGCCACGCTTTAAGCAATATTCTCCAATCCAGGTCAAAACCAAAACCATCACTCACGCACGAGCGAGCAACCCCTAGGTCAATTTGGCGAACCAAGAAAAAGCCGCTGATCATGAATGAAAACAGAAAGCAAGTTCATAAGAAATGCTAAAGATGTATCAAGTCGAACTCCTTTTCTGCAGCGAGTTAGAGAAGATTTTTGCTGTAGCAACAGCTACATAGCGTTCACTTCGCCTCTGAGCGAAGCGCATTACACCTCAGGCCATGGAACGGGGACCTGGGAGCTTGCTTGAACAACCACCATGACTTCACTTCTATACAGAGGACATCAGTACCAGCAGCCTCACGTGACTGGACAAGCCACAAGCGTGCAACTCACGTATCGACGTCACATCTACAAAACGCAGCAAGAAGCAGCAAAAGCTGATCACTCAGTTGTGCTGACCTACCGCGGCTTGCAGTACGTGCGCTGCAGCTAAGCATCAGTCTTCTGCCTGCCAAGGTCCTTGCGGGCCTGAGCAGGCAGACGCGACTCCCTACCCAAGCGATCAAAGATGGGCAAACTCACACCCTCCACGTTGTTAAAGGGATGATCCCGAGTTTTTTCCGAAGTTTCCGAACAGTTCGTCGCCAGCAGAGCCATGGTGCAAGGACTAGGTCCTGCCATGTTCACAATCGAGAGAAAATCAGGCACTCACTGGCAGCCTGAAATCCAACGCAAAACGGAATTCAAAGCTTTCGTGGATGCCCGAACAAAATGCATGGCCACTGGTCAGACCTACCGCGTTGTCAATCGAGACCAAGGCGTTGAGTGCGTGATCACTCTGGAGGACTGCAGGAAGCACTTTCATGCCCTTTAGGGCAACCAGACGAAAGGCTTCTCAAAATTAGAAATATTTTCATCAACATCAAATCGATAATCAATATAAAAAATTTCAACCCCTGATTAGAGACAATCAAATTCTCTTGCAACGAGTCCATCAAGCCCCTCGATAAGCTATCGAGGCATGGGGCATCCACAAGTCACTCAATGTCCACGCTGTTGGTCCTATAGATCGCAAGCCATTAAATAAGTCCAAAAATTAGAACCCGTTAATAATACGAATCACCGCGACGTCATGACACTCGACATACGATCAACGACAACGATTTCCAACATCCATCTAGTCGATCACACGGACATCCCCCATACGATCTCGCACGAACCAGCCCACCGAGCCGCCGCAAGTCCGAACAAAGCTCACGCTTAAGAGGTCATTGCCACGCTTAATCCATCCTTGACGAGCGTTAAAGAACCCCTCAAAACAAGTTGTTTTAATAGTCTCTTGCCATGCCACTAGATCGCCGACAACTGCTCAAAGCCTCTACAGGTTTGGTCGTCACAGCCCTCGTCGGCTCGAAACCTGCGGCAGCTCTCAGCAAAAACTCCTGCCAACCGCATGAGCCATTGAAGTCTTTGATGGAAGGCAATCATCGCTTTTCAACCGCATGGCAAGAGGCAACTCGAAATCCATCCACCAATCTCGGAAGCCAGCTGGACAACAACCGCTGCTTTATCCCCCCACAAACGCTGATGAACGAACAACATCCATGGGCCACCGTGCTCACTTGTTCTGACTCACGAGTATCTCCAAGCTGGATCTTCGACACCACGCCAGGGGAGCTCTTTGTCATTCGCAGTGCAGGCAACACCGCTTTTGATGCGGCAATCGCTTCCATCGAATACAGCATCGGCGTTTTTAAAACCCCCCTAGTGATGGTGATGGGCCATAGCGGTTGTGGCGCTGTATCTGCGGCCATGGGAGATGACGCACTGACTCCCTCTCTAGAACGTCTGATCACCCCAATTCGCTCTCAAATCGCAAACTGTCCTGACCTGACAACAGCCGTGCGCAGCAATGCAATGGGAACAGCCAAAACCTTGAGAGAGAACAGCGCCGTGCTGCGTGAAGCGGAAGCCAACGGCACCACAACACTTGTGGCGAGCTTCTTCAATCTCAAGACGGGAGCGGTGACATTGATCTAACACCATGGGTCAGCGCACGACCCAAGCTGATTGACCCCATATGGGTGGTGCAAAAAACGGAACGGCTCGGGTCTAATACTCCTGTCGTAGCTGGAGCCTGATTGATGAAATTGCGTTGTCTGCTGGCTATTCCACTTGCCTTCAGTGTTGCTGCTTGTTGTAGACAACCTGAATACACGGTCTTAGACCGTGGGGATACCTTTGTGAAATAACTCGCCGAAGCTGAGGAAGCTTTAGACGGTGTCGACAGGGGATTTCCGATGATGATTTCGACGAGAACTTTGGCGGCAGGACTTCTCTAAAGCGCTGAAGAAAGCCATGGATTGAGACAATGAGTGCTCTGACAATCTCCAAGTTGGAGCACAATCAAGGCTGCGCCGGTCGAAATAAAACCCTCTCCCAACTGGTTAAGGCTCCTTTTTCATCAAACACAATGCTGACGTGCTGAAACAGCACGGGACCAAGCAATCCACCGATCTCCAACCGAAACGATCTTGTCGGCAACTGTTCTGGAACCGAAAACACCAGTCCATTCGGCATCACGGTCGAAAGGGGGTGAACCAGGAATCGGTCTGGGTCAAAAGAAATCACGTCCCCCAGACGCACCACACCATCAACCCCTGGTTGAGGGATCAACCGCTCAACGACCCCTGACCATCCCCGCAACGAATCCAACAAAACCTCTGGTGTTGCGCGTCTTACGGGTTGCGGTTCAGGAAGAACTGCCGTTGCACAACAAAATCGCACCGCTCCTGCCACCTGCAACCTCCAACATGCTCCGATGAGGGTCCAGATCAAAACCAACATCGACCGCGACCGTTCGTGAAAGAGATTAATTTCATGCCCAAAACGAGATCGTTGGGGATCGAGTTGAAGGCTGGATTGCCCACCAGCACCTGGAAACTGCCAGCAACCGCCACCTTGGTTATACGTGTCACGACTGATCGGATACTGCGCTGCTCCACCAGGGGCAAAAAACAATCCCGATCCATCCCATAGCCCAAGATCTGGTTCAGAAAAGCTGATGGCATACGTCGTGGGATCAATCACCCGCGTGGGTTGAGCCCAGTCGATCGGGCGATCACCATCCCGCTCAAACCAAGCTGCAGATCCCTGCCATCGACCCTCAAAGTTGGCACGGTTCAAACTCCATTGGTCTGCCATAGCAACCTCACTGAAAACGTTATGCCAGGTTTAACGACGACGACCACAAGGGTGCAGCCATGCATCTAACCATCGTCGGCTGCGGCTTTGTCGGTCTTGCACTAGCCCACCAACTGCAAACGGAGCGGTCTCGACTCACTCTCACGCTCACCACAACGCGAGAGGAGCGATTGTCGGAGCTACAACCCCTTGCCGATCGGGTGAGCATTTGTGATGCCACTGATGCCATCTCACTTGAGCAAGCCTTATGTGATGCAGAGATCGCGGTGTTTTGCCTTGGGCCTAAGGGTAATCGTCAAGTGAATGAGGATGGCTATCGAAATACTTTTGTCGACAGCTTTCACTGCTTAATAGGCTTGCTTCCGCAATTGCCAAACCTGCGTCAGATCATCTACACGAGTAGCTGTTCGGTCTATGGCGACGCACAGGGAGAGTGGGTGAATGAATCAACGCCTACCAATCCCAGCAATGGTCACGGCGCTGTGTTGGTGGAAAGTGAAGCTCTTCTGCAAGCGATCGATCAGCCATCCCGTCGCGTGTGCATTCTTCGCCTTGGCGCGCTGCATGGTCCAGGCCGTGAGTTCAAAGACCGCTTTCAAAATCTCGCCGGCCAGACACGTTCTGGAGGTGGTCAACAATTCACCAACTGGGTCCACGTGGATGATGTGGCGGGGGCGATTGCGGCTGCGATCAGAGGGAGGTGGAGCGGTGTCATCAACATCGTTAATGACCATCCGATCCGTCTGGCTGCACTCATCGACGCGACCCTTTCAAGCGAAGGCCTCGAACCCATTCGTTGGGGTGATGATCCCAAAACCGCAAGCCGTGGTCGCCGCGTTCGGAATGCTCGTCTCCGCTCGCTCGGCTACGTGCTGAAGCATCCAACAGCGACGTTTTAAGCAGCGGCGTCCCGCGCAATCAAAGTCCCTGCTCCGACAACCACCCCCTCTTCCAGCGGCCAGCGCGTGAGTGTGGCCATCGCACGTTCAACCATCTCCGACATCTGCTCCAGCAGCCGTTGGATCGCTAAGCCCGCCGTGGATGTCGTGATCACGTGTGGTGGACCAGCCCGAACAGAACGGGACGGGACTGCCGAAGCCATTGCTCCCCTTTTAGACAAGACCTTGCAATCTGGGCCAACGTCGATCTCGACTCCGGGAACCCGGAACAAGGCGCGTCAAAACGGAATCGGCATCGTGACCGCAGCAGGCTGCGGCCGACAAGCCTCAACCTGCTGATCGATCACATCTCCCACCACCACGATCGAAGGAGACTTGAACTTCTGCTCACGCGTCGCAACAGCCACCTCTGACAATGCAGCCTTGAGACACCGCTGACCCTCCACCGTGCCTTGCTGAATCACCGCGACAGGAGTTTTTGCCGCAAGGCCACCCGCCATTAATTCTTCAGCGATTTTGGGCAAGTTGTGAAGCCCCATATAAATCACAAGTCCATCACTGGCCGTCGCCAGGGCACGCCAATCAACAGAAGGTCTGCGCTTATCAATCTCCTCGTGGCCGGTGACAAACGTCACCGACGACCCTGATCTGCGGTGGGTGACAGGAATCCCGGCATACGCCGGGGCAGCGATCCCGGCCGTTACACCCGGAACAACCTGAACAGGGATATTGCGTTGGGCCAAATAAGCCGCCTCTTCGCCACCACGGCCAAACAAAAACGGGTCACCTCCCTTCAAGCGCACAACGCATTCGTGTCGTTTCGCCATCTCGACAAGAACTGCATTGGTGCTGGGCTGAGGCACAGAGTGATGTCCGCGGCGCTTTCCCACGAATTGGCGTTCGCAATGCTGAGGAACGAGATCAAGCACTTCCTTAGGCACAAGGGAGTCGTAAACCAATGCATCACATCGCGACAGCAAACGATGGGCTTTCAACGTGAGCAGTTCTGGATCACCAGGACCAGCACCCACCAAATACACGATTCCGGGTTTGGCGTTAGTCATGGCAAGCATGCAAGCAAATCAAGAAGACCCTCACGAATCGAGGGTTGTTCCAACAGGGGGGAGGGGGCATCTGCCTGGTGCAAAGACTCCGTCATCCGATTGGGCGCGAGTGCGAGAGGAATCGGTCGTGCCTCCGGATGTTGAGTCTGATGCGCTGGCCAGCGATCAAAGGAAACCAACGGAAGGTTCAAGGAGGCCGACAACATCGTTAAAAAACGATCGGCGACCCCTTCACGCAAGGGATGGTGCACCAACACAGAACCTGGCTCCAGCTGACACTGAACAAACGACGCAACCAGGCTCCACCAAAGAGGCCATGCACCAAGAAAAGGCAGCATCGTGACCTCTCCTCCATCGAACCGCAGGCGTTGGCGAATCGCCGGTACATCGGTTCGTGCGTGAGCCCCAGGCCAGAGAAGCAACGGGATTAAAAGAAGTGGCCGATCAGGCATGAATGGACACGCTTCCGCAGTCAGTGCTTGCAATTGAACGGGTGCTGAGCGTTGGCTCTGCAAGTCGTGAACAAAAGACGACAGGCACCACGGCACCGCGCCACCCGAACGGCCATGCACAACCACCCGAATCGCGCATTGCTGCGAGGCAGAAGAACGATTCCGTAACAACGGCCACGGATCGACTGCCAGGTCACCTGGTGTCATCAGCCTGGTATCTCCGCTCTGGAATTCATGACGCGCCGTCGTTACTCCGATCGTGCTCCATTGGCGAGTCGGTCGCATCAAAGCCATTCCGAGGCGGAGTTCAGGCAACGGAGACGCTCCCCCTCCGACGAGCCTCGATTTCCAAGCGAACTGGATCGAGACATCGCCGCGATGAAGCGTGTCTGGCAGATGGTCCGAGCCGGCGCGGTACGGATGGTTGGCGAAATAGGACGCCAATACTGAAGAACAGCAAGCTGCCATTTACGCCTCGACGACATCTAGAAGATGTAGCCAAAGCGACCAAAACCACACCCAATCAATTCATACGTAGACGATGACCAAATGGTCTAATTCGCTACCGACTAAAAGAGCTAGCAGAGGGTTAATTGTATTGATCCAGCACAAAAATCAATCGCGATGCTTTGCCAACCAACTGCACAAGCAATCCGATAAGCATTCCTAATTTTACCAATTAAACCCTTTAATTGATCGACGCCATGACAGCAAGCTCCCCAGTCAAGCCCTATTTAGAAGACAAGAAGCTCAACAAGATTGAGCAGAACAAAGCCAATAAAGATGGACTCCTTATAGGCGCCGAAATCGATCAGTTTGCCGAGCTTGGCTGGGAGAAAGTTGACGAAACAGATCTACAACTCCGACTAAAGTGGTACGGCATGTTTTGGCGACCAAAAACGCCGGGAAAATTCATGCTTCGTCTCAGAGTCCCTAATGGAGTTCTGTCATCTCAACAACTCAGAGTTGTTGCTTCAATTGTTGAGCGTTATGGGGAAAATGGAAGTTGCGATATTACGACTCGTCAAAATCTTCAGCTCCGTGGCGTATTACTAGGAGATTTCCCTGAAATTCTCAAACGGTTAAAAGAAGCTGGATTGAGTTCCATTCAATCTGGTTTCGACAACCCTAGAAACGTCACGGGGAATCCACTGGCGGGGATTGATCCACAAGAAATTATCGATACCCGCCCGTATACAACAGAGCTTCAAAACTTCCTCACGAACCATTGCGAGGGGAACCCAGAATTTTCCAACCTTCCGCGAAAATGGAATACAGCAGTTGCGGGCTCAAAAGATAATTTTCTGCTTCACAATGACATAGTTTTTCACCCTGTGGAACGCAATGGTGTCATGGGTTTTGGCGTTTGGATCGCCGGGATTCTCTCGTCACAACTCAATGCCTATGCAGTACCACTGAATGCTTGGGTAACAGCCGATCAGATTTGCGACATGACTGCAACAGTCATCAAAATCTGGCGTGACAACGGCGAGCGTGACAAACGGCCAAAGGGCCGCTTCCGTCTGTATCTCGATGAGGTTGGACTGGATGCGTTCAGGGCCATGGTGGAAGAACGCTTCGGCCCCCTCACTCCGGATCCAGGTTCTGCCTTTAATGCCGAGCCACGTTCTCATTATGGAATTCACCCACAAAAACAAGACGGACTTTCCTTTGCTGGTTTGCACGTTCCCGTAGGACGCTTAACAGCTCAAGATCTGCATGATTTATCCTCCGCCAGCCTGAACTATGGCAGCGGTGAAATTCGACTCACTGAAGATCAAAATGTCATTCTGGTAGGCCTCAATGCCAACACAATTGATGGTCTGAAAGCGGATCCACTGCTCCAACGCTTTCCACTGGAGCCAGGTGCCATTGCAGCAGGAACAGTGTCGTGCACAGGCAGCACCTATTGCAGCTTTGCACTCACCAACACAAAGGATCAAGCCCTCAAAGCAGCCGATGAATTGGATGCTGAATTAAACCTTCCCGAAGAGCTAAAAATACATTGGACAGGCTGTCCGAATACGTGCGGCCAGGCCTATATGGGTGCAATCGGCCTCACTGGGACAAAAGCGAAAAACAGCGACGGCGTGATGGGCGAGGGATACACCATCACCATTGGCGGTTCCCAAGGAGCCAATCCAACGCTTGGTGAGCTGCATCAAAAAGCAGTACCAGCTGAACAAATCAAATCAGTCTTGAAAAACATACTCATCGAACAATTCGGCGCCACGCCAAAAACGTAAATAGCGAGACCCAGCTCTTCAGGCATTGATCGTGGCGCTTTCTTATGAAGCCACGGCTCCGCCCAAGACCTCGTCATTCTTCCGCCCCTTAAACCATCAAAATGGCTTCCCAAAACGATCTCTTTTCACGTTTCGTCAACTGGCTGAGCTCCAGCGGACCAGACAAGACCGCCCTAACCCGTGAGGGTGGCAACTCAGATCTTTTTTCACGCTTTATGAACCGCATCAGCGGTTAATCAATACGACTTTATTCAATTGATATCACAACTGATCTGATGGATTACGTCCTTCCAAATGAACTTGTCGACGGCATGATTACTGCCGGCGGCAAAAAAGCAACAGTCAGCATTAAAAACTTGCTGATTCGTGGCTTTTACTCCGGCGCCATTCTTGGTTTGGCTGTGATTCTTGCTCTAACAGTTGGAATCCTGACCAAATTACCTTTTGTTGGCTCTTTACTTTTCCCCTTCGGTTTCGCCAGCATCGTGCTATTCGGCATGGAGCTCGTCACCGGAAACTTTGCTCTTCTGCCCATGGCCACTTGGGCGGGCAAGAGCAGCTGGGGCGCCACGTTCCGCAACTGGACTTGGGTGTGGCTTGGTAATTTCATTGGCACCGCTGTTGTTGCGCTGATCATGGCCATCAGCCTCACCAGCGGAACAATGGATGCTGGCGCAGACAACATTGGACCACCAATTTGGGACCTCGTTGCACAAAAAATTGTTGCTCTCAATCAAATCAACGTTGAGAAAAAGTATGAAGCACTTGGCAGCATGGGCTTCTTCCTCGCTTTCCTTCGTGGTGTTGTTGCGAACTGGTTGGTCTGTCTTGGCGTCACCATGGCTTTGGTGAGCAAAAGCGTTCCCGGCAAACTTCTCGCCTGCTGGCTGCCAATCACGGCATTCCAAACGATGGGAATGGAGCACATCGTGGTGAATCAGTTCTTACACACGGCCGGCCCGATTCTCGGATCTGGAGTTCCTTTTACGAAAGTCATTTTCTGGAACTTCCTTCCTGTCACCCTCGGCAATATTGTTGGCGGAATGGTGTTTATTGGCATGCTCTTCTACAGCACCCATCGCACCACCATGGAGAACGTGCTCCCAACTGAGCACGATGACAAACTAGAACGCGAACTGGCAGCTGAGCTTGGCGCCCGCTAACGAACAATGCATCGTGACGAGTCCGTTCTTTGGGAGCGGCTCGCGCAATCAAGACGGGCTCCTCTAGAGCCATCCTGGCTGGGGGAGTCCTACTCCCCCAGCCTTTCTATTGATCTGCGTCGAGCACTCTGCGAAAAACTAGGAATGCTCGCTGAACGGGGCTGGCCCATCATCCAGCTGTTGTTGCACCGGCACGGCTTAAAGACAGATTTAGTGATGGCTGCTGGGCTCTGCCACCAACCTGAATCTCGCGATTGGCTGATTCAACAACTGCAAAGTGGTGAGCCGCACGATGACAATCTTCAACTCAGCCTTGTACAAGCATTGTCGTGCTGGGGAGCCGATGTTCCCCAGGAGATCGTGGTGAATTGCCTCAATCATCCAGCACAACAACAACGGCTTGCTGGATTGCAATTATTGATCTTTCGCGCCTACACGTTGAATGATCAGGAACTTCTCAAGCTCTGCGAACCCGCCCTTCAAGACTTTCGCGATCCCGTGGTGATTGCTGCCATTCGTTTACTTCAACGCCGCGATGGTACCACCATTGCTGAACGACTATCCCAGCTATCTGAGACGGGTTCTGAATCGATTTCTGATGCTGCAATACGCGCTCTTGGCTGCATTGGAACAGCAACTAGTCAACGCTGCTTGCTTGAGATAAGCCAAACACTGAATGATGAAAAACGTCGAACAATGGCCTGCCAACAACTCGCCCAACAATTCCGAAATTAAGCATTAAAAAAAGCCTGGCATCCGCCAGGCCCTAGGAAGCATGTTTGGAATACCTTTATCCCAGGTAGTTTACCATTTCTTGTAAGGAAGAAATTTTCCGCACATCGTAATCTTCACACGATCACCTTTAGGGTCTTCCACTTTATCAACATCAAGGGTGAAATCAATTGCACTCATAATGCCATCACCAAAATGCTCTTGAATAACATCCTTAAGAGGCATTCCATAGACCTGCATGATTTCATAGAAGCGATAAATCAAGGGGTCAGTTGGAATGACAGGATCCAAGCTCCCTTTCACGGGAAACTCCTGCATGGCAGCAGTTGTAGCGGCATCTAGCGACAAAATGCCAGCCAACTTCTCCGCTTCTTCTTTGGATGCTGTGGCCTGGCCATAAAACAAAGAAGCGATCCATACTTCATCCAGTCCCATCGCAGACTCAAGATCAGCAAAGCTGAGACCTTTGGCCTTCTTGGCTGCCATCAATGATGCAGTAACGGAAACAGTCATAAGAAATACTCAAGGAAGTCAAACTGCTTTAAAAATTGCATTCCTCACAAGGAACGTCCGAGCAGTGAGGTAACTGTTGCGTCCTTTAGGGGACGAATTTGCAGCCACTGCTACAAAAATTGAGATGCTTTTTGCAGCTTTGACTACAAAACTGTTCAGCGATCTCAGGTGTAATAAATGCATTGACAGAAGCGAACATGGGTCAGTTATTGCGGTCAGTTTCTTCTTTGCTCAATAGCAAGGATTCCTCCTTCACATTCTGGACGAGCTTGGTGCTTGAACGCCTTTATTACGCCGACGGTCGTCACCACCCGGAACATCCGAACCATGGAAGTATCAAAGGGCTGACGTCCTTCACCTAGAGCCAGCCTCAATCGGTAACAACGGCAACACCCTGGCGGGTCATCGCTGCAGAACACTTTGATGAGCTGGAGAACCCCTTTTGACGATCGCCAAGGTCTCTGGCAAAGAACGTTTTAAAAGCCACCTACGCAAGGTGGGCAGCGGAGAACATACGAGTAAGGGGCTGACTCGTGAAGAAGCTTCAGACGCTCTCGATCTCATGCTTCATCAGGAAGCAACCCCTGCTCAAATCGGCGCTTTTCTGATTGCCCATCGCATCCGTCGTCCGGAGCCACAAGAGCTCACCGGAATGCTGGATACATACCGGCGGTTGGGTCCAAAGCTCCACTCCAAACCTGGAGCGGTTCCTCCAGTGTGCTTCTGCATGCCTTTTGACGGGCGCAGCCGAACCGCCCCCATCTATCCCCTCACAACGTTGGTGCTTCTGGCGTTAGGCCAACCGGTGGTTCTGCAAGGCGGGGATCGCATGCCAATCAAATATGGCGTGACCGCTATCGAACTATTTCGAGACCTAGGTGTTGAGCTGAGCGGACTCCCCCTTGCAGCGGTGCAAGACGGGCTCGACAGCAACGGCTTCGCTTTGGTGCATCAACCCGATCACTTCGCGATCGCCGAAAGCTTGATCGCTTATCGCGAAGAATTGGGCAAACGCCCCCCCGTCGCCAGCCTTGAGCTGCTCTGGACCCCCCATCAGGGAGCACACATCTTGATCAGCGGTTTCGTTCACCCACCCACGGAGAGTCGGGCATGGGAAGCACTCCGTCTTGCCGCAGAAACCAATGTGTTCACCGTGAAAGGCTTGGAAGGCGGTACCGATCTCCCCATCGGACGCGCCTGCATCACCGCGCGAGTTGATCAGGGCCAAGCGCAACGCCGCATTCTTCACCCGCGAGACCATGACTGCCATGAAGCAGATCTGGAATGGACTGATGCTGCAACCTGGACCCAACAGGCCCTTGCAGCGCTCAACAACAGTGGCCCACTGTTGAGTGCCTTGCGTTGGAATGCTGGAGCCTATCTCTGGTTTTCTGGTCGGAGTGCAACCCTCGAGGCGGGCCTTGAACGTGCACAAGAGGTGCTCCAAAACGGCAAAGCTCTCACTGCCTTGCATCAACTTCAGGCCTGGAGCAAATCCTTGGCCATGCGATAGCGCTCAAACTCCACACCGCCAATCGCAATCGTTTCTGGTGCCACCACACGCCAGCCACGCCGTTCAAGCAATGGCCGGCTCAACTGACTGGCTTCAGTGCTGAGCCGATCGATACCATCGCGACGCGCATCCTCTTCAACCTGTTCTAAAAGTAGTGAACCATGGCCTTGACGAGCCGCTGATCCTCGGCAGTAGAGAAGCGCCAAGCGGGTTGAGGGGTAGCGAATCGCAAATGCAGAATCCTCACCACTGATCCAACCCGACCCCTCTTGAAAGGTGCGATCCAGCACCCCCGGCAACCACGCCAGAGCCGCCCAAGACTGAACTTGCTGCTGCGAATAGAGCAATCCAGCCTGCGACTCGATCGCATCCGCATAGATCTCGCGCAAGAGAGATTGATCGTTGGACACAATCCGGCGCAGGGCCATAGGACGGGCCTGTGGGAATGTGAGTCTCCTCCGACCGCTGGTCGACTTGCAGCGTCCCCGCATACCAACACTGCTGAGCGCATTCCTAACGCTGCTCAACGATCGACTCAGCGAAAGCATTGTCTTCCCACTGCTGCCCTTTCTCCTGGCACAGTTCGCACCGAATGGACGAACGCTGGGGCTATTGGCCGGCAGCTACGCCTTGTCCCAATTCCTCGTCACACCCCTGATCGGAGCCCTGAGTGATCGCTATGGCCGACGACCGGTGATTGCCATTTGCGTGGGGGGATCTGTGATTGGACTTGGACTCTTTGCACTCACGCTGAGTGTGCCTTGGCCACAAGCAAGTTGGTGGCCCTTGATCCTGTTGTTCAGCGCACGCGTCATCGACGGCATCAGCGGGGGCACAGCAGCGACCGCCTCTGCCGTTCTCGCCGATATCAGCTCCCCTGAACAACGCGCCCGCACCTTTGGGCTGATCGGAGTGGCCTTCGGACTTGGCTTCATTCTCGGACCCTTCCTTGGCGGACAACTGGCACAAATCGCCGTCCCACTCCCCCTATGGGTTGCCACTGGCTTCGCTTGTCTCAACTTGGTTGTGGTTCTCACCTTGCTCCCCGAAACCCACCCGGTTGAGGAGCGTCAAGTTCTGCCGCAACGACGAGATCTCAATCCATTTCGCCGCATTGGTCAGGTGCTGATCAACCCGAGCGTGGGACGACTGTGCGGTGCATTTTTTCTCTTCTTCCTTGCCTTCAACGGTTTCACCGCAATCTTGGTGCTGTATTTCAAGCAACGCTTTGGTTGGGGACCAGAGCTCGCCACAACGGCCTTTCTCGTTGTTGGCGTTGTCGCGACAGTGGTCCAAGGGGGCCTGATTGGTCCATTGGTCCAACGCTTTGGCGAATGGAAACTCACCCTGTTCGGACTTGGCCTCGTGATCGCGGGTTGCCTCCTCATTCCAGCCGTTGGAGCCTCCGATCGAGCTCCCGCCAGTTTCTGCTCAGTCGGCATCCTGGCCCTTGGCACCGGACTGGTGACGCCAAGCTTGAGGAGCCTCGTTTCGCGACGTCTGAGTAGTGAAGGACAAGGAACTGCGCTTGGCAGCTTGCAAGCACTCCAAAGTTTGGGAAGTTTTCTAGGCCCACCGATTGCAGGAATCAGCTACGACCTTCTCGGTCCGACCAGCCCCTTTCTCGGCGCCGCTTCACTCCTCGTGATCGTCATCGCATTAGTCGCAAGAAGTCCACTCGCCAAAAACCTTCAACTGAGCACTTGATTGCTACCTTTCAACACTCAGCGTTGGCTCTTCAACCTTTCACCCCATGTGTGCAGCTGCCCTTAGCCCAGATCAGTACATCAATCGGGAGCTGAGTTGGATTGCCTTTAATCAGCGCGTCTTAGCCCAAGCGCTCGATCAGCGCACTCCATTGCTTGACCAAGCCAAATTCAGTGCAATTTTTAGCAATAATCTCGATGAATTCTTCATGGTGCGTGTTGCATCTCTGAAATCACAAGTGGAAGCAGAGATCAGTACGCCCAGCGAAGACGGCAAAACACCTTCTGAACAACTTCTAACAATTCGCGAACACCTATTACCACTATTAAGGCAACAACAAGAACACTACCGACACACACTTAAGCAGCAATTAAGAGAGCACAATGTTCAATTATCTGATTACTCGCAACTCAACGATCAACAACGCGCCTGGGTCGATGAGTATTTCCAAACGTCGATCTTTCCCGTCCTAACCCCCCTCGCTGTCGACCCTGCACATCCATTTCCATTCGTCAGCAATTTGAGCCTGAATGTGGCAGCGGTGGTGAGAGATCCCGAAACCGACCAGCGCCAGCTGGCGCGAGTCAAAGTCCCGAAAAAAAATCTACCGCGATTTGTAGCTATCCCAACACAACTCAGCAACAACGATCCAAAACCGGTTCACACGGCGATTCCGGTGGAGCAAGCGATCGCCTTCAATCTCAAACTGCTCTTCCCTGGCATGACCATTGAAGGACATTATTTTTATCGAGTCACCCGCGATGCCGATCTTGAACTAAGGGATCTAGAGGCAGACGATTTAATGCTTGCCCTCGAACAAGGTCTTCGCAAACGCCGCATGGGTGGCGAAGTAGTGCGTTTAGAAGTTGCTAATGAAATGCCAGATGATGTCATCGACATGCTCATGACAGGACTCAACGTTGAAGAGGGCGACCTGTACAAAATTGATGGTCCTTTAGGGCTTGATGATCTGTTTGGCTTGACGAGTCTTCCAATAGCAAAACTAAAAAGCAAGTCACATACAGGCCAGACACCAAGCGCCCTTGCAAGAACTCAGCAGAACCTGATTGACGAAGGCGCCATCAAACCCGAAGAATTTGAAACTATTTTTTCGGTCATGCGCCAACAGGACATCCTGTTGCATCACCCCTACGACCTCTTCTCAACAACAGTTGAAGAATTCATCAACCAAGCGGCCGATGACCCAAAGGTGATGGGGATCAAAATGACCCTCTATCGCACCTCAACAGACTCACCCATCATCGCGGCCCTGATTCGGGCCGCTGAAAATGGAAAGCAGGTGATGGCTCTCGTAGAACTAAAAGCCAGATTTGATGAAGACAACAATATCCAATGGGCGAGACACTTAGAGCGCTCTGGAGTGCATGTTGTCTATGGGGTTTTAGGGCTTAAAACACACACCAAGATCGTACTCGTTGTTCGCAAAGAGAAAGAAAAGCTGCAGAGCTATGTCCACATCGGAACAGGCAACTACAACTCAAAAACGTCAAAGATTTACACAGATCTTGGGCTGTTATCGACACGTCCGGAGTTGGGCAAAGACCTAGTGGAGCTGTTCAACTACCTCACAGGCTTTTCCAAACAACAGAGTTTTCGCCGACTTCTGGTTGCCCCAGTGACCCTTCGCAAAGGCATGGAGTCTCTCATTCGCCGTGAAATTGATCATGCCAAAGCAGGTCGTCAAGGAATGATTCGAGCAAAAATGAATTCACTGGTAGATCCAGACATCATCGCTTTGCTCTACGAAGCCTCACAAGTTGGAGTACGCATTGAACTAATCATTCGCGGCATGTGCAGCCTCATACCTGGGCGTGAAGGACTCAGCGACAACATCAAGGTGATCAGCATTATTGGCCCACTCTTGGAACACTCACGCATTTTTTGGTTTGCCAATGGCGAAGAGCCAGAGGCATATATCGGCAGCGCCGACTGGATGACCCGCAACATGGATCGGCGGGTTGAAGCGATCACACCGATCGAGGAACCTGCCTTACGTCGAAAGCTCGAACGCTTACTCGACCTCTACATGCAAGACAATCGGGGAGCCTGGGACATGCACTCCGACGGAAGCTTCACGCAACGCACACCAGAAGACGATCAACCTGAATGCAATTCTCAATTCCAGCTAACGAGCCAGTGGAGCCATGGGGTTCACCCTGTTCGGTAAACATTCATGGAAACCAAAAGCAATCTGTAATTTTAGCTACAGACTAATTTTTAGCTTAATGAGGTGCATATTTTTAAATTTTGAGTAAAGAGGAACGATCGAATGTTGATTGCGGAAATTCTTCCGATTCGCTTCAGTTGGCGAATCAGGCTAGTGCTAAATTCTGGGCAAATTTAATAGGAGACCAGGGTGATGGGGATCCCTCTGGAGACTTCCAAGTCGACCACACAGTCGACGAAGAAGCAGCCTGCTTTGCCGTCCACCGGACGTCGCTCAGCTTCACGCCAAGGTGGACGCCTAGCGACCGATTCGATTGGTTTTTATTTGAGCAGTATTGGACGGGTTCCATTGCTCACCGCCGCCGAAGAAATCGAGCTCGCCCATCATGTCCAAGACATGAAGCAGCTCAAAGAGTTGCCACAAGAGGATCTCACCTCGCGGCAAAAACACAAGATCCGCATGGGAAAGCGTGCTCGCGATCGAATGATGGCGGCCAACCTACGGCTGGTTGTAAGCGTTGCAAAAAAGTATCAAAACCAGGGCTTGGAATTGCTCGACCTTGTTCAGGAGGGAGCAATTGGCCTCGAACGCGCGGTCGATAAATTCGATCCCGCGATGGGATACAAGTTTTCAACCTATGCCTATTGGTGGATTCGCCAAGGCATGACGCGCGCCATCGACAACAGCGCGAGAACAATTCGTCTGCCAATTCATATCAGCGAGAAATTATCAAAAATGCGACGGATCTCCAGGGAGCTCTCGCATCGCTTTGGCCGTCAACCCAACCGCCTTGAGCTAGCTAGTGCCATGGGCATCGAGCCTCGGGAACTGGAGGATCTGATCTCGCAAAGTGCACCTTGCGCATCCCTTGATGCCCATGCCAGAGGCGAAGAAGACCGCAGCACCCTTGGTGAACTCATTCCCGATCCAAATGGGGAAGAGCCCATGGAAGGCATGGATCGCAGCATCCAGAAGGAACATCTTGGAGGCTGGCTCTCTCAACTCAATGAGCGCGAACAAAAAATTCTTCGACTCCGTTTTGGTCTCGGAGGAGAAGAGCCATTAACTCTGGCTGAAATCGGTCGACAGATCAACGTCTCCCGCGAACGCGTGCGTCAGTTAGAAGCAAAAGCAATTTTGAAACTCCGCACAATGACGAACCATCAGCAAGCCGCCTAATTGCTTTGTCAGCATTTGGCGGACCTTTCACCATTGTGATCTGGTTGGTCTTTGTGGTGGCGTTAGCGCTGGCATCGCGTCAGCGCTGGCCCCATCAAAAAGAACTCAGTCGGAAAGTCATCCATATCGGCACGGGAGCAGTGGTTCCCCTCGCCTGGCTGTTTGAAATTCCTGCAGTCATTGCAATTCCCTGTGCAGCGGTCATCACACTGATCACTGCGATTAATCACCAATGGCGGCTCATCGCGGCCATTGAAGATATTGATCGAAAGAGTTACGGCACCATTGCCTATGGCTTAGCCATCACAGTTTTATTGGTTCTGTTTTGGCCGCATCGCCCCGATGCAGCCACAGCCGGAGTGTTGGTCATGGCCCTGGGGGATGGTCTAGCAGGACTGATCGGTCGTCAACTCAAAACACCCCAATGGATCATCTTTGAGCAAACAAAATCGATTGCCGGAACCACGACCATGGCCGTGGTTTCCATGCTGGTGCTCTTGATCATGTCCAAGCTCACGAACCACGCAATATCGGCACCGATTGCTATCGCCATTGCTTCAACAGCAACCGGCCTCGAACAACTAAGTGTGCGCGGAATCGACAACCTGACAGTCCCTTTAGCAGTAGGACTGGCATGGTCGAAGTTCATCTCTTAATTTAATTATAAATCCTTAACTTATGATTTTAGACTGACTCAAATTGAATAGCACACAAAGCCCAAAACTGTTAGGGAAGAGATCCAATTGCGCCTGCTAAATCGTTCAAAATCTGTTCCGTGGTATCCAAACTGATACAAGCATCCGTAATGCTTTGTCCATAGGTGAGTTGCGATAAATCAGCTGATAGTTTCTGGTTACCCTCAACCAAGTGACTCTCAATCATCACTCCCATCAAATGCTTTGAACCGGAGCGCAACTGCTCTGCAATCGAAGCCAGCACATCAGACTGACGGCGGAAATCCTTGTTGGAATTGGCGTGGCTGCAATCCACCATTAAGCGATCTTCAAGGCCATATTTCTTGAGTTCTGCTGCAGCCTCAGCAACAGCATCCACGTGATAGTTGCTACCTCGGTTTCCACCACGAAGCACAAGATGTCCATCGGGGTTACCCGTTGTACTCACAATTGAGGCCTGCCCATCCCGATTAATTCCAAGAAAATGATGGGGCTTAGACGCCGCTTGCATGGCGTTAATGGCAATTGTGGCGCTGCCATCTGTGCTGTTTTTGTATCCAATCGGCATCGACAATCCAGAGGCCATCTCCCGATGGGTTTGGCTCTCAGTTGTACGGGCGCCAATGGCGGTCCAGCTGATCAGGTCGGCGATGTACTGAGGGACCACAGGATCCAGCAACTCTGTTGCAGCAGGCATGCCCTCACGAGCCAGATCCAGCAGCAGTCCGCGAGCGCGGCGGAGCCCTGTATTGATGTCGTAGGACCCATCCAGGTGAGGATCGTTAATCAGCCCTTTCCAACCAACCGTTGTTCTTGGCTTCTCGAAGTACACCCGCATCACCACTTCCAACCGATCTTTAAGACGCTCTCGAATCGGAGCCAGACGTTCCGCGTACTCACGCGCCGCTTGAACATCGTGAACGGAACACGGGCCAACCACCGCCAACAAACGTTGGTCATCCCCACGGAGAATGGCTTGTATGCGCTTTCGCGCTGATGTCACGGTGTTTAAAGCGCTTGCATCAGGCGCGAGGTCTTGATGCAACAGAGCAGGTGCGACCAAAGGACGGGTCTCCACCACATGCAGATCTGAGGTGGTGGCCATAACCAGAAACCCGGATGAAACCAAGATTACGCATCGGCTCTAGATCAACAGGCCCCTGTCCATGAACAATGGACATCTGCCACGCACTTCGATCACCATGCTGAACGCCTACAGCAAGCTGGCCGCAGAACGAGAAGCCCAGGGCGTTCCGGCATTACCGCTGACTGCTGAACAGACCAAAGACCTCACCCAACTCCTTGAGAATCCTCCGACGGATCAGAAGCAAATCCTTCTGCACCTGCTCAGTGATCGCATTCCACCTGGGGTGGATGAAGCCGCCTACGTGAAAGCCACATGGCTCAGCGCTGTGGCTCAAGGCAACGCGACCAGTCCTTTCGTTGACCCACTTGAAGCAGCACGACTTTTGGGGACGATGGTCGGTGGCTACAACGTGGCCGCTCTCATCGAACTCCTAAAAAGCAGCGATGAGCAACTGGCGGCATGCGCAGCACAAGGCCTGAGCCGCACATTGCTGGTTTACGACGCCTTCAATGAAGTCATGGACTTGGCCGGCAGCAATCGCTTCGCCAAGCAGGTGGTCGACAGTTGGGCCGCCGCTGAGTGGTTCACAACCCGGGCCGAACTAGCCGAATCGATCACGGTGACCGTTTTCAAGGTCGACGGCGAAACCAACACCGACGACCTCTCCCCGGCCACCCATGCCACAACACGACCGGACATCCCCCTCCATGCTCTAGCGATGCTGGAGACGCGGGACCCGAACGGGCTCAACACCATCGCCAAGCTGAAAGAGAACGGCCATCCGGTGGCCTACGTCGGCGACGTGGTGGGCACAGGCAGCTCACGAAAAAGTGCCATCAACTCAGTTCTTTGGCACACGGGTAATGACATCCCCCATGTGCCAAACAAACGCGCAGGGGGGGTGATTCTCGGCGGCAAAATCGCACCCATCTTTTTCAATACAGCGGAAGATTCCGGCGCTCTTCCGATCGAATGTGATGTCAGCCAACTGAACACGGGTGATGTGATCACCATCCGTCCCCATGCCGGCACGGTCGAACGCGACGGAACTGTCCTCAGTCACTTCGATTTGAAGCCCAGCACGATCAGCGATGAGGTTCAGGCGGGCGGCCGAATCCCTCTCATGATCGGCAGGGCCCTCACCGACAAAGTTCGAAACCAGCTGGGACTTCCTCCATCTGAGGTTTTTATTCGCCCGAGTACCCCTCAAGACAACGGCAAAGGCTTCACATTGGCCCAAAAAATGGTGGGCAAAGCCTGTGGACTCCCAGGCGTCAAGCCTGGAACGAGCTGCGAGCCTCTCATGGCCACGGTCGGCTCTCAAGACACCACAGGGCCGATGACCCGTGACGAGATGAAGGAACTCGCTTGTCTGGGCTTCTCCTCCGACTTAGTGATGCAGAGCTTCTGCCACACAGCGGCCTATCCGAAGCCCGTCGATCTCCAAACCCAACGAGATCTTCCCGATTTCTTCGCACAGCGCGGTGGAGTCGCCCTGCGACCCGGGGACGGGATCATCCACAGCTGGCTGAATCGGATGCTGTTGCCAGACACCGTTGGTACGGGAGGGGACAGTCACACCCGATTCCCCCTCGGCATTTCCTTCCCAGCGGGCTCAGGCTTGGTGGCGTTTGCCGCCGCCATTGGCGCCATGCCTTTGGATATGCCGGAATCAGTTTTGGTGCGCTTTAGCGGTGCCTTGCAACCGGGGGTGACCTTGCGCGATGTGGTGAATGCCATCCCATGGGTGGCCATTCAACGTGGCCTACTCACGGTGGAAAAAGCCAACAAAAAAAATATTTTTAATGGCCGCATTATGGAAATCGAAGGTCTTCCTGATTTGAAGCTCGAACAAGCCTTTGAACTCACCGACGCCACAGCTGAGCGATCGTGCGCTGGCTGCACCATCAAGCTCTCCGAAGCCACGGTGAGTGAATACTTACGCAGCAATGTGGCCTTGCTGAAAAACATGATTGCCCGGGGCTACACCGATGCGCGAACCCTCGCGCGACGGGTCAAAGCGATGGAGGACTGGCTTGCGAATCCCCAGCTTCTTGAGGCGGATCCCGACGCGGAATACGCCGAGATCCTTGAGATCAATCTCGATGAACTCACCGAACCGGTTCTGGCGTGTCCTAACGATCCCGACAATGTGAAGCTGCTGAGCGAAGTGGCTGGCAACGCAGTTCAGGAGGTGTTTATTGGTTCATGCATGACCAACATCGGCCATTACCGCGCCGCCGCCAAAGTGCTGGAAGGCTCCGGTAGCAACAAGGCCCGACTCTGGGTTTGTCCGCCAACACGCATGGATGAAGAGATGCTGAAAAAGGAGGGGTATTACGCCACCTTCGAAGCAGCGGGAAGTCGCATGGAAATGCCCGGATGCTCCCTTTGCATGGGGAACCAGGCCCGTGTCGACGACGACACCACCGTGTTCTCCACCAGCACACGCAACTTCAACAATCGCTTGGGTAAAGGAGCCCAGGTGTATCTCGGCAGCGCAGAGCTGGCAGCCGTTTGTGCTCTTTTAGGTCGCATTCCCTCCCCCGAGGAATACCAACGCATCGCCGCAGAAAAGATCAATCCTCTTTCCGATGAGTTGTATCGCTATCTGAACTTCGACCAAATTGCTGGATTCGAAGATCAGGGGCGTGTGATGAGCGCCGACGACGAAGCAGCTGTTCTGGCACAAGCCTGAAACCAACTTTGCAAGCCAAGAACGACCAACAACAAAACCGCGACCCTCTGATCTCAAGCCGCAGTATTCGACGCCTACTCGAACGCCGCTGGTTTGTTGTTGTTCTAGCCCTGTCCTTGACAGGGCTTGGAGCCACGATCACCGGTCTGTTATTTCAAAGCGGCATTCACCTGCTGGGGGATTGGCGTCGCGATCTGCTTCACGACGTTCCGGCCTGGATTGTGCTCCCCTTTTTGGGCACGTTCGGGGGTCTTCTTTCCGGGTGGCTAATTAGCAACCTTGCCCCAGCCGCCGGAGGCGCTGGCGTCACCCACATCATGGGGTTTCTCCGTCACAAGTCAGTCCCCATGGGCTTGCGAGTGGGCCTTGTGAAGTTGGTGGCAGGAATCATTGCCATCGGCTGCGGCTTCCCCCTCGGCCCGGAAGGTCCAGCCGTGCAAATGGGTGGCTCCGTCGCCTGGCAAATGTCGCGATGGCTGAAGGCACCGATCGCCTTCCGGCGCGTGATCGTTGCCGCTGGCGGTGGCGCAGGCATCGCTGCCGTGTTCAGCGCACCGCTGGGTGGCTTCATCTATGCAATCGAAGAGTTGCTGCACTCGGCAAGACCGGTGGTGCTGTTACTAGTTTTGATCACCACATTTTCTGCCGACACCTGGGCTGATGCATTGGGTGTGCTTGGCCTGGGATCTGGCGCCAAGGGATTCCAACCCCATTTAGGATTTTTACTCGAACGGAAGTTTCCAATCGATGTGGAATTTTTTCCCATCGATGTGATTTATCTAATCGGCCTTGGAGCCGTCATTGGTGTTCTAGCGGAGCTTTACACCCGCTACGTGCTGATGATGCAACGCCAAGGACAGCATTGGTTTGGCAACAGGCTGATTTTGCGCATGAGCCTGAGTGGCCTCGTCCTCGGCAGCGTCTATGCCGCCCTGCCATCGAGCTTTCACAACCTCGACGAACTGTTCCATGTGATCGGCTCAAGCGAAACAGGGATAACGCAAGCTTTGGCGGGATTCGCAGTGCTGTTCTTCAGCACTGGTCTTGCAGCGGCCTCCGGCGCACCGGGAGGTCTCTTCATGCCCATGCTCACGCTTGGAGGAGCCATTGGCCTGGCCTGTGGCGATTGGGTCCAAGCCATCACCGGTCACCTGCCCAATACCTACGTTTTCGCTGGCATGGGCGCTTTTGTGGCGGGCTGTTCACGCACACCCATCACAGCGATGTTCCTCGCCTTTGCATTGGTGAAAGACCTACTCATCTTGAAACCGATCCTGGTGGCGTGTCTTACCAGCTTTCTGATCGCTCGCCTCTTCAATCCCCACTCCATCTATGAACGCCAAATGAGCATGGAAGCCGCGGACGAAAAGAAAAAGAAAGACCAACAAATAACCATGCAATCCTCCACTTAAGCCCGCCAAACAACAACAATTAATCGATTCAAGTTACCAAGCCAAAGCTTACTCAAGCTGCCAAAAATTAGCTTAAACATCGCAAACACACGAGCTACTCGCCACAACCCTTCCACCCATCCATTCGCCTCAATCCACTGGATGCTGCGTAGATTGCATTCTGATTGAAACCATCAACAGTTTTGATTTCAAGCCGGAATCACCATGCATGGGCAAGGACACGCTGGCCAGCCAAGCTGCAGGATGAGTCGACAGCCAATCTTGAATCCTGAATCAGGAAACCCTCCTATTTGATCCAGCGCCACCGGATCCTGATGCGCTGCGGGCTGTACTGGCCTTTCCCAGCACGTATTCCGTTGGCATCACAAGCCTGGGCTACCAAATCGTCTGGGCCACGCTCGCCCAACGACATGACGTCGACGTTCGACGTCTGTTCACGGACCAAAGCGAGCCGTTACCGCGGTACATCGATCTGTTCGGGCTCTCCCTGAGTTGGGAATTGGATGGACCGGTGCTGCCTGAGCTCTTACGCAACCAACGCATTCCGATCTGGGCCGTCGAACGCAACGACGATGACCCCATCGTGTTCGGTGGCGGCCCGGTGCTCACCGCCAACCCCGAACCCCTCGCGCCCTTCTTCGACGCCATTCTCCTGGGAGACGGCGAATTGTTGCTGCCTGCCTTCATCGATGCTCTGCAGCAGTGTCGCCGCGCGCCGCGCGCCGAACGCTTGCGGCACCTTGCCCAAGTGCCTGGGGTGTATGTGCCTTCGCTCTATGCGCCCCGCTACGACACAGCAGGAAACCTGGTTGCTGTGGAGCCGATTGATGGAAACATCCCAACGCTGGTTGAAAAGCAAACGTGGCGTGGAAACACCCTCAGCCACTCCACAGTCGTGACGCCAGAGGCCGCTTGGCCCGACATCCACATGGTGGAAGTCGTGCGCAGTTGTCCGGAGCTCTGCAGATTTTGTTTGGCCAGTTATCTGACCCTGCCCTTCCGCACTCCATCCCTCGATGACGGCCTGATTCCTGCCGTTGAAAAAGGTCTCACTGCCACCAAGCGACTCGGGCTTTTGGGGGCATCCGTGACCCAACATCCTCAATTCTCGGACCTTCTGCAGTGGCTGGATAAGGATCGCTTCGACGGCACCCGCATCAGTGTGAGCTCCGTCCGAGCCGCCACCGTGACCCCCGAACTATCCAGGATCTTGTCGAAACGCGGCAGCCGTTCGCTCACGATTGCGATCGAAAGCGGCAGTGAACGCATGCGAGAGGTGGTGAACAAAAAACTCACCACCGAAGCCATCCATGCGGCTGCCCGCCACGCCAAACAAGGTGGCCTCACCGGACTGAAGTTGTACGGAATGGCCGGGCTCCCAACGGAGACCGATGACGACATCGAAGCGACTGCAGAACTCCTTTTGGCGCTTAAAAGTGGCACCAAAGGGCTGCGGCTCACCCTGGGGGTGAGCACATTCGTCCCGAAAGCTCAAACGCCATTTCAATGGCAAGGCGTCCGACCGGAAGCAGAGAAGCGGCTGAAGCGGCTCGCCAAACGGCTCAAACCAAAAGGAATTGAATTCCGTCCAGAAAGTTATGGCTGGAGCGTGATTCAGGCCTTGCTCTCCAGAAGTGATCGCCGCTTAGCACCCGTCATCGCTGCGGTGGGCGATGGTCGGGAAAGCATGGGCGGATGGAAAAAGACTTACCGCGCTGCGTTGAACAGTGAGCTGGAACCCATGCCTGGACCCAGTCAGCCACTTCCACCTCCCTGGGCAGACGTGGTTCATAACCCATGGGACACCAAGCGCACCTTGCCTTGGACCCATCTCAGAGGTCCGCTAACTCCTCAGAAGTTGCAAGAGCACCACGATCAGGCTTTGACGGTTGACTAACTGACGGTTGGCTGACGTTCGCCAATCCAGCGAGCAACACCCAGCCAAGGATGTTCATCCTGCTGTCGAACAGTGGCAAATCCGTGGAATGCATCAGCACCATCACAAGTGCGGCGGCCCACCAAGCCCGTTCGAGGGGGGCTGCCCTCAACATTCCACGTTTCAACGCGACAACCAACAGAAGAAACACCGTGCCAACAATCAGAACGGTGACCGGTATCCCATGACTGATCGCTAGCTCCAGCGGCAAGTTATGCGAATGGCCATGCCACCGTTTGGCCGCATAAATCGGGTACAGCACGCTGAACGCAGCCGCTCCCCATCCCAACCAAGGGCGGGCAGCCACCAGCTCGATGCCATACCCCCACTGACCAAGACGGGTGTGCTTCCAAGCCGTCGGGGTCTCCTGTTCCAGCAGCCGCTCTGCAATTCGATCAGGAAGGAGGCCCGCCGACCAATCCTTCAAACCGATCGGAATCCCTGGCAACAGGGCCAAAGCCAAGGGCATGGTGAACACAACCAAAAGAGGCAGCAGCCAAAACCACTGCAACGGGCCGAACACCAGTGGCACCGCAAGCGCTAAGGCACCCATGGCATTTCTGGACTGGGTGAACAGCACCGCAACCGCTGTCGATAGGGCTAACGCCAAGGCACCACTGCGTCGCCGCCAACCATCAGGACGGAGCACACACGCCAACATCAGAGGCCACACCACCCCCAACCACGCTCCAGCAATGTTGGCGTAATCAAATAAGCCAGACAGGCGGCCACTGGGCTGTCCTCCAGGGGCGACAAACCACACAATCGCGCCCCCACCGAATTGCCAAGGTCCAGACCAGCCCAACAACATCTGTCCGAACCCCGTGACCAACACAGGCACCGTGCCAGCCACGAGCATCCAAGCGGCCTGACGGCGCTGTTTCTCCGTCGAAAGATGGGGTCGAAACGCCCAAAAAGCCCAAAAGAACGGCAGCCAATTGGCCAGACCAGCCCAAGCCAAGGCACCGGATTCGGCAAAACAACACCCCACCAGCATCAGCAAACCAGCCAGTAGCAAGGGCTGTGTCCAAGGATCGCGCCAGATCGGTTGCTCACGGCATCGGCTGCCACTGATGCAAGCCACAAGAAAGCAGAGGCCACCTAACAGCGCACTGGATGGCAGCAAAAACAACCCCAATCGAAACGCTGAACCTCCCGACAGCTGTCTCACACCACCAGCCCCATCACGCAAACACTGCCGTACGGCCGCGATACACCATCACCTGCCGTCGCAAATGCAACCGCAAAGCCCTTGCCAAGGCCAGCCGTTCCGTATCGCGTCCCTTGCGAATCAAGTCACTGACTTCATCACGATGACTGACGTGCACAGTCGTCTGCTCAATAATCGGTCCGTCATCGAGATCTTCGGTGACGTAATGCGCTGTGGCACCAATCAATTTGACGCCTCGCTCCCAAGCACGGTGGTACGGCTGCGCACCCTTAAATGCCGGAAGGAAAGAGTGATGGATATTGATCACATCAGAGAAGCGCTCGAGAAAGTCAGCACTGAGCACTTGCATGTACTTGGCAAGAACAACCAATTCAATCCCGTGCTCTTCGAGCAAACGCAGGATCGTGAGCTCAGCCTCTGCCTTCGATTCTGGGGTAACCGGAACACAAAAGAAGGGCACTCCAAAACCCTTGCATAGCTGTTCCAAATCAGGGTGATTGGCAATCACCAAAGGCACTTGCATCGCCAATTCTCCGCTCTGCACCCGCCAGAGCAGGTCAAACAAACAGTGGCTCTGCTTGCTCGCCAAGATTGCAACTCGTGGTGCCTCATCTGAGAAGTGCAGCTGCACCTGGCCGTTCAACCGTTCAGCCAGCGCATTGGCAGCTTCCGGCAAAGCCTGTCGTGGAATGCCAAAACCCTCAAGCGTCCATTCGATCCGACTCAGGAACAAGCCAGCCCCCACATCGGTGTGATGGTCGGCATGGCGGATATTTCCGCCATTCGCAGCCACCCACCCCGCCAGATCGCTCACAAGCCCAGAACGATCGGGACAGATCATCTGAAGGATGACCGTGGCCTCATTCACCACAACACTTGTAAAAACAAATTCTCCCGCAACAAAGCCTCTGGTTAAAGTCTCGGAACTTATTTTCTGATCATGCTGAAGGCCATACGCCGCCTCGCCGCGTTCTGCCTCTGCATCAGCCTTTGTTGGGGTTTGATGATTCCAGCCAGCACTGATGCCGCATCCAGCAAGCCTGACGACCTAGTCGTTCTCAAGCGCCAAGCAGAAGCGTTCACGAATACCAAAGCGCGTTTACCTGAACTCGCTCGTCTTGTGAGTGCTCAGGACTGGACCTTTACTCGCAACTTGATTCACGGCCCCATGCAGGAAGTGGGTCGCGAAATGCTGTTCATCAACAAATCCCTCGATCGCACTGAGCGCAAAACCGCCGACAAGCTGGCGCGCTCATTGAAAGATGCCTTAGCAGGCCTCGATGAAGCCGCACGCTTGCAGGACGCCGATCAAATGCAGAAGGCCTACAGCAGTCTTGCTGCAAGCTTTGATGCCTACTCCGATGTGATTCCCGCTGAGGCTTTCAACTGAGCCATTCCGTTGCTGTTGTTGGTGCTGGAGCCATTGGCCTCGGCACCGCCTGGCATCTGAACCAACGCGGTCACGATGTTTGTGTTTACGACCCTCGCCTGAACGCACCGGTTCATCGCGAGGAATCGGCAAATGATCTCAGTGGAACATCGGCATCCCTCGGGGTGCTGATGGGCCACGTGTTTCGCCGCAGCAGCGGACGGGGCTGGAGGCTGCGCCGCCGCAGCATGGAGCTCTGGCCGCAGTGGATCGGAAGGTTGCAGAGCCACCAGCCTGAGCTCAAGCTCCACCTGGGCCTGCTGCAAATCGCCGAGGACGAACGAACGGCTGAGCGGATGGCATCGCTCGCCGCCCAGCGCATCGAGCTGGGCCTGCAGATGATCACCAACGCAGAGCTGGCTACGGTCTGGCCGTCCGCCACCCATGGTGGTCTCCACTCGCGTCATGACGGGCGTATCGATCCACTGCTACTCCAGCTAGCCCTGCGACAGGCTCTGGACAGGCAAAGCGTGGAGCTGAACGCCACGGCGGTGGTCTGCCTGGAGCGTGATCACCAGCATTGGCGGGTGCATCGAGCCGACGGAGACAGTTCAGTTCACGACGTCGTGCTGCTCTGCACGGCACTGACCACGGACGCCTTGCTGGAACCCCTTGGCCACACCCGACCGATGTCACCGGTGTTGGGCCAGGCCCTGTCACTGCAGCTGACGACGGGTCCAACGACGTGGAGCAACTGGTCCTCGGTGCTTGTGGATCAGGGCTTCAACCTGATTCCCACAGCACCCGGGCGGTTGCTGCTCGGGGCCACCGTGGAACCGGGCGATCGCGCTTCGGACGACCCTCTGGCCCTGATGCGGAACCTGAATGAGCGGGCACCGGAGTGGCTGCGCTCAGCCACGGTGGTTGGCCATTGGAGCGGCCTGCGAGCACGGCCCGTGGATCGCCCGGCCCCCCTGCTGGAGGAACTAGAACCTGGCTTAATCCTTGCCAGTGGGCACTACCGCAACGGTGTTCTGCTGACCCCTGGCACCGCGGAATGGGTTGCCGCCGCCGTTGAGCAGGCATAAAAAAGGGCCCCGCAGGGCCCTGACACGTTGCTGAATCAACCGATCACTTGGTCTCGGTGAACTCCGCATCGATGACGTCGTCGCTGGCGTCGCCACCACCGGCGTTGGCACCGGCACCGGCATCGGCACCGGGAGCTCCGGCACCAGCTGCAGCACCCTCCTGCTGATAAACGGACGCACCCACGGTGTAGAGCTCCTGCTGCAGTTCCTCGAGCAGGGTCTTCATCGCGTCGTAGTCCTCTGCTTCGACAGCGTCCTTGAGCTTGATGCGCTTCTCTTCCACCTTGGCCTTGGCATCGGCATCAACCTTGTCGCCCAATTCGCCCATCTGCTTTTCAGCTTGGTAAACGAGGGTTTCGGCCTGATTCTTCAGATCGATCTTTTCACGCTTCTCCTTGTCAGCGCTGGCATTGGTCTCGGCGTCCTTCACCATCTTGTCGACCTCGGAATCCGACAAGGTCGAAGCACCGGTGATCGAGATGGACTGCTCCTTGCCGCTGCCCTTGTCCTTAGCGGTGACGCTGAGGATGCCGTTGGCGTCAATGTCGAAGGTCACTTCGATCTGAGGCACGCCCCGGGGAGCCGGAGGAATGCCATCGAGACGGAAGGTTCCGAGCGACTTGTTATCCGATGCCATCTCGCGCTCACCCTGGAGCACGTGAATTTCCACGTTGGTCTGACCATCCACAGCGGTGGAGTAGGTCTCCGCCTTCTTGGTGGGAACTGTGGTGTTGCGGGTGATCATCTTGGTCATCACACCACCAAGAGTCTCCACACCCAAGGACAACGGCGTGACATCCAGCAGAAGAATGTCCTTCACCTCTCCGGCAAGAACGCCCCCCTGAATCGCAGCACCAACAGCCACCACCTCATCGGGGTTGACCGTTTGGTTGGGATCTTTGCCCGTGGTGCGCTTGACCAGTTCAAGAACGGCTGGGATACGGGTGGAACCACCCACCATCACGATTTCGTCAAGTTCACCTGAAGACAGCTTGGCGTCCTTCAAAGCCTGCTCCACGGGAACGCGGCAGCGATCGATCAGGTTGGAGGCCAATTCCTCGAATTTGGCCCGCGTCAAGGTGAGATCGAGGTGCTTGGGTCCCTCAGGCGTTGCCGTAATAAATGGCAAGTTGATCTCACTCTGGGTGGCGTTGGAGAGCTCGATCTTTGCTTTTTCGGCAGCCTCCGTGAGGCGCTGCAGGGCCTGCTTGTCCTGACGAAGATCAATGCCTTCGTTCGATTTGAACGTTGCTGCCAGATGATCAACGATCACCTTGTCGAAATCATCACCACCGAGGTGGGTGTCACCGGAGGTGGACAACACCTCGAACACACCGTCACCCACCTCGAGCACGGACACGTCGAAGGTGCCGCCGCCAAGGTCAAAAACCAGAATTCGTTCGTTGCTCTTTTTATCGAGGCCATAGGCCAACGCCGCCGCAGTGGGCTCGTTGATGATGCGAAGCACCTCAAGGCCAGCGATCTTTCCAGCGTCCTTCGTCGCCTGGCGCTGAGAATCGTTGAAGTAAGCAGGAACCGTGATCACCGCTTGGGTGACGGTCTCACCCAAGTACTTGCCTGCATCTTCTGCCAGCTTGCGCAACACCTGAGCAGACACCTCTTCAGGGGCGAACTGCTTGTCCAGCACAGGACATTTCACTTTCACATTGGAGCCGGCCTTCTCAACGCCATAGCTCACTTCCTTCTGTTCCTCGCTCACCTCATCAACCCGTCGGCCAATGAATCGCTTCACCGAATAAAACGTGTTGTCCGGGTTCATCACCGCCTGACGTTTGGCGATTTGGCCGACCAGTTGGTCCTGGTTCTTGGTGTACGCAACAACTGAGGGCGTTGTGCGGAAGCCCTCGGCGTTCGCGATAACGGTGGGCTTACCACCCTCCATCACAGAAACGCAGCTGTTCGTGGTGCCAAGGTCAATGCCGACAACTTTGCCCATCGGTTCCCTTCTCTAAAAAGTGATCTGAATGGCGTCATCTTCATCAGGACACCCCATCAGAGGCGAGGCGGGGTTCCCGAACAGGCAGGCTGGAGAGGCGATCCGGCGACCCGATGATCAACGGCGATACAGGCCTAGTTGGACTGCTTGGCAACCCAGTGCGGCACTCCCTATCGCCGACCATGCACAACGCCGCACTCCAGGCCTTGCAGCTGAATTGGAGCTACCTCGCCCTCCCCTGCGCAAGCGAAAATCTCAAAGAAGTCCTTCAAGGACTACGGGCCGTAAATTGCCGCGGCCTGAACGTGACCATTCCGCACAAACAAGATGTAGCCGAGCTATGCCAGGAGCTCAGCCCCCTCGCAGAACGGCTTGGCGCTGTGAACACCCTGATCCCACTCAACTCCGGTGGCTGGCACGGCACCAACACAGATGTGGAAGGATTCCTCACCCCCTTGGGTGACAAATCCAGTTGGCGGAACCGCCATGGGGTCATCCTTGGCTGCGGTGGCTCCGCCCGAGCGATTGCAGCAGGCCTGCAGCGCCTGGGACTGGCCTCCATCACGGTGGTTGGTCGCCGTCCGGAGGCCCTAGACGGGTTCATTCGGGATCTGCATCACAACGACGCTCCACTCACCCCTTGTCTTCACTCCAGTGCGGTGCTTGCTTCGCTGATCGAAAAAGCAGATTTAGTGGTGAACACCACCCCCGTCGGCATGGCACAACACGGGGAGGCCCAAGCCTTTCCACTTGGTGAAGCCATCTGGGGCCACCTGCAAGGATCCGCAGTCCTCTACGACCTTGTTTACACACCACGGCCCACCGCTTGGCTCAGTTGGGGACAAGCCCGAGGACACCGCTGCATTGATGGGCTGGAAATGCTGGTGCAGCAAGGTGCCGCCTCACTTCGTCTGTGGAGTGATCGCAACGATGTTCCTGTCCACACCATGCGTCTTGCTGCCGAAGCAGCCCTGAAGCCCTAGCTAGCGTCGGTTCAAATCACCTATCGATCGTGGAGATACCCCTCTGGCAGCGATGCGTCGCCCCGTTGATCTACCTGCTGCCCTGGGGTGATGCGATTCCATTTGGCCTTGGCATCGATGGACTCTTCAACCAAATTCCACTGTTGCGATTGCTCATCGTTCCAGCGATTCCGTTCATTCAGCTGCAACGGGTGGTGCCGTTTGGCGGTCTGCTGCTCTTTTTCGTGTTGTTCCTGGCCGTTGTTCGCAATCCCAACGTGCCCTATTTCCTGCGTTTCAACGCGCTCCAAGCTCTGCTCACCGACATTGTCGTGATTGTGCTGAGCTTCGCGTTCAGCATTTTGTTGAAGCCCATTGCTGGAGGATCTTTGCTGGTGGGAACCCTCTCCAGCACAGTCGTCATTGCAGTACTCGCCATCTTGGTGTTCGCGATCATCGAATGTCTTCGGGGGCGTGAACCCGACCTGCCAGGGCTCAGCCAAGCCGTGCGAATGCAGTTGTACTAAACGTCGATCGTTGCGCAGGCCAGGAGATAAGGTATTGGATTCGTCGCTCACTTCGGTGAGCCTGAAGTCCCCCGTCGGCACAGCCCATGACGCTCGATCCGTATTACGAGACCATGTACATCCTTCGTCCGGACATCCCGGAGGAGGAAGTGGAAAGCCACGTCACCAAATATCGCGACATGATCGTGGAAGCCGGTGCCGAAGTTCTCGACAACCAAATGCGAGGCAAGCGACGGCTCGCTTATCCGATCGCCAAACACAAAGAAGGCATCTACGTGCAACTCAGCCATAACGGCGATGGGCAGCAGGTTGAAGTGCTTGAGAAAGCCATGCGCATTAGCGAAGACGTGATTCGCTACCTCACCGTCAAGCAGGAAGGGCCGTTGCCCGCCCCTCGCGTGGTCCCCGGCACAGAAGCTCCTGCACCAGAGCAGGCCGCAGACAACCCAGAACCAGAAGCCTCCTGATCGGAGTTGTTCAGTCCATGAACGGGCGATAACGTCCGTTCATGGACCCGACCCACTCCGAATCACCAGGATCAGAACCGCAGTGGTTGGAGCCGCCAACTCCAACGAAACCCAACAATTTTCTAGAGCAACGCATCGAAGAGCTCGAGCAGCAAGTGGCTGCCTACGACGCCTTGCTCAATGAATTGCCCGATTTGTTTGAACGCAAGTTCCAGCAACGCCTTGCACCCATTCAGGACCGATACCAACTGCTCTCTGAACAACAAAAGAAAAACGCAACAACAGCTGACACTCCCCGACTGCAATCCACAAAATCCTCGGACAACGTGGTGCGTTTTCCGAGGATCAGGTTGTTGTCGTTTTTGAAATCCCGTCAGCGATCAGCGTGACGAACGCTTCGAAGCAGCCCAAAGACGGATCGGCAATCCCCAGACATAAATGAAGCCCTCAGCAGCACGATGATCAAATTGATCCTCACTGCCGTAGGACGCCATCTCAGGGACGTACAGGCTGCTGTCGCTTGAGCCTCGCCCAATCACGGTTGCGTTTCCCTTATGCAGTCTTAAACGCACCACACCGTTGACATGCTCTTGGGTGCGATCCATGAAGCCATCCAAGGCATCTTTGAGAGGGCCAAACCACAGGCCCTGATACACCAAATCAGCCCACTGCATCTCCAACTGGCGCTTGCTACGAAGCACATCCGCCGCGAGGGTGAGACTCTCGAGTTCCTGATGCGCCTGGATTAACAGCAACAAACCTGGTGTTTCGTAGATCTCCCTTGATTTGATTCCCACTACACGGTTCTCAATCATGTCGAGACGACCAATGCCATGGGTCCCTGCCAAACGGTTGGCCTCGCGAATCATCGCGACAGGATCCATGCGTCGACCATGAATAGCCACCGGATTACCCCTCTCAAAACTGATCTCAATCTCTTCACATGCATCAGGTGCATCGGTGATCGAGCGCGTCATCGCGAACACCTCCTCTGGAGGCGCCACCATCGGGTCTTCCAAAGGCCCTGCTTCAATGCTGCGCCCTAGCAAATTGAGATCAATCGAGTAGGGGGACTTTTTGCTCACTGGCGATGGCATGCCACAACGCTCGCCGTAGGCAATCGTTTCTTCTCGACTCATTCCCCATTCCCGGGCGGGCGTCAGCACCTTGAGGTCTGGCGCAAGAGAGGCGATCGCTACATCGAAACGCACCTGGTCGTTGCCCTTTCCTGTACAGCCATGGGCAACTGCATCAGCCCCCACCTCACGTGCCACCTCCACCAGTCGCTTGGCAATTAACGGGCGAGCCAGCGCTGTCGATAGGGGATAACGACCTTCATAAAGGGCATTCGCTCGAATCGCTGGGAACGCGAAGTCTTCGATGAAGGGCGTAATGAGATCTCCCACAAGGGACTGACTCGCCCCAGCGTCGAGAGCTTTCTGGCGAATGGGCTCCAGTTCATCCCCTTGGCCCAGATCCGCCGCAAAGGTAATGACCTCTTCCACACCCCATTCCTGCTTGAGGTAGGGAATGCAAACGCTGGTATCAACCCCACCGGAGTAGGCGAGCACAACCTTTTTCGCGCGGCCCATCAACGGCTCTCCGAATCAAACATCTTTGATTCTCGCGTCCCGTCGTCCACCCCAGACTCCGTCGTCAACACAAGCCAAACCCCTAGAAGGGTCGATGGCAGAAAAACAATCAGCAGCACAAGCGCTGAAGACGCCTGCAGGGGAAGCGGCCGTAGCTCTCCCCACAAACGGAGTGCCCCACTGATCAACAAGGCGATGCCCCACACCAACCCGATGAGCACTGGTTTGGGCATTGAAGAGCAAGTCGCAGAGTGTTCTATGATGGTTGATCGGTTTGAACTCGAGATCGCACATGGGTGCTCTGGTTGATACGAACGCGTTAGATAACGTCAACCCATCCCTCACCCGTTACGGACGGAAGGATCCGGCTCCGGTGTTGCCTTTGCGTGAGGAGCCAGATTTGTTGTCGTGGCTGGAAACCAGTGGGCGACTCGTCGCAGACGAGGAATCTGGCTCACCAGAGGTCAGCACCGTTGAAGAGGAGGAACTGTCGGCGCTGATGGGAGAAAAAGAGGATTACAACAATGCTGACGAACAAAACGAAGAGCAGTGGGAAGACTGATTTTTGATTCAAGGATCCGTTTGAATCAGTCTGAGCAACTGCACTTAGGGTCCAAGGACCAAGCCAGAACCCCGTGACCCCCGCGGAGACAACAGTTCAACCCTGGTGGGGGAAAGGATCCTTCAGTGCGACCCTGCTCATCCTGTGTGTCTTTGCTGCGAGTCTTGCTGCCGATAAGTGGGTCAGCAATTCTCAACTCACCCTGCCCTTGCTTCTGGCGACGGTGGTTTCAATCGCCGTGGCCGGGTTGGGAATTCCCCAACTCAAAGCTCTCAAAATGGGGCAGGTGATTCGTGAAGAAGGACCAAGCGGGCATCAAAGCAAGTCGGGAACACCAACAATGGGCGGCCTCTTGGTCGTTCCGGTTGGAGTGATTCTCGGGAGTTTGATCACTCGAGAACCGGAGGCCTCACAACAACTTCTGGCCGTTTCGGGTGTCACTCTCGCTTACATGCTGATCGGTGGATTTGATGATTGGCGCAGCCTCACACGACAAACCAACACCGGACTTACGCCGCGGGGGAAGTTACTGCTTCAAACAGCCGCAGCTGTCAGTTTTTTAGCCATCGCCGCCTGGCAAGGATGGATCAGCAGCAGTGTGGCTTTGCCATTCGGACAAAGCCTGCCCCTGGGACAACTGATCTGGCCCCTCGGCTTGTTCGTCTTTCTCGCTGAAAGCAACGCCACGAACCTCACCGATGGCCTAGATGGCTTGGCATCGGGCTGCGGTGCTCTTGTCTTCACCGGGTTAGCGCTTCAACTGATGTTGCGCGGCAACCATGGCGACCCTGCCCTCGCTGGCTTTTGCATGGCCATGGCCGGCACCTGGCTCGGTTTTTTGGTGTTTAACCGCCATCCAGCTCGCGTCTTTATGGGCGACACAGGTTCCCTCGCGATGGGTGCTGCTCTCACGGCAGTTGCCCTGCTATCCAACAGCCTTTGGCCACTCCTCGTGATGGGGGGTGTTTTCCTGGCGGAGTCGTTGTCTGTGATTCTTCAGGTTTGGGTGTTTAAAGCCACCAAAGGAGCTGATGGTGAAGGACGACGCGTCTTCCGCATGGCCCCACTGCACCACCACTTCGAGCTGGGCGGCACGAACGAGCGCATTCTGGTGCCGTACTTCTGGATGGTCACTACTGCTTTCGTGGCGCTCGGGCTATTCCTTCGTCCTTAAAACAGGACCAGAAAGAGAGGAAAAGATTCAACAACGCAAAAAGGGACTAAAGAACAATCAACAATGTGCTGTCATCAAAAAAAACCAATCAATATCACTAAATCATTTGATCTAAAGTTATACTATCTCCAATCCACTCGATTGAAACATCCGAGAGGGTCAAATCTCCAGGAAGACCTGAGATGTATTGATACGTTGGTCCATTCGTACCAGCAATATTATTAATGGCAGTGATGGTTTCTCCATCATCAACATAATTAATATTGTAAGTCTGACTAGCCCGCGTTAAAAATGCAAGCTCAAGGTCTACCGTTCGTGCTGATCGATTCGGAAAGAATCGAACAATTGGGTCCCCTGAGCTGTAATTCGAACCACTCTTTTCATCCAATGTTCCACCATTGTACTTAAACAATGTGGGCACCACAGCTTTTGATTGGGGAAGAGGCTGCAAACGTTCTTGAATCATTAAATCAAGCTCTCTCGACATTGCCTTGTAAGCCTTTTTCTGCTCACGAGTCGCCACTGCCCCAGATCCCTTCCCTCGACGGGCTTGCATTTGACGCTTAGCCTCCGCCTTTGGATCAAGGTTGATCATCTCCAGCGGAGCGGCCTTAAAAGGATTCAGTTTTCCAGACCTACTCTTATTTGGATAAAAATCACCACCATTAGGACGAAGATCATAAAATTCACCGTCCCAATTTTTCGGCTTATAAGTTTTATCACCAGAAAAATATCGTGCATACTTGAAGTCTTTAGTACGCAATGCTTGCAGTCTGTTGTTGGCAGGAAGGATGCCATGGACAGGATTCAAGGGGGATGGAATTAGATTTGGATCTTGACCAGCATAAACATCATCATAAGTGTACAAAATTGAATCCTGGACATCTATATTATTTAACTTTTTGCGCTTAGAAGTATGCGCTTTTTTAAGGATCTTCGAATAATCAACACCGCGGAGATCTGCGCTTTCAATGACAGACTCATCCACTCCCAACATATTTAAGGCAGATGGAAGAAAATCGACCAATGACACCAACGCATCAGTCGTTTGACGTCCTTTGAAATAGTATGGATTTGACCAAATCATAGGGACTTTTATAGCTTCGTCGTAAGCAGTAAACATCTTTTGAACCATACTTCCATGACTAGTCGCCATTTCACCATGGTCTGAAGTGCTTACTAACATTGTATTTTTTAGTTCAGACCTATACCTTGGCTTCCTAAGTAAATTCACAACCTCACCGATCTGAGCATCAGCAACTTTTAAAAGATTACCGTAAAAGTTTAGATAATTAAGGGCTCCCGCTTCATCAAAAAGCTGACCATTAAGAGCTTGAAGTTCAGTCCACTGAGACTGAATCGACGGCTTAAAATTATCTCTCTTATTCTCTGTAAATGTCGGTGGCAATAGATCGATATCACCCTTTAACCACTCATCTCCATATCCAAACTCGTCCATCGAATTTGGATATGCCAAGACATCATGAGGATTAACAAGTGAAACCACCATCGCAAATGGCTTTTGATCACCAGATTTCAGACGATTACCTAGCCAAGTTGTAGCTTCATCAATGTACCTTGGATCATTTTCATCTGGGCCCAAACCAGCAGTTTCTGGGTCCATGTTGTAACCAGCATCAGGACCTTGCCACTCCTGAAACCCATAATCTGCGGGATTTTGATAAAGCGTTTCCCCATTATTCAAGGTAATTGTTTTACTGAGATGATATTTACCAAAATAAGCAACATCATAACCCTGACCACTCAAAACATTGCCCAGATTAGGCAAATCAGGATTCAGTTGAATCTGAGAATCAAGTACAGGATTATTAAAATCCGAAAGAATTAGACTGGCCTCATGCTGAGCTGGATACTTACCAGTGAAAAATGTCGACCTCGAAACCGAACACATCGATGTATTCGTGAAAGAATTTGAAAATGAGAGACCATTATTTTGTAACCAACGCTGCGTAGGTAGGTTTTGGTCAGCCCAATCCCTGGGGAACCAAAGGTCGACAGGTTTAACCTGATCACGTATAAAAATAATCAGATTTTGAGGAGTATCAAGCAACGACTCACCACTTAGTGCTCCCGAAACATCACTGAAATCTTTCTCGTTTGTCATTTGATTTCGTTCAAGCTGACGAGCTGCTGAACGCTTCCCATTTGAAGAGGCAGTCGACATACTTAATTTATTTCACGTATTGATATATGGTATCACAGTGAAGGTATACTTTGGATAATAACAATTTTTTAAAACGCTGAATAAAAAAATTTGACCAACTGTGACCACCATCATGTTCCTGTAATTCCAACTGCGAACTCCCGCCCTTGTGCCGTCATCACACGGAACGGCCATAAAGCTCGTCTCGTGATCTGTTCAAGCCGAGACTGGAGTCCAAGCTGTATCCCTTGGATTCACTTGAAGAATAGAGAAGTCAGGTTTTTAAGGCATCAAGCTTCTCCCTTTCACAGCGAGCTTTCATGACTTGCTGGAATGAATGAACAAATCAATGTTCATAGCCAGGTCTTAGTTATAGACCAGTCTTGGATGCAGGAGTTCATCAAGATTTATGGGAAAAGGCTGGGGTGTATCCTTTCGATACACAAAAAAGAAAGAAAGAATAAATACCCACTCATGTGGATACATTCCCTGTTGCGCCTTAGGTGAAATCAGGCGACTCTCAATCGGACGTAATTCTCATCCCTCATGCTTACCTGCATATACCGTGGCGTTAGCTATCAAATCCCTGCGCGCCAAAACAAATTACAAGAGCTTAGATATGACCGCATCAATTACATTGAACGCTTGAACGAAGCTCAAAAACAGATGATCCATCGTGGCGTCTATCATTCACTTGTGACCAAGTAATTAACCAAACGTAGTCGTCTAAAGTGAACTCCCTGCTGGTAACAGCGGGGATATTTTCAAATCATTTCTAATCCATCCATCACTCCCATAGCTTCTGTCTACTCGACCGCTTCTTCAATATGGCAGCCCAGCATTGCCTATAAAGAGAACATGACAAGACAGAAGAGAAGCTTGAGAATGGTCGCAATCACAACAATGATT
>JBDQPG010000085.1:0-5006 GCA_040260695.1 Synechococcus sp. SFB_27S_18OctNov_coas_78 | reverse complement strand
TCTGCAGGAGATCACCATCAAGCTGATCTCCTGTGAGCGGCGTCACCGTGATTCCGGCTTTAGCAACAGCCTTACGCTCTCGCTTGATATTACGGCGTTGATTGGCATTGAATCCCTGCAAGTAATCTTCAAACGTTTGATCATTACCACGGCTCCACAGACTCTGTTGATTCAACCAAGCCGCGCAACCCGCCGACTCAGCAAGAGGCCGCCACGTTGGATCGACATAGAGAAAATTACAACTCAAGATCCCATTATTTTCACAAAAACGATCAATTGTTTGCAGCAACACAGCCGTGAGCTCTGCTTCATCTTCTCCAGGGAGCACATGAAATCGGTAGCCCTTCACCGGACTCACCGGGCTCATTCCCAACAGCTTTGGGTAATAACGCAAACCAAGATCTGCCGCCAATCGCGCGAAGGCCTGATCAAAAACAAATTCGCCGTAGCTGTGGCCCTTCACGAATAACGGCGCCACTGCAATCGGAGCTTCGTCGCGCCACAGGGCTAAATGAAGCGGTTGCCATCCCTGATCGGGAACCGTGCTGCCCGAACTCTCCAGAGCCTCCAACCAGTTCCATTGGTAGAAGGGAATCGCTGTGTCTCCGACAAGGGCTCTCCACTGAGACTCGGAAATCTCATCGATGGAGCGGTGCCAGCGAGCTGTAAGTGACGACATGGGTGGTCTGCCTGACGCCAACTCGCCAGACCTTAACCAGTGATGTGCAGCAGCCGATTAGGCCAGTGGATCGGCAGCCATGGTGATGACAGCATTGACGAAGTCGATGTCCAGATCGCTAGCGCGAACGCCCTTCACCACCGCTTTCACGTCATCCCCTTTAACGATCCAGGCCTTGTTGCCTCGCTGCTCAATTCTGGTGGCCGGGCAGCCACAGAAGGTGATCGTGTCGCTGGCTTCAAAATCCATGATCGTCATATAGCCCTTACCGCCGTCGAGGGTGTTGAAGGTGTCTTCCCCTTCACCACCCCAAACGCTGTAGCGCCCCTCTTCGGTGCTAATCGAATCGTTGCCGCCCATCCCATAAACACGATTTTTGCGACGGGTGCCGGTCAGTTCATCGTCGCCCCTTGTTCCACGCAGCTTCCGATTCTTTGCCATGCGTCGATAAATTTCTCCCATATTAGGGCGTGAATCCAGCGGTGGACTCCCCCAATTGGGGGGATTCAGAACTGAGCCGATCCAGGGCCAGCTCGCAGCCTTCGATAACGGAGCAACCACTCCCCCTCACCCAATGGTTCGCCCCCCTCAGCACGCCAAGCGTTCGGTGCCGTAAGGCTCTCCGGCAACGCGGACAATCCTGTTGGCAACCAGGTGTTGGATCCACCCAGAACCCGCGGCACAAGGGTGAGCCGCAAACCATCGACGCAGTCGGCAACCAACAGATCCGCCGCCAGGTGAGCACCCCCGAGGAGCACAAGCTTTTGAACTCCTGCGGAGCCAAGATCCGCCAGTCGTTGGGGCCAGGAATCAGCAAGCGGAAACCATCGGTCGAAACCCTGATCCATCGGTGCTGGCGCCAGCAGCCAACGACTGAGCGGCTGCTGGAAGAACCGCCAAGACGGTGAAAAATCAGGAGAGTGACTCACCACCACCGCAGCTGGCTGGGCCGCGCGCCCAGCGGCCAGGCGTTGATCCACCAAGGCCTGGTTTCGAATCAAACAGGTGCACTGATGCAACCTCAGGGTGCCGGCGCCGATCAAACAGGCATCAGCCCAGGCCAAGGCCTGCTCGAGAGCAACTCGATCACCCTGCCCCCCGAGTTGGGCAGCACCTCCTTCGGCTGGTGCGAGTCGGCCATCAAGACTGATGGCCAAGACCAACGAAACCTCCGGACGTTCAGATCGCGGCAACGGCGTCTAAAGCTGACGGCATCATTTCGAGCTGCGGCACTTCGGCGTACACCTCTGCAGCGTTGTTCGGGCTCTCTTGGAGACGCACCTTATGCAGCTGAGCTCCGATGGCCTTAATCGGACTCGAGAGGCGATCAGCAATGTGCAGCGCAATGTTTTCTGCGGTGGGGACGCACTCAGCAAAAAACGGCACGTCCTTGTTCAAAAAGGTGTGATCAAACGGCTCAACCACCAGATCATCCACCAACCGTTGCAGGGCCGACAAATCGCAAACCATGCCTGTGCGCGGGTCGATGCCCCCACGAACCGTGATGTCCACCAAATAGTTGTGCCCATGGCCATGGGGCCTCGCGCACTTGCCATAGATCGTCTCGTTTTCTTCCTGACTCAACTCCGGACGGGCCAGACGGTGGGCCGCCGCAAAATGGGTGCGAATGGTGAGGAATGCGTCCATGGGATCTCCGAGATAGTCGGCCCAGAGGCCCGGTTGTTCGTAAAGGCGTAACGCCGTGATTGGAAGGTGGGAACGCAGGCGATGCCAAATCGTTCGAACCAGTGCCTCAGTGGTCGGGAGGCAACCCTCCGGACGCGACACATCAAACTCCGGCCAAACTTCGTTCAAAAAACGAAAGTCGAGCTGACCGGTGACCTCGGAGCGGATCGCATGTTTCACCTCAGAGAGGTTCAAGACCATGCCATCGGCATCCAAGTCGCCCGCCATCGACACGATCAGCTCGTAGTTATGACCGTGACCTGGCGCGAAACTACAGGGACCAAAGCGCGCAGCATTGTCATCTGCTGACAACTCTGGCAGCCAGTAACGATGGCTGGCACTAAAACAAGCCCGTCGCGTAATCACGCAGGAACGACCCTGGCCGTGCCGGGAAATCGACTTCGTTTCAGTCATGTGACATTCCGGCCGGGGAGCATCCTAATGAGCTATCGGCAATATCGAGCGATGGCAGATCCCATTCTTTCCCTCAAAGAGCGCTTAAGCGGACGCAGCATCTACCTCATCGGAATGATGGGGAGCGGAAAAACGAGCACCGGACGTCCCCTCGCGAAACGACTGGGGTATGGCTTTGTGGATGCCGATGCTGTGATCGAACAGGTGGCCGGCTGCACGATTCCAGAGATTTTTCAACGGGATGGGGAAGAAGGCTTTCGCTTGATCGAAAGCCAAGTGCTCAATGCGATCAGCCAGCGCCATTCCTTGGTGGTGGCCACCGGCGGTGGGGTGGTGACCAAACCAGAAAACTGGGGGCAACTGCACAGCGGAATTGTGATTTGGCTTGATGTGGATCGGACCCAGCTCATCAAACGCTTGCGGAGCGACTCAACGCAACGTCCGCTCCTGCAACAACCAGACCCCGAAGCAGCCTTAACGGCCCTCCTCCAGCAAAGACGCCCTCTCTATGACGAGGCTGATCTCACGGTGGTGATCAACGACGAAACCCCTGACGTGGTGGCAGATGGGATTCTTCAGCTGCTGCCAAGCCTGCTGAAGGATCCGACCCAACGCCGAACGGACTGAAGCTCAACCTCTGACCAGGGGCAGATCCTCCGAAGCAACGATGTCGTAGTGCCAAGACGACCCGCTGTTGTTGAAGGTCTGCTTCTCAAAGAGATCTGTGTAAATGGCTGGAAAGTCGATTCCGTCGTCGGCCCCGAGGCCAACCGCCTCGACGTGGAGCTGGGTTGGCGGATGGCCAAGGCGCGTTGCCAGACGATCCAGGGCCTGATTGAGCTCATTCTGGGTGCGCTTCCAAGGCCTCGATCCGTCTGCGGCACGGAGGAAACGCGGCGTGCCATCGGCGGTGTAAAGCAAACCGGAGCTGCGAATCGAATCACCACCGAGGGCCTGGGGCAAGGGAACATCCACCCCGTCGCCACCGTTGCGGGCATCCCACCAGGCCCGGCGCTCCGGCCGCCCATCGGTGATGAAGTCGATGTCGACCCAGTCGTTCTCACCCACGTTGGCCTGGATCCCAGTGAGCAGATCAGCCAGGCCATGCAAAGCCCCCTGCATTTCCGTACCGGAATAGAGGTTGGAGGCCGATCGACCTGGCCCTTTGTAGAAATCCTTGGATCCCGGAACAGGCAAGCCACGATCAGCCCAGGTCGGGTTGCCCTGCAGAGAATCGCCGTAGGTGAGATCCGGAGTTTGCGTTAACAGAATCGACTGTTCAATCTGCAAACCAGCATCAAGCTGATCAGGCGAAATCAGAGCACTGTCGTACTCAATCACATAGCCATATTTGATCAAGTGAACATGCACATCCCCGGGCATCCGGGAATCACCGGGATCATCGGCCAGGTCGTAACGCTGTAACACCTCGGCCACCGAAGCAGAACTACTGGATCGCACATCCAACAGCGAAAGATCACCAATCTGGTGGAAGCGATTGCGGCCCTTTTGAGTGAAGCCATAGCCGGCCTGCTGCAGCGCTTGCTCATAGGCCAAAAAGGCCAGACGATCCTGCGCCTCAATCCGGGTGTTGGTGGAAGCCAACTGGGTTAACGGCTCAGAGCTGTTCATGGAGGTGGACTGATCCATCACCAGCACCAGATGCACATCGGGATGCCGCAGTTCCACCGCAGGCAAGCAATCCGAATCAAACGATTGAACGGCTTCCGCTTCAGAAGTCGCCGTGCGCACCACCAACCCGAGCTGATCTCCCTCCTCCAAAACTTCGGGGTCCACAGGAACCCGCAAGGTGAACTGCTTGGTGCGAGGCGGCACGGTGATCGAGTGCTGTGTAGGGTCCACCGCCAAACTGCCTGACGCTGCCACCGCTTCGATCGCGGCCAGATCAAGGGATTGCAACCCCTGAGCCAACTGAGCGGTCAGCTCGTAAGAGACAAGCTGGGCATGCTCCAGAGGCGCGTCAAAGAACACGTCGTAGACAAACGCCGCTTGCTCTTTGGCATCCAAACAGGCCCCTGTTGGCACAACCTGGCGCAGATCAACTTCAGCCAGGCGGGAGCAATCGTCATCAAACACTTCCGTATCAACCGCCTTCCCTCCTTTCTCATCGATCACCGTCAGCGTTAATTGCTCATCTCCCTTGAAACTCGCCGCCTTCACAGGAGCCTTCACCGTGAATCCACTCACCCCCGCTGGCACAACAATC
>JBDQPG010000059.1:0-13887 GCA_040260695.1 Synechococcus sp. SFB_27S_18OctNov_coas_78 | reverse complement strand
TCTGGCCACAGGCATCGTTGTCGACGATGCCATCGTCGTCAGTGAAGACATCGCAAGCCGCATCGAACGTGGCGAAGCCCCGCAACAAGCGGCAGAAAATGCCATGGCAGAGCTTGCCAGTGCAGTGGTCGCCACATCACTGGTTCTGGCGGCCGTCTTTATTCCAGTGCTGCTGATTCCCGGATCAATTGGCCGGCTCTATCAACCGATCGCCTTGGCCATTGGCGGAGCAATTTTGTTCTCCACCCTCAACGCACTGACATTCACTCCAATGGCGACGGCCAGGGTGCTGGGGACATGGAGCGGAGGACTGCCAAACCCAATCCGACGCTTAAGCACAGCGCTACAGCGCGGAATGATGCGCCTTCAAACGCTGTATGAAAGCCTTCTACGGACGTGGTTGAAGCGCGGTCAACTGCTCGCGGTGCTCCTCACCATTGGCTTAATCGGCACCGGTGCCGGTTTAGCCACGATCCCCACATCTTTTATTCCGAATGAAGATCAAGGACAAATCCGCGGCTACTTCACACTGCCCGAAGGCGCGAGCCTGGAACGCACGGTGAACGTGATGGACCAAATCAGAGCCATTGTTGCCAAAGATTCCCTGATCAGAACCGGAAACTTTTACGCCGGCAATTCATTTGGACAGAGCGGCGAGGACCGTGGCTCCTTCTATTTGCGTTTAGCCCCGATCCGGGAGCGAAGCCAGCCGAATCAAAGCAGCCAAGCGATTCAACGTCGGCTTTCGCAAGCGATTCAAAGCCAAATCCCATCCGCACGCGTGGTGGTGACAACGCCTCCCACCGTTCGCGGGTTCAATAGCGAATCGGGATTGGTGGTGGAGTTGTTGGATCGCAGCGGCGGACAACTCAGTCTTCCGGAATTTGAAGATGTGGCTCAACGATTCGTCGCCACAGCAAAAGCCAGCGGACAGTTTGAACGCGTCAGCACACGATTTGATGCGTCATCGCCACGCTGGCGACTTGAGCTCGACCGTGACCAAACCGCTGCCCTTGATCTGGACTATGGGGCCACATTGCGCGAGATCGGGACCGCTATTGGAGGGCGTTACATCAACGACACCTATGAAGGTGGACGTGTCCGCAGTATTTATGTGCAATTAGACGGACGTAATCGCAGTAGTCCCACAGACCTCACCAGTCTGATGGTGCGAAATCGAAAAGGGGAGATGATTTCTGTTGCTTCCATCGCACAATTAACCCGAGAGGAAGGGGCCAACAGCATTGGCCATTACGGACTCAACCGCTCGATTCGCATTACCGCTTTACCAGGACGCAATGTCAGCAGCGGACAAGCCATTCAAACCCTTGAACGCACTGGCGAGGAAATCGGAGGACGCAAGATCGGCTTGGCATTTACAGGCTTAGCAAAAGAGGAACAAAAAGCGCAGAGTGTTACCTGGCTATTGTTCGGCCTCGGAGTACTGGTGGTTTATTTATTACTGGCCGGACTGTACGAAAGTTTCCTTGATCCATTCATCATTTTGCTCACAGTGCCGATAGCACTCATGGGGGCACTAATTGGATTAAAATTAAGAGGATTACCCCTTGATGTCTACGGACAGATGGGGCTTCTTGTTTTAATCAGCTTAGCCGCCAAAAATGGCATTTTAATTGTCGAATTTGCTAACAAAAGACTGAGCCAAGGAATCAGTCTTAAGGAAGCGATCCTTGGAGCTGCCATCAATCGGATGCGGCCAATCCTGCTCACTGCGATAACATCGCTGGTTGGATTTCTACCTCTTCTGATCGCTAGCGGCAGCGGGTCTGCCAGTCGCATCAGCATCGGAACCGTAGTATTCAGCGGACTGCTGATGTCGACCTGGCTATCGCTATTCGTGGTTCCAGCGGCCTATCTTTTTGTGAAAAGCTTCCTGGCAAAAACCAACTTAGAATCAATTCGATAACAGCTCTGACCGTTGCTCGTCTTAGGTTCTGGGCATAGGGGTTGCCTCCGAGGGGGCCTCCATCGCTACACAGCAACGAGGTTGAATCAATCGCAACCCTGGAAGATTCCGGCTCTAGTGAAAGAATAGATGGCTGACATTTTATGCACGACGCATCGGTTTCTAGGCGACCATCCGACTAAGAAAACATCAACAAATCCCCGGACAACAAGCGAGAGGGATCTCAAGAAGTCAGAAACCGTCTGCATGACCCAAACTTGGTACTAAAAGAACGGTTTTACACAGATCCTTCAGAGCAGACTTCAACCCAACCGAATTCCTTGCTATCGAAGAAGGTGTTAATTGATGCACCCATGTCTCGCTTCGACGGCTTTCGCCCAGACATCCTTCCAGATTTCCCCGAGAATGGAACCAGCGGCAAGGCCTGGCTTGATTGGGTCGACGAGCTTCTGGACAACATTTTTGGCGGTATACCAACTTTTGACGATATTCGTGATTTCCTTGAAGACAACAGCTGGGAAGATCTTGTCCCAAACAAGAGCGACGTCAGCAATTTAATCAGCACAATTTACGATAAAATAGATGAAGAGATTGACCCATCTCAATACATCCCTAAAAAGGTCCTCAACAAAATCGACAACATCGACGTTGCCGAAGGATTGGCCGAGCTCATGGCTTTTGGCTACGACAAGATCGATGCCAAAGGTCAATACATCGATCCCTGGACTGACAAGGTTTTGGATTACGCGGACTTCAATATCGTCCTTCCAAGGTCAGGCAATGTGATGACAAAGGGCACTAAGAAGCACGACCTGATGTCAGGTCACTGGGAAAAACACAAATACGAAGGAAACAAGGGCAATGATCGGGTCTTTACTTGGTATGGGAAAGACACTCTAATTGGCGGACAAGGCAATGATCATCTCTATGCCGATGGGGACGATTGCACAATGATCGGAGGAGAAGGAAAAGATTACTTCTATCTGGATGGAGATTCAACAACCACCATCAAGGATTACCGAAAAAAAGGGAAAGACATCATCCGCGTTGATGGCTACAGCAAAGGGCAAATTAAGATCAGCAGCAAAGGTGGGAATTCACACATTAAAGCAGGCAAACATACACTCGCCAAAGTTATGGGAACCAAGAAACTTAAATTAAATGAATTAGAATACAGCAATGGGACACAGAAAGGTATAGACCATGATTCCCACGGACAAGCTCAATTAAGAACAATGGAATTAGAAACAGAACAGGCTCTCACGGAACTGATCATACCGGTCACTGAGATCTAAACGTATCCTGCCAATCAATACACAACACACGGGACGCTTCGTCCCATGTGTTGTTAAACGTAAGTGCGGTACTTCAGCAATCCTTAGATCGTGATGCCAACAATGTTTGACGCGGCGATTCTTGAAACAAATCGCGATAGGCACGCGCAAAATGATTTCGACTAACGAAGCCAAAGTACTCGGCAACTTCCTGAACTTCACTACAGCACAGTTGAAGCTGCAAATCGGGATGAGAAAGAACATGATGCACTTGCTGCAAACGAATACGCCGCATCAAAGCCATCGGGCCAAAACCAAACATTTCGCGACAACTGACAGTAAGAGTGATTTTGGTTGCAAAAAGTGTTTTACACACGTCATAAAGACTGATCGCATCAGTACTATTTTGAAAGGAAAATTCCACGAACTCCTTAACAAGCTCACTACGGTTAGTCTGCACGACTGGCTTCAAACAAGAATCACTACCAAGACTCAGACATTCCAAAAGCTGAGCCTCTAAAAATTCGGCTTGCAAAAATGTTTGCGTCGCATCACGACCTCGCCATGGAGGAATAGACATCAATTTCCTAAGGCGTTAATGCAACTCTGGCGTTAGAATTGCAGCATTATTTGACTCTAAATGATCGAGAATAGGACCACCGGGGCCAAGCTCAGACAACTCTTCAACACGGCGACGATCAAGTAAAACTGCAGCAATATGATGCCGGCCTGGAGATGTTCGAATCATACTATCTTTCATCTGCAAATTAAATCCACCCAAAGTATTGGGTAATACCTTCTCTCCAAAATGTCGATGCTCAGCGAAGTTATTCGTATGCTCAATTGTAAACGGGAGACAACGGGGATTTCGAGAACCCTGAAGCAATAGAGACTGATTAGCCAGCATCGAAACCAAAGTGATTCCATGCTCACGATCGACCCGAAAGCGCCCTTGAAGGGTTCCGGCAGAGACCTGAACGACCTTGTAATCGCAACCAATCAATTTCCACAACTGCGCACAGTCCTCCGCAGATCGAAACAACCGATCCAAGCCAGGTAGCTGCGGAGGAGTCGGTGGCCGCCGAGGCTGCATAGGAACGAAGAGCTCACAGATGTATTATCAGCTCAGGATAAATGATTACGGCAAGGAGAGAACTTCAAAACCACAATAAACAACAAAAAATCGGTTAGCCACAGCCAAATAACTGCGAATCACTCATTAATTGGACTTTAATTAACAATGGAGCCTGATCATAATCAATAATATCGTCAATCAAAATCGGACCATGGCCGCGTTGCTGACCAGTGATCACCCAAGAAAGCGCATTCCAAATTGGCCTGGCAACCAAATGCCCTGACGCCGCTCAGGAGACGATCAAGACTTCGACAAGATGGCCCATGAAAAGCATTGCCCCTGACCAAGACGTTCTGGAGAAGCAATGCAAGACGACCAGCCGCGATGGACGAGGAGTTGGATGCACTCCTGAGGAGTGAATCCTCGAGCCATGCTCGAGAGGAAGATACCTGGCAATGGCATAACGATCGGCAGCGCTTGAATCTCACCGACAGCCGTATCTAGACATTCTTCGTGCAGCAAATCAGAGTTGTATGTAGCCAAGGCCCATGATGAATGAGTCAGAAGCTCCCACAGAGAATCACAATAAGCTCGACGTCCCGCAGGAAGAGATCACCGAAAGGCTTATAGGTAAGAACATCCGACCCAAAAAGGTCAAAACACTAGCCAATAGCAAAGACAATATGCACTGGATACTAATGACTCAAGGCAGACAACGAAGCATTCTCTTCAAGATAAAACAGGGCAAGCAAGAACTAACTCAACAAAGACCAAGCACATCAAGAAAGACAAGCTTCAAAATGACAACACAAATAAAAACCCCGTCCGACTATTCGGACGGGGTGGAATCGAGGAACGACTCGTGAATCAGACCGTTGAACTGATATAGGTCAACCGAACTTGCCTGAGGTCGAGGCTATGAGGAAGGCCGCGTAGGTGAGTACGTAACCAACCGAGAAGTGAGCGAGACCCACAACCCTTGCCTGAACAATCGATAGAGCCACTGGCTTATCACGCCAACCCATCATGTTGGCGATAGGGCTGCGTTGATGAGCCCAAACGATGGTCTCAATCAGTTCCTGCCAATAGCCTCTCCAGGAAATCAGGAACATGAAACCTGTCGCCCATACCAGGTGACCGAACAGGAACATCCAAGACCAAACGGCCAGATTGTTACTGCCAAAGGGGTTATACCCGTTGATCAACTGGGACGAGTTCAACCACAGGTAGTCACGGAACCAACCCATGAGATAGGTGCTGGATTCGTTGAACTGGGCAACGTTGCCAGACCAAATCGCAAGGTGCTTCCAGTGCCAGTAGAAGGTAAGCCAACCCACCGTGTTCAAAGCCCAGAACACCGCGAGGTAGAACGCATCCCAAGCTGAGATGTCGCAAGTACCGCCACGGCCTGGCCCATCACAAGGGAATGAGTAGCCGAAATCCTTCTTATCTGGCATCAGCTTGGAACCACGGGCATCCAACGCACCCTTCACAAGGATCAGGGTTGTGGTGTGGAGTCCAAGAGCGATGGCATGGTGCACAAGGAAGTCACCAGGCCCAATCGGCAGGAACACATCGGTGTTGCCGTTAATTGCCCCCATCCAGCCGTCCATGTAAGCGGCATTGGCATTGGCAGCAGCACCTCCAGCATTGGAGAGCAGCACGTCAAAGCCATAGATCGCTTTACCGGAAGCGGCTTGAACAAACTGAGCAAAAACAGGCTCAACCAGGATCTGCTTCTCAGGAGTACCGAAGGCAACAACAACGTCGTTATGGACGTAGAGGCCCAAGGTGTGGAACCCGAGGAAAAGAGACACCCAGCTCAAGTGGCTAATGATCGCTTCCTTGTGCTCGAGCATCCTTGCCAGGACGTTGTCCTTGTTGGCTTCGGGGTCGTAATCACGAATGAAGAAGATCGCACCGTGAGCGAAGGCACCACACATCAACGCGATGGCGATGTACTGGTGATGGGTATAAAGCGCTGCCTGGGTTGTGTAGTCCTTCGCGATGAAGGCATACGAAGGCATCGCATACATGTGCTGAGCCACCAAACTGGTCACCACGCCGAGGGAGGCGAGGGCCAAGCCCAACTGGAAGTGAAGGCTGTTGTTGATGGTGTCGTACAGGCCTTTATGACCAGCACCTAAATCGCCAGGAGTGCCCTTGGGAGGGTTGTGAGTCTCGAGGATCTCCTTAATGGAGTGGCCGATCCCGAAATTCGTCCGGTACATGTGACCGGCAATCACAAACAAACAACCAATCGCCAAATGGTGATGGGCAATATCCGTGAGCCAGAGAGCTTCTGTTTGGGGGTGAAAACCACCCAAGAAGGTCAAGATCGCGGTACCAGAGCCTTCTGCACTTCCAAACACCTGATTCATTGAATCGGGGTTTTGGGCGTACACACCCCAATTGCCGGTGAAGAAAGGTCCAAGTCCTGCGGGATGGGGCATCACGCTGAGGAAATTGTCCCAACCGACGTGCTGACCGCGGGACTCAGGGATCGCCACATGAACCAGGTGACCGGTCCAAGCGATAGAGCTGAATCCAAAGAGGACAGCGAGGTGATGGTTCAAACGCGACTCAGCGTTTTTGAACCAAGCAAGCGAAGGGCGGAACTTGGGTTGCAAGTGCAACCAACCAGCGAACAGGGCCCAAGCCGACAGGATCATCATGAAGATGGATCCTTGGTACAGCTCGGCATTCGTGGTCATGCCGATCGTGTAAAACCAGTGATAAAGGCCTGAATAGGCAATGTTCACCGGAGAGGAAGCACCCGCTTGGGTGAAGGCGTCAATGGCGCCTTGACCAAAATGGGGATCCCAAATTGCATGAGCGATGGGGCGCACGTGCAGCGGGTCGGCGACCCACTGCTCGAAGTTGCCCTGCCAGGCGATGTGGAACAGGTTTCCCGAAACCCACAGGCCGATGATCGCGAGATGGCCGAAATGCGTGGAGAAGAGCTTTTGATAAAGCCGCTCCTCCGTCATTCCGTCATGGCTCTCGAAGTCGTGAGCCGTGGCGATCCCGTACCAAATACGGCGGGTTGTCGGGTCCTGGGCCAGACCCTGGCTGAACGAAGGAAATTTCGTTGCCATTAGAGGGAAAGGTCAGGTGAGGTCAGCCGACCACAAGAATGTGGGCGTGGAAGAAAGCCCAAGTGGTCGCAATACCACCCAAGAGGTAGTGGGCAACACCCACTGCACGGCCTTGGATGATGGAAAGCGCACGGGGCTGGATGGCGGGAGCCACCTTCAACTTGTTGTGGGCCCAAACAATGGACTCAATCAACTCCTGCCAATAGCCGCGGCCACTGAACAGGAACATCAGGCTGAACGCCCAGATGAAGTGAGCACCTAGGAACATGATTCCGTAGGCACTGGTGGACGATCCATAGCTGTTGATCACCTGTACGGCCTGAGCCCACAGGAAATCACGCAACCAACCATTGATGGTGATAGCGCTCTGAGCGAAGTTGCCGTTGGTGATGTGCGCAACAGAACCATCCGCATTCACCGTCCCCCAAATATCGCTTTGCATCTTCCAAGAGAAGTGGAAAATGACAATCGAGAGGGAGTTGTACATCCAGAACAGGCCAAGGAACACGTGGTCCCAAGCCGACACCTGACATGTACCGCCACGACCAGGGCCGTCGCAGGAGAAGCGGAAGCCGAGGTTCGCCTTGTCTGGAATCAGACGGGAACTACGGGCATACAGAACACCCTTCAGCAGGATCAAAACCGTCACGTGAATCGTGAAGGCATGAATGTGGTGCACCATGAAGTCAGCGGTGCCCAATGGCATTGGAGCAGCCGCGACTTTTCCGCCGACAGCGACAACAGAACCGTTGAACACTTCACTCACGCCAGCCAAAGCGTTGGGAGCAGTGCTACCCGCCGCGGCCGCATGTGCGTTTTGGATCCACTGAGCAAAGATCGGCTGAATTGAAATCGCCTGATCGCTGAACATGTCCTGGGGACGCCCCAGGGCACGCATGGTGTCGTTGTGGATATAGAGGCCGAAGCTGTGGGCTCCGAGCCAGATGCACACCCAGTTGAGGTGGCTGATGATCGCATCGCGAGCCTTGAGCACACGATCGAGCACGTTGTCGATGTGTTTTGCAGGGTCGTAATCACGAACCATGGCGATCGCGGCGTGGGCCGCTCCACCAACAATCAAGAAGCCACCAATCCAGATGTGATGGGTGAACAAACCGATTTGAGTTGGGTAATCAACCGCCATGTACGCGTAAGGAGGCATCGCGTACATGTGCTGAGCAACGATGATGCTCAACGAACCAAGCATTGCCAGGTTCACGGCCAATTGGGCATGCCAAGAGGTGGTCATGAACTCATAGAGCCCATCGTGACCATTGGGTGCAGGGAACAGGAGGGGATCGCCCTTCTGACCTTCGTGGATCTCCTTAATGGAGTGACCAATGCCCCAGTTGGTCCGGTACATATGACCGGCAACGATGAACAAGACAGCGATCGCCACGTGGTGGTGAGCGATGTCGGTCATCCAAAGGCTTCCGGTCACAGGATTCAAACCACCTTTAAAGGTGAGGAAGTCCCCGTAAGCCGCCCAGTTACCTGAGAAGAAAGCGGAAATCCCAGACCCAATGCCCGGATAAAGCTGCGCCAATAAGTCCTGGTTAAAGAACTCATGGGGAAGAGGGATGTCAGCCGCCGAGGCGATGGTGGTGCCGTTCAGTACCAGCGGTTCGCCGGCATCAATGGCATCCATCAACTTGGTGACGGGGAGGGACACATGAATCAAGTGCCCAGCCCATGACAAAGAACCAAGACCCAGCAGACCTGCCAGGTGGTGGTTCAGCATGGACTCAACGTTTTGGAACCACTCCAGCTTTGGCGCTGACTTGTGGTAGTGGAAAACTCCAGCGTTAAGCATGAGTCCGGCCATCACCAACGCACCGATGGCCAGAGCCATGAGCTGGGTTTCGCTGGTGATGCCCCATCCACGCCAAACGTGGAAAAGACCAGATGTGATCTGGATGCCGTTAAAACCGGCGCCCATGTCACCGTTCAGGATTTCCTGGCCAAAGATCGGCCACACCACCTGAGCACTGGGCTTCACGTGGGTGGGATCAGCGAGCCAACCGGAATAGTTGGAGAAGCGTGCGCCGTGGAAGAAAGCGCCGCTCAGCCAGATGAAGATGACGGCCAGATGGCCGAAATGAGCTGAGAAGATTCGCCGAGAGACCTCTTGAAGGTCACTCGTATGAGCGTCGAAATCGTGAGCGTTGGCGTGAAGGTTCCAAACCCAAGTTGTGGTTTTGGGACCCTTCGCGAGAGCTCGGTCGAAATGTCCGGGCTTACCGAACAATTCAAAGGTTGCAGGATTGTCAACCTTTTCGACCTGGCTCTTCGCGTCACTCCCACGCTCAGGTGGGCTGATGGTCATCGAGTCGTTCCTCGAGGGACGGGATCGAGGTGGTGGGCCACCCCTCCGACGAACCGAAGCTCGTCGGGGCCCCGAACACAGCTCCGCAGGGGATCCATGCTCGGGCGTCAATGCTTTAAAGGAAGCCGAAACCCCTTTGCTGCACTGAAGCAGGGGCCCCAAAGAGGGGACCGCTGAAAAAAGCATAGGGGCAGACGATGACCATTCCGCCACCTGAGTTACAAAGGTTCAATCCTGCCGTTCACCAGTCAGCGACAGGGCTCTGCAGAACCCCAACAAGCAAGCAAAATCGAGAAAAGACGTGGTTGCCTTACACAATTCATCCCAATTAATCACCCTAATTAACAACAACTCTTTTCTATGGCATCCCGCCCGTCAAAATGAACTCATTGCATTGACACGCCATGTCACGCCCGGGCCTGATGCCATTCATGGGGTTGCTGATGGCGATGCTGCTCATCACAGGGATGCCAGTTGAAGGTTGGGCACTTCCCACCTGGATGCAGCGAGGCGAAAGCCATCAACAAACGCCCTTGGCAAGCCAGGCACCATCGGGACGATTGCAGGAAGTCGCTCCCCCTGGCGCAGTGCAACAACTGCGCGAAAACCTGCAGCGTTTTCAACCGAATCTGCGGCTCATCACCCCCACGGACGACAGCGTGATCGACGCCGACAGCGTTGAACTCGTCCTGGACGTGAAGGACTGGCCCGTGAGCCGAGATCTAGAGCTTGGTCTTGGGCCACATGTGGTGGTTCAAATTGATAATCAACCGCCACATCAATTCGACGAACTCGATGGCAGTCGGGTGAGTGTGCGGCTGGACGATCTCAGTCCAGGAAGCCATCGATTCAGCGCTTGGACGGCATATCCCTGGGGCGAAGCCGTGAAAACTCCTGGCGCCAATCTGCAAGGACGATTCCACCTGTGGCAACGCGTGGAAGGGACACAGCCAGACAACGACGCGCCATGGCTGGTTCCTGTGACGAATTCGGCCCATTCAGCCCTCCAACCAATGCTCTTGGATTGGATTATTTGGAATGCTCCACTCCAAAACCTGCGCGATGGTGACGGGCGCTGGAGGTTGCGACTCAGCGTTGATGGGGACAGTTTTTTGGTGGACCAGCAAGAAGCCCTTTGGCTGAAGGGAAATCCCAGCAGCCGTGGAAACTTGGTGCAAATGGAGTTACTGAATGGAGTTGGCGAACCGATCACGCCTGAATTCAACAACCAACTGATCCATCAATCAGGCCCAAGAACGAAACCGCCGACGTGGCTCAAAGCTCACCTAACTGAGGATGAGCTCACCCGCCTTAGCGGTGCGCCTCGCATCCTCTCCGCAGATCTCGGACCAGAGGCCGTGGCCCAACCTGCGCCAGTGCTGGACATAGAAACAAAACGAGAGGCCAAGCCAGTCGAAACAGCAGGGACGGTGACCGAATCACCCAAGGAAGACGAGGCCCAACCGGATTCAGATCTCAAACCAACTCCGCAGGCCCAAGCTGCGCCAGAGACTGAAACGGTGGCCAAAGGGGTTGTGGAATCGGAACCCATATCAAAACCAAACCCGAATGCTGATGCTTTGGTCGATGAACAAAACACAACCAGAGAAGACACCGACGAATCGACCTTCGAGCAAGCTCCAGAGATTGTCAGTGAAGACATCATCGAGAATCCGCCCCCAACAGAGCCAGGGGCGTCAGACGATCAAGGGCCACGCCTACAGCCTGACAAGCCATCCATGCCTGTTCCATCGGCATCAGAAGAACGCCTGATACCAACCAGTCGCCTGGGAGGATCAGCACGAGAGCTGCTCAATGACGACGGCAGCTTGCGAAAGCCCTGACACCAATCCTGAAGCCCTGACACCCTCCTCAAACATCGACTTTGCGGGCTTTGGCCTTTCCTCCAGCAGCGACGCACTTCTACAAAGGCTCGCTGATCAAGGCCACATCAAGCGGATCATTCCCCATGCTGCGGATCTGAAATCTGAGCTGGCCCATCAATGGCAACCAGGCCAAGGAGTGCTTGTTGTTGGATCAGTGGGAGCCGTGACACGGTTAATTGCCCCCCTAATTCAAGGAAAAGCCCTCGACCCCGCTGTCCTGGTGCTTGATCCGAAGGGGGACTTTGTCATCCCACTCCTTGGTGGCCATAGCAGTGGGGCCGATCAACACGCCCAGGAATTAGCCGCAAAAATCGGCGGTACAGCAGTCATTACAGGCGCTTGCGCTCACGAGCAGCGCATACCAATCGACTGTTTTGGAGAGGGCTGGGGTTGGCGCCGCAGCGGAACGGTGGACGCGTGGCGCCAACTCATGAAGGATCAAGCCAACAGAGAGCCCTTACGAGTGAGGCAAACCAGCGGCCATCAACAGTGGCTGACGACCTCCATTGATCCCAAGCTCGATCTGGTTGAGACAGACGATTGGGACCTATTCATCGGCCCCCAGCGACATGGCGGTTGCTCATGGCATCCGCCGACGCTTTGGATCGGGGTGGGCTGCGAACGCAACACCAGCGAGAGCCTCATCCAGCGAGCGATTCGCCAATCCCTTGATGAAGCAGGATTCGCCATTGAAGCGATTGCCGGATTGGCCACTGCGGATCGCAAGGCTGATGAGCCAGCACTGCTCACTCTTTGTCAAAACCACGACTGGCCATTACGCACCTACAAGGCTGAGCAACTGGGCGTCATTCCCGTGCCAACTCCGTCTCAAACGGTGTATCAAGAGATGGGTACGGCATCCGTCGCCGAAGCCGCTGCTCTCTTGACAGTCGGGAATAGCGGAACTCTCCGTCAGAGCAAACGGATTCACCATGCGAATGAGTCTGAACAGGGCGCCGTCACGATCGCCATTGCGGAGAGCGCTGTTCCAATGGCTCCGAATCGAGGAGAGCTCCATCTGATTGGGAGTGGGCCTGGGGATCCATCTCTAATCAGTGGGGAAGCCACCAGCGCATTAAGACGCTGCAAGGCATGGGTGGGATACGAGCTGTATCTCAATTTACTGGAACCGTTGCGACGACCGGATCAAATTCGATTTGATGGGCAACTCACCAAAGAGTGGGATCGATGTTCAGAAGCACTCGAATTGGCAAGCCAAGGAGCCAAAGTTGCGCTGATTTCCTCAGGAGACAGCGGGATTTACGGAATGGCAGGTCTCGCGCTCGAACTCTGGCTTCAAAAACCAGAGGCGGCTCGACCTCATTTCCAAGTGCATCCAGGCATTTCAGCCCTCCAGCTCGCGGCGGCGAAGACCGGCGCACCGTTAATGCACGACTTCTGCACGATCAGCCTCAGCGATCGGCTCACTCCCTGGGAGGTAATTGAACACCGTATCCAAGGCGCAGGGCTCGGAGATTTCGTGATCGCTCTCTACAACCCTCGGTCGAAGGGGCGGGATTGGCAGCTCGCCAAGGCGAAGGAGATCTTGCTTGAACATCGAAAGAGCACAACTCCTGTGGCGATCGCTCGGCAGCTCGGGCGAGACAACGAAGAGATTCGACTCACCACTCTTGGCGAGCTCAACCCAGAGCAGATCGACATGCTCACGGTTCTATTAATCGGAAACAGCAGCAGTTACAGCAAGGATGGACGCATGGTGACTCCCCGAGGATATCCAGGTGCCGAACTGAACTAATAACCAACGGGAGAACAGTTCAATTACAGAGAAGAAAAAGCAACACATATCACCAGCTCATGCAAGACATAAAAAGCCAGTCAACTCAGCAAAAGCAATGATCAAATCAAGCATTCAGGAACCACAAGAAATTCGAAAATGAACACTGATTACTACGAATACACCGTTTAAAAGCCATTAGAAATTGACACCTAATTGAAATATCGAGATAGTCCTTGACCGGAGATCATGCATTCACCAAGCACTAACAAATCAGCCCATTCATCACGGTGCCTGACGAATAACAATCCGCACAAGCGCTAAAAAGAACCCAATAAGCGATCAAATGACACATCACACCATGGGGTTTTGTTACGGCAAATACCTTCCAAGCGAAACAAAATAGGCAGGCCCAAAACTTTGGGCACTTCCTGTGTGAGGAACCTTTCAATGAAGCTTTTCCAGCAAATGCTGGTGGCTCCTGCCGCCCTGGGCCTTCTGGCCCCTTTGGCAGTGGTCAACAGCCCAGCCGCCAATGCCGCCGAGCTCAACATCAACGGCGTTTC
>JBDQPG010000042.1:0-18628 GCA_040260695.1 Synechococcus sp. SFB_27S_18OctNov_coas_78 | reverse complement strand
GCTGCGGTTTTTGATCCAACCCGCCAGTTTTGGCAATTTCACATTGAGCACCGCTGCCTGGATCGCATCGAGGCGGCTGTTGTATCCAAGGGCCGTGTGCAGATAACGCTGGGGCATGCCATGGACTGCAAGCTCGCGCATGGTTTGGGCGAGGGCCGCATCGTTGGTGGTGACAGCACCACCATCACCAGCAGCGCCGAGATTTTTTGTGGGAAAAAAGCTGAAGCAGCCCACATCACCAAAGCTGCCTACAGGCTGACCAGCCCAGGTCGCTCCAGTCGCCTGGGCGCAGTCTTCGACCACTTTGAGGTTGTGGGTAGCGGCAATCGCCATACACCGGGTCATGTCCACCGGTCGACCGAACAGATGCACTGGAATCAGCGCCTTACTCCGTGGTGTGATCACCGCTTCGATCTGATCGAAGTCGATGAGGTACGTGGTCGGGTCGACATCCACAAACACGGGGGTGGCGCCAACGGCACTGATCGCTTCTGCTGTAGCGAAAAAACTGAAGGAGCAGGTGATCACCTCGTCGCCAGCTCCGATGCCTAGGGCCCTTAGGGCCAGGATCAATGCATCGGTACCGCTGTTGCAGCCCACAGCAAAATCCACACCCGTGGCAGCAGCAAATGCCGTTTCGAAGTGTTGAATTTGCGCACCACCGATGTATTGACCGCTCTGCAGCACAGACAGCACCGCCCTCTCGAGATCGGCACTCAGATCATTGATCTGTTGGCTGAGGCTGAACGGAGGAACCTGCATAAAGGAAATCTTAAGCGGTTTAGCCAAACCAGTCGGGCTCTTGGCCGGGGTTCCACTTCACGTTGCATCCCACTGAGGCCACCTGGTTTTGGCTGACAGATGTTCCGGTCAGCACCGCATCAAGGGCGGCCCGGAGGTCGGATCCATCCAAGGGTTGGTTGTTGCCAGGCCGACTGGAATCCAGTTGACCGCGGTATCGGAGGGTTGGACTGCTGCCCTTGCTGTGTTGGCTGAAGAGATAAAACTCAGGTGTGCAGGCGGCTTGGAGAGATTTCGCCAGCGCGTGCTGATCGTCCAATAGGTAGGGAAACGTCCAGCCATGGCGTTGAGCCTGCTCCTTGAGCTGTGCTGGCCCGTCCTGGGGATGGGTGATCAGGCTGTTGCTGCTCACACCGATCATCTGCACTCGGTCGCCGAAGTCGTGCTCCAGGCGAGTGATCTCAGGTTCGATGTGCTTCACGAAGGGGCAATGGGCACAAAGCACCATGAGCAACACCGGCTGTTGGCCAACGTCCGTTGAGGCGAACGTTCCACCGTTGACCCGGGCAAGACGGAAGTCTGGTAAGGGTGTGCCTAGGGCCAACATGGTTGAAGCTGTACGGGCCATCGCAGCGCTGCGGAACCAAACCGTCTCCATCAGGATGACGTCACATGGCATGGATTGATGCGGCGGGTCTTGTTGATCCCAGGACTAGTGATGGGCCTGGTGAGCTGCGGTGTTTCGTCCGAACCCCCGAGCTGGCGGATTTTTGCGTTGCAGCGGCATGGCGCCCACGACGGTTTGGCGGTGGTGAACCAGCCGGATGGCTATGGCATTCATATCTTTTTGGAAACGGATACGAGTGATCGGGCGGTTTGTCAGCCCCGTTGGCTTCCGGACGCTGCCCGTTTATTCAATGGCAACGGCTCCACCCCCTTTAGCTCTGGCCTCGCCAGCCGCGATGAATTCTTTGATGCCGTCGCCCGTGGCGACGTGGTGAAGGCACTGCAGGGTGAGCTCAAACAGTTGTGTGCGCTGCGGGAACCCAAAGCGCAGTGGATCTGGACGACTCCTCCGCGGTCAGAAGCGGAGGTGATTCCCGTGGAGTTGCCGGCTTTGGAAGAGGAGGATCTCCTGACCAATCCCGTGGAGGAGCTGAAACGGCTGAAGGAACTCATGAAACATCAACCCGATGTTCCATAGCGCTCCCACACCGCCGGTTCTGCTTCGCGCCAGTACCGACTGAACCGCCCGAGGCGGGGTGGACGCGGTAGCTCCACAAAGGGCTCGCCATCGAGGATCCACAGGGGGCAGTCACGGTTGATCCCCGCTCCGATTCGTTGCAGTCGTGGCTCCACTGCACGACTACTGATCACGCCATCGGCACCATGACGTTGGGCAAACGCCAGCACCTCTGAGACGACATCGCCTTTGCGAATGGTGACTGGGAGATCCAAACAGCATTCGTACAAAAAGCCCAGTCGCTTACGGCTGATCTGCTGGTTTCGAATCCAGTCTTGGTCGAACACAAAAAGAGCTGGCGCTTCGGGGTAATCCTCGAGGGCCGGGTTGGTGCTGCCAAGCGATTCCTCATGCACCCAAACGATCGGTCGTTGTAAGTCCATCAGAAGCGCTGGGTGCTGGGATTTGGGCGAGCCGTCGACGGGCTGCGGTTGCTCTGCCGACGGGTCGGAACGTCACGAATCGGGGCCCGGTGGACAAATAACGCGCTCTCGAGCTGCTCGTAGCTGGCATCGAAAGGACAATCGCTGGCGCGTGCACAGGTCTTGCAGAAACGGCCGCCGCTGTAGCGCTCCAGGTTGTCGCGGTTGAAGAAATAGGGCTTGTGGCTGAAGGTGCTGGCGATCCACTGCCAACTCAGATGGTTGCTGGCGGGATCTCCATCGAGCAGATGCTCGAGAAACCAGTCCGCGCCTGCTTTCCAATGCACACGTCGCCAATGCACGATCCATGCTGCCATCCACATCCGGGCGTGGTTATGGAGCCAGCCGGTGCTGACCAGTTCCTCTCGAAAGCCATCCATGCAGGCCAATCCGGTGCAGCCATCACGGATGTCGGTAGGGAGCTTTCGGCTGTAACTGGAAGCGCTGTGACCGGTTTTGAACTCTTCTTGGTCGTCGTCGATGCGATCCCCCAGGTCGTTCCACATGCGTTGCCAAAAATCGCGCCAGCCGAGCTCATTGATCAATTTCTTTCCGTCATCGCGATTGCTGATGCCCTGAAATACGGCATCGCGTACTTGCGCCAAGCTGAGAACACCGTGGCGAATGTAAGGAGACAGACCGGTCACGGCTCCGTTGAGGTGATTGCGGCTGCGGGTGTACCGCTTTGCATCCATCTTTTTCAACAGTTGTTCGGCGGCGTCCCGACCGCCACGGATCGGGCTGATTGGGCCGCTTGACTCTGGAAACTCTTGTTTCAGCAGGGTATTGAGGGCTTCGCGAGAGCTGATCGTTCTCGGCAGATCACCGGCGATTGGAGGCGAAGCAGGGGCTGGCACCGGCCTTCTGAAGCAACGGACGTTTGATCTTGGCGGGGGATGGGGGAGAATCGCGCGAATTCAACCTTGTTCCGGTTCGTTCTGATGCTGCTCGATCTCACCGGCAAAAAAATTCTGGTTACCGGCATCGCCAACAACCGCTCGATTGCCTGGGGCATCGCTCAGCAACTCAAAGCGGCAGGCGCTGACCTTGGCATCACCTACCTCCCCGACGACAAAGGTCGTTTTGAGTCCAAGGTTCGGGAGCTCACAGCTCCTTTGGAGCCCAGCCTGTTCCTTCCCCTGAACGTTCAAGATCCAGATCAGATGGCGAGTGTGTTCGCCGAAATCAAAGACAAGTGGGGCGTCCTTGATGGGTTGGTCCACTGCCTGGCTTTCGCCGGCAAGGAGGAGTTGATCGGTGATTACAGCGCGACTACGGCTGAAGGTTTCGCTCGCTCTTTAGATATCAGCGCCTATTCCCTGGCTCCACTCTGTGCCCATGCCAAGCCGCTGTTCAGCGAGAAAGCTGGTGTGATCACCCTTTCGTACCTGGGTGCTGAGCGCGCGATCCCGAATTACAACGTTATGGGTGTAGCCAAGGCTGCCCTAGAAGCATCTGTGCGCTATTTGGCGGCCGAGCTTGGCCCCGAGAAACAGGTTCGCGTCAATGCCATCAGTGCCGGCCCGATCCGCACGCTGGCTAGTTCAGCTATCGGTGGAATCCTCGACATGATCCATCACGTGGAGGAGAGAGCTCCTTTGCGTCGCACCGTGACCCAGATGGAAGTGGGAGGGACCGCTGCGTTCCTGTTGAGCGACCTGGCTAGCGGCATCTCCGGTCAAACCATCTATGTGGATGCCGGCTACTGCGTCACTGGTATGTGATGTCCGGTTGCGACGCGATCGGGGTTTGGCCGATGGGCCGATGCTTCGCCATGATCAGCGCGTTAGCAACGGTCAGCGGGAACTCAGGAATATGCGCACGGGTGAAGTCCACCGCCATACCGGCGAGACCGATGTCAAGGTCAAGCTCGACCTTGATGGCAGTGGCCGGTGTGAGGCCAACACCGGTGTGCCCTTTCTTGATCACATGCTGCATCAGATCAGCAGCCATGGACTGATTGATCTGACGATTTCAGCGGTGGGGGATACCCACATCGATGATCACCACACCAATGAGGATGTGGGCATCGCTGTGGGGCAGGCCCTGAGCCAAGCGCTGGCTGATCGAAAAGGGATCCATCGCTTCGGTCATTTCGTCGCGCCCCTTGACGAAGCCCTGGTGCAAGTGGTCTTGGATTGCTCTGGCCGGCCCCATATCAGCTACGGATTAACGATTCCAACCCAAAAAATCGGCACCTACGACACTGAATTAGTGAAGGAATTCTTTGTAGCGGTCGCCAATAACAGTGGACTCACACTGCACATTCGCCAGTTGGATGGGGTGAATTCCCATCACATCGTGGAAGCCTGTTTCAAAGCGTTCGCCCGTGCACTGCGCATGGCCACAGAAATCGATTCCCGTCGAGCCGGTGCGATTCCAAGCAGTAAGGGTGTTTTAGAGCAGGCTGGCGCCAACTAAATCCTGAGTCATCGGCCGCGTTTCACGGCCGATTACGAGAAGATGACCCTCATCAGAGTCGTTGTTCGTGACTGTTGCCCCCACCCGTCCCTATCGCCGCGAGGACTGGTCGAGCGCCTTCGTCAATGTGGACGACGAGCTCACCGATGTAGCGCTCACCCCGATCCGTGGCGCCATTCCCCCCGAACTCAAGGGCACGCTCTATCGCAATGGCCCAGGCCGCTTGGAACGCAACGGCCATCGTGTTCACCACCCCTTCGACGGCGATGGAATGATCGCTGCAATGCGGTTTGAGAATGGTGCTGTTGCCCTCACCAATCGCTTCGTTCGGACGGAGGGCTGGCTCGCCGAGGAAAAGGCCAATAAGGTTCTTTATCGCGGCGTCTTTGGGACTCAGAAGCCTGGTGGGCGGCTAGCCAATGCCTTCGATTTACGGCTGAAAAACATTGCCAACACCAATGTGGTGCGGCTTGGTGATCAGCTTCTAGCACTCTGGGAGGCGGCAGAGCCCCACGCGCTTGACCCCGTCAGCTTGGAAACCCGTGGCTTGTCACGCTTGGATGGTGTGTTGAAGAAGGGGGAAGCGTTTAGTGCTCACCCGCGCTTCGATGCTGGGCATCACGATCGCCCGCGGATGGTCACCTTTGGTGTGAAGGCCGGTCCCCGTAGCACCATCCGATTAATGGAGTTCGCCACCGATGGTCCCGATGCCGGTGTGCTGTTGAACGATCGATCCGACAGTTTTCCGGGCTTCGCGTTCTTGCACGACTTCGCGATTACCCCCAACTGGGCGGTGTTCCTTCAAAACGCGGTCTCGTTCAATCCGCTGCCGTTTGTCACCGGAGAAAAGGGTGCTGCGCAATGTTTGGCGTCCCAGCCGGGGGGAAAAGGACGCTTTTGGTTGATTCCTCGAGATTGTGGTCGTTTTGCTGGTCAAAAGCCCCGCATCCTTGAGGCTCCAGATGGATTTGTGTTTCATCACCTCAATGCCTTTGAGGAAGGAGATCACGTTGTTGTGGAGAGCATCGTTTACGACGACTTTCCATCGATTGGTCCCGACGATGATTTTGCTCAGGTCGATTTCGACAGCATTCCAGAGGGGATCCTGCATCGCTGTCGCCTTGATTTGAGTCGTGAGATTGTTCAAACCGAGCGGATTGCCAACCGCACTTGCGAGTTTGCGATGGTGAATCCAAATCGCCAGGGACGTTCAGCGCAATACGCCTGGATGGCGGTGGCTGAACGGGACGTCGGTAATGATCCGCTGCAGGCCATCCAGAAGCTGGATCTGAGCACTGGCGACACCCGCACTTGGAGCGCTGCGCCCCGCGGCTTCGTCAGCGAGCCCTTGATGGTGGTTCGCCCTGGCGCCTCTGCAGAGGATGATGGCTGGGTGCTGGATTTGGTCTGGAATGGAGCCCGTGGAGCATCCGACTTGGTGATCCTCAATGCGGCTGATCTATCGGAAGTGGCCGTACTCGAATTGCCCTTGGCGATTCCCCATGGACTTCATGGCAGCTGGTCCGAATCAGACTGATTGTGTTCAGTCACATTGAGGCAGGTTTCAGTTCGCGTCCGGTTGCTGATTCCCATCCGTCCAGTCTCAAGCTGGTGAGACTGATCGGTGACCGTGATGCGGCGTTGTGGAGCTGTTGTGATCGTTGGCTTGCTGTTCGGAGCGGTCACTCCGATTCATGCCCACGATCTGAGGTGTGACGGAACACTGTTGGAACTTGCCGTTGTCGAGGAGGGCGCCAGCCGAACTGATCGCTTTGCATTCTCCCTGCAGTTGGAAGCGCAAGCCAGTTCGAAGCAAGAGGCTTTGAATGAATTGAATCGTCGGCTCGGTACCGTTCGACGCAAGATTTCTGCCTTGGCGATGGAGGGGCTCATCGTGTCGGCCCCACGCACTTACACGGTTGGCCGCACAACCACATCTCCGCAGCGTCACAAGGCCACGACGAGCATCAAAGGTGAGGTAAGCCGTTCCAATTACGACCCTTTGATTCAGCAGGCTGGACGTTTGCCCGGCGTCAGTCTTCAAGGCATGACGTCGTTGTCCTCCTCTGCTGCTGACCGTTCTCTTGAACAGCAGTTGCTTGAGAGGGCTATGGCGAACGGTCGCCGTCAAGCGGAGTCCACGCAGAACCTGTTGGGGTTGCGCCGGCTTCGGTTAATCCGGATTGATCAGCGCAGTGGGGGTGGTCATCTGCGTGCGAGTGCGATGTCACGGTCGCAAAGGAGTTTTGATCCATCTGAAGCACCGAAACCCCGTCAGTCCATTCGACTCAATCTCGACTATTGCTTGAACTGATCCCAGCGCCCTTGTTCTGACTGTTGAGTAAAAGGGAATTTGTCGGAAAAGACCTTATTTCTAGCGTGATAATTTGATGATCACCGTTGATCCTTTGTGCCCACGTCATTTGCTCGTCCGCAGATCAAGAGCGATGAGCGGATGTTGTGGATCCATGCTGGACCCCATAAAGCTGCCAGTAGCTATGTCACTGAACGATTGCGCAAGAATCGTGGTGCTTTGGCCTCGCAGGGAGTGCTCATGGATGGCGATGACAATTACCTTGCCAACGCCATTGCCAGCAAAAATTATCAACCATTAGAGCAAGCTCTTGCCGGCTTGTCGAAGGATTTTGAGCGTATTTTGATTAGTAGTTCTTCTTTGGATACGCGCATTTTGAACAAAGGGGTTTTGTCTGTTTTGAGTGATTTAGCATCGTCAAATCGTTTCAAGCTTGGTATTAGTTACTTCATCAGAGATCAGCAGTCTTGGCTGAATTCTGTATATTGTCATCGTGTCCGACGATTTCGCTCAACCCCAGACTTCCCTGATTATTGTCGTTATATTATGAAAGATTCAAGCTCTTGGGATATTGCTTATCCATCAAAATTTCGTGTACTGAAGAGCTATCCAGGTCTTGTGAAATTGTTTTTGCCGCTATCCCGACAAGTGGCTATCGCAGATCCTTTTCTTGCGCTGATGTCAGCATTGGGCTTAACCGAGCCGTCTGGAGATGGTGGTTGGTTAAAAGGAGAGTCTTCTAAGCAGAATATTCAGCCTGGCGCTAAGGGGATTTGGATGTCACGGGTTTGTTTTCAGCTGATGGAATCGTTGGGTTTTGATCCTGATGTGTTGAATCGAAAAGGAAAAGTGATTCGTGATCTTGCGATTGAGCGAGGTTGGGATCGCGAGAAATTTGATGGTTTTGACCAGCCGCTTTTGGACCGTGTCGCGGGTTTTTATGCATCGTCAAACGATGCATTTGCACGTGAGCATTGGGGTGTCTCGTGGAATGCGTTGTTCCCAGCGAAGGCAGCATCTCAATTTGTCTATTCAGGGCCTGAATCTGAGCTTGAGAAGAGAGAAATGCGTCGTTTAATGGTTCGCGTGTTGAGAGAACTACAATTCCCTTGGCTTTTGCGTAAGAGATTTTTTAAGGGCTATGACGCCATGGTCGCTGGATGAGCTGTTCCTTGCGCTAAAAGCCGCTAAGGGTATGAATTCAGGGTGATGTGATCTAAGAAACGATTAGATATCAACGTCGATTCTGGAGTTTTTCATGTTTCTTTTGTGGCGACTACTTGCTCAAATTGTATTTTGAGACTGTCTGCTTTTTATGACGTTAGAGCTGATTAGTTTGGCCTGTTTTGTTTCAGGGATTCTTTCCACGCGAGGCGTGGCGCGCTCCACAGTGTGAACAGCACGAGGGGGGTGACGGGAACCGCAGTAATCACGATGAATGCTTGCAGTGCGTCGATCGAGGTGCTGTCTCCCAGTCCAGTGCCAATGCGGAGCAAGACAAGCGTGAGGCTGCCGATCATCAATGCCCAGAACAAACGCAGCGCAGGAGGTGGCTCGTTCTGGCCACTCACCACCATGGCCGCGGCGTAACTCATCGAATCGGCACTGGTGCACATAAACAACACCACCAGGATGAGTCCGACGGGGATTAAGAGGCCCGCGAGTGGCAGGGCACTGAGGATCGCGAGCAAGGCGGCCGCTGCGCCGTTTTGCGCGAGCGCGTCCGTAATCCCAGCCCCTGCCAGCTCAAGATTCATGCCGGTTCCACCGAGCAACGTGAACCAAAGGTTGGTCACAATGGGGCAGAGGATGGCAACCGCCAAGACGAGTTCTCTCAGGCTGCGTCCACGGCTGACTCCAGCCGTAAACAACCCCATCAGTGGGGCGTAACCAAGAAACCAACCCCAATAAAACACCGTCCAACCGTTAACCCAATTGTTGGCGGAGTCGTTTTGAGCCAGAGCCATCTGAGGGAGATGGCTCAGATATGTGAGAAAGCCGCTGAAAAAATGCTGAATCAACCAGAGGCCAGGACCAAGCAGAAGCAGTGCTGCTGCCATCCCGATGGTGAGCCAAACATTTAATTCAGAGAGCCATTTGATGCCCTTTTGGATGCCGCTGACGGTCGATGTGGCGAAAACAGCTGTAAGCATGAGCACGACGACCGATTGCAATCCAGCGCTGTCGCTTAACCAGGGGAGCTGCCCTGCGGCATTGCTGAGCTGCAGTGAGAGGAAGCCCAGGGGACCCACTGTTCCTGCAATGGCGGCCACCACTGACAGGCCATCTGCTAGGTCTCCCAGAGGACCATCAACGAGTTGTCTTGGCAGGATATTGACCAGCAGGGTGCGAGGGCGGAGTGGTTCTCCGCGTCGTTCCAAAATTGAGTAAGTAATGGTTGTGGTGGTTGCCACCAGCGCCCAAGCTAAAAAGCCCCAGTGCAGGAAGCTCACCGCTAGAGCAGGGTCCACAGCTGCGGCAGTCCCTCCAGCCACACCCTCAAAGGTGGGAGACGGTGTTTGGAAGTGAAAGAGCGGCTCAGCTGCCGACCAAAACACACCACCACCTGCCAGCAAAGTGCAAATCAGTACTGCACACCAGTCAAAAAATTTCAGGCTGGGCTTGGCATCGTCTCCGCCGAGGCGGAGGCGGCCAACGGGACTGATCGCAATCGCGATGGCGATCAGAAACAGCAGCAACACCATCCATTGCCAAATCCCGCCAAGTGCATCGCTAACAATCGCCTTGCCGGTTTCTGTGAAGTGCTTCGCCAGAGCTAAATCGATGGCGGAGACCAGCAGGAAGATCAGTAGTGGGCCAGCGCCCACCCAGAGCGGGGGCTGTTTCCACCAGGAGCGAGACGTTGTTGGGATTTCAGACACAGGTTCAAAAATGATGGGCTCTTCGGTTCGGACTTAGGCGCAAACGGCAGAACGTTTGTGGTTCCAACAGGAAAGATCAACGGCAGGCGATTGTCCTCTGGCTAAGCGTGCGAGGGAGTCACCGATTAAGGGTGCGAATTTGAATGATTGCCCAGACCCACCACAGAACAAGCTCAACTTTGGGCTGAGGCGGTCAAGAACGAAATTCACATCGCTGGTCATCGAATACGGGCTGATGACGGTTTCGACCCGTTCCTGAATCCCACTCACGTTGTTGAACAGAAAGTGGTCGAGCAATTCCACCAACCGTGCCGGTGGTTCGCTGCACATGGCATTCGGTTCGTTCACCCGCAGCTCTTTGGGGGCCCAGTCGATACCAGCTTTGATGCGTGGACGACCATCGCTGGTGGTGCTGAGCACAGGGAAGCCGTAGTACAAACCACCGTCATCACCCCGTTCCTTTTGGAAGCAGAACCACTGGGGATACCGATCCGCAATGGCTGGATCCACGGTGTAATGGGCCCAAAGCATGGGCCACACCTCAAGCTTGGGCGCTAGACCCAGAGGGGCCAGCAGCAATTGGCTCCAAACGCCGCAAGCCACCACAACCTGCGCGGCTGCAATGTGCTGGCCAGATTCCAAGAGGACGCCACCGCCATCGTCATCCAAGCTGCGCACTGGAGCATGTTCAATGAGTCGGTGGCCTGCTGTCTCCGCCGTTTTTCGCCAGTGAGCAATCACTTTGTCGCTGCGCACGGCCCCGGCGGTGGGTTCAAACAGTCCGGTGAAATCTGATTTTGGCCTTAAGGGGAACCGTGCTGCGATCTGCTCAGCATTCAGGGCTTCATAGGGAATGCCTTGGTCGTCCATGACGCGTCGGGCGCCAGGAATCGAACCCTCAATCGTTTCTTCATCCCAGCTTTCCCCGTAAAAGAGCAAGCCGTGGGTTTCGCGCAGCGTTTCACCGGCATGAACTTCCTCTTCGCGCCAGAGACGATTCGCTTCTTGGGCCAGCTTGCACAGAACTGGGTCGGAATACATCTCCCGAAACATCCTGGTTTCGCCAAAGCTGCTCGCTTGGGCATGGGCCAGCGTCTTGGCTTCTAAAAGCACAACATCTGAGACGCCTTGCCGAGCCAGCGATGCGGCGCAACTTAAGCCGGCCATTCCTCCGCCGATGATCACCACGGAGGCCTGATCGGGGAGGGATGAAAGGTTGTTGCTCATGGGGTTTCTTTGAAGCTAAGGCCGATGGGATCGGTGGCGGTGTCTGCTGCGACTTCGGTGAGTGCATCTCCGACCGATAACCCTTGTTCGCGCTGCGACAAGTATTCCGTGGCCCGTTGGCGGACTTCGCTACGAACGAAGGCATAGACGTCTTCAGCACCGGCACCTTTCCAGGCTTGGGGTGAAAAACGCTCGATCGAGTCGGCAATCACCGCTCCAGCATTCACAAGGGGGTCGGGCAAGACGGGGATCCCGCGTTGACGAAGCTCGTCGGCGAGTTGAGCATTTTGAAATGGGGCATTTGCCGCTGGTACAACTGCCTTGGTGCGCATTCCTGCAGCGATGTCTGAGTTGATCAATCCGGAGATTGAGCAAGGAAGCGTCAGATCGACTTTCACTTCCCACCAGGGGCAGCTGGTGGGAAGTGGGGTCGCACCAGCGAGACCAGCACGCTCCCTGCTGAGGTCAACGGTGAAGACCGTCCAGCCTTGCGCCACCAATGTTTTTGCCACGGTGCCACCGACGGCTCCGCAACCATGCACAAGGGCTCTCCCGGGGGAGGCATCTTTCAGGTCGTTGCCAAGCACGGCCTCAACGGCTCCGAGGGTGCCGTGGGCCGTGGCCGCACTGGCATCCACGGGACTGCCGACGGCTGCAAGAACATGGGGCGTGAGCGACATCAGCCGCTCCATGTCTTCCAAGCTTGTATTCAGATCACATCCTGTGATCATCGAGCCATCCAGTGACTCCAGCAGGCCTGCCGTCACGCTGATCAATTCGTCCTTGACCGCCGCGGGTTCCTTGGCGCGGGCCACAATTTTGCCTCCAGCGAAGCCGGTGCCGTAGAGGTCGTGCTTATGGGTCATGAGACCCGCTAGTCGCTCGCCATCAGCGATACAGGCTTCATCACTGGGGTAGTTGAGAAGCCGCAATCCGCCGTTGGCTGGTTTTTTTGCATCGGTATTTTCTGCAACGACAAAAACCGAGAGATGCGCGGAGACGTGTTGAGCCAGCACCGACACGGTCGGCTCTGGGTTGGTTGCATTAGCCATTAAGCAACTTTCTCCATCATCTGGTGATGTTCCACGTAATCCAGGCTCCACTCATCTGGGGCAGCCGCGATGCGCTGTTCAAGACGGTCATACACCTGATCCGCGATCGTGTCGCCAGCAACGGAGGCAAAGCTGTGCCGGCTCCAACTTCGGATGGTGGCCATGAGACCAGCAGCAAAGGTTGCTGTGTCGCCGTCCTCATTCCAGCGCCGGCGATAAGGGCACTTCACATACACCGTGCGTTCATCCACCAAACGCAGACCATTGCGATAAGCCGCTGAATTGGTGTCCTTGAGCGGTGTCATGAATTCTTCAGGGGATTTGTAGAAATTCAGGACAGTTCCTTTTTTATAAATCTCTTCACTAATCAGTCCTTCGTCGGCAAGGCCACGCCAAATCTGATGCAGCTGGTCGTGAACATTGCGGGTTTCTCCGCCGTTGTGGCCCAGGTAGCGACCCTGCTCATCCCGAGACAGGTTCACCGTGAGGAGGCGACCACCAACTTTGAGTTCCAGGCTGCGCAATTCGAGGATGTAAGCCCAATCCTTGAGTGCTTGGTTTGTAAAACGCTTCAAGGCGTCTGCATCCTCTGAAGCCAGCACATGGGTGTGGGTTTCGAGGGGGCCTGGGGATTCGCTGAGCCAGTGCATGGCTGTGGCCGAAAAGCCAAAACTCACCGTGTTTGGTGCAACAGAGGGTTCGTAAAAGCTTCGTGCGCTCACTAAAACAGTTGGTTTCGGCGTGCGCTGGATTTGTTGGGCCAGGTTTTCGGCCAGGGCCACATTGTCGTTACTCGGCAGGTCGTTGCCGATCAGCGTGAGATGGGCCTTGGGGTGATTGGCGTGCAACCGATCCAGCACTTGGCTCCAGAGACCAACAGCGGTGCCGCCATCTGCAGCTCCGTAGTCAATCAGTACGTAGCTTGTCTGGGCAGGAAGTTGGTCTACACAAGTCAAGGCCCAGTCCGAGGCGGCATTGATGCAGAGCAGTGCGCCTTCGGTCTGTGCGCTGTAACCCGTGGTCATGGCAATGGCCATCGACCTCGTCAGCGACAGCTCGCACCGTACAGGGTTAAACCCTTGGCGTCTTGATGAGATGTGTGCTCGCTGTTAGTAAACGTAAATCAGGTTTTTCAGCAGTGGTTCCAGGAGAGCGAAGGCCCGGCCGCGGTGGCCATAGCTTTTTTTTTCAGCCAAAGGCATTTCTGCAAATGTGCGCCCAGTGTTGTTGACTTCGAAAATGGGGTCGTACCCGAAGCCTTGATCACCGCGGGGGGCCTTGGTGATTTGGCCTTCACAACGCCCTTCAACTTCCAGGAGAACTTGGCCATCGGGGGCGGCAACGCAGAGCGCCGCACTGAAGAAGGCCTCGCGCTGATCGCAGTGGATCAGAGCCTGAAGCAATTTTGCAATGCGCTCTGGATCTGAGGACGCGTAGCGCGCCGAATGAACCCCCGGTGCTCCATTCAAGGCTGAAACGCTAAGGCCTGAATCGTCGGCGAGGGCCCAATGTCCCGTGGCTTTCGCCACGGCAAGGGCTTTGATTCGAGCATTCGCAGCAAATGTTGTGCCGGTTTCTTCCACCTCGAGGCCTTCTGGCTGTGGTTTGACCAGCAGCGGCAGTCCGCTCAGGAGCCCTTGGAATTCGCGAATTTTGCCCTGATTACCGCTGGCAATCACGAGCACCCTTGGCTCAGTCATGCCGCCTCAGCAAACTGTTGTGCCCAGGCCAAAACATCACTCACCCGTGCAGCATCTGGTGCTTCGCAATACAACCGAAGCAATGGTTCGGTGCCTGAAAACCGCAACATCAGCCAGTGGCTTGGACCCATCCTTAGTTTGATGCCATCCGTTCGGATGACGTCTTCCACGGCATGACCAGCCACCGTTGTCGGAGTGGCATCCGTCAGCATTTGCTCGAGCCTTTGGCGGGCTTCCATGTTGGCGAGGCGTAAATCCAGGCGGTCGTAATGGCTGGCACCACCATGTTGGCTTTGAAGCGCAGTGAGCCGCGCTCCCAGTGGTTGTCCCCCTTCCACCAACGCTTCCAACACAAGAACGGCTGCATACAGCGCATCACGCTCGGGGAGGTGCATGCCGAAGCCCACCCCCCCAGACTCTTCTCCGCCGATCAGCACATCTCCGCTAAGCATCTCTGCCGCGATGTATTTGAACCCCACAGCTAATTCCAGGACGTTCCGACCTTGTGCCTCGGCCACCAACCGCATGAGGTCTGATCCGCTGACGGTTTTCACAATGGATCCGGGCAGTTCACGGGCGCGCGTCAGGTGATCGATCAGCAAGGGCATCAACAGCTGGGTGCTGCAAAACCGGCCTGTTTCGTCAACGGCGGCGATGCGATCCCCATCGCCATCGAACACAAGCCCGACCGCAGGAGTTCCTGCAGCTGTGGAGGCCCGCACCGCTGCAATTAATTCCTGCAAATACGGCGCTAAAGGTTCGGGGGGATGTCCACCGAAGAGTGGATCGCGCTCGCTGCGGATTTCTTCGATCCAGCCATCGCCACTGGGGCCAAACAGATCTGAGATGCACCCCGCCGCGGAGCCGTGCATGGGATCAACGATCACCTTGAGATGCATCGCTTTGAGCCCCGCCATGATTGGGGTCAGATCCAGTTTTTTGCGCAGCCCGTTGAGATGCTCGTCCCGCCCTCGGAACCGTGCAACCTCAGCCTGAATCGGCACCGTGATTCCGCCGGCATCGAGACGGCGTTCAACTGCGGCGGTGAAGTCTCCTTCCACAGACCCTCCGAAGGGTCCTTTGATTTTGAGCCCGAGCCATTCCGGGGGGTTGTGGCTCGCCGTAATCACGAGAGCTCCCAGGGCTTGGCGTTCCACAACCGCCCAGCTGCACGCGGGGGTTGGGACGGCGGTATCTGTGAGAAGAGGCTCAAGTTCGCAGCCACGCACAGCGGCGGCGATGGCTGCTGCTAGTTCAGGGGCAAGAAATCGGCGGTCATAGCCGATTACCACCGTGCGGCTGTCGAGGCCTTCTGGGGCGCGGTGAGCGAGTTCTTGGGCGGCGGCGGCGGCTACGGGAAGCAGACGCTCCACCGTGATGTCGACCCCCAGCACGCCGCGCCATCCATCCGTGCCGAATTGAATGGGAGCTGGGCCAAGCGGTAATGGAGCCGATGCCATGGGACACCCTGCAGTGATGTGGATCTAGCAGCCCGTGGCCGTAAGGTCAGCGGATGGGTGCCACCCCGCTCGCCGACAACGTCCTGACGGATCGGCTGCTGCGCAGCTGGTTGCGTTGCCGCCGCAAGGCTTGGCTGGATCGCCATGGAGATGTCACTCAGCGTCGATGGACGGCACATCGCAACCTGCTGCTGGATGATCAACAACGTTGCTTTGTCGCCTTGCTTCCGCAGAAGCCAGGTCGTGGTGAGGCGGCTTGTGCTGCTGGTCAGGACGGGGTGGTGGGGTTGCGTTTGAAGGGGGTAGGCCCCTTGGGTGATGTCATCGAGGCCCATCCACCGCTCCTGCTGCGGGTTAAGGGTCAAAGTCGCTGGGGAGCGTTTGCTTATCAACCTGTCTTGGCGCGTCAGGGGAGGCGGATGACGCGGGAGCATCAACTGCCCCTTGCCCTGATGGGCCATTTGCTCGAGCAATACCAGGCGGGGCCCGTCCCCGAGCTTTTGGTCTTAGGCAACGGTCGGCAAGGCTTGGAGCGGGAACGGATCCGGCTGACGAGTGCGCTTCGCAAACAGCTTTGCGATGCGCTTCGGAAACTCAAATCAGATTTAGAGCGACCTCAACCGCCAGCCTTGGCCGCGGATCGTCGCAAGTGCACGCTGTGCAGTTGGCGCGAAAGCTGCGGTCGCGTTGCTTCGTCTGATGGACATCTCAGTGAGGTGAGTGGCATTGGCGCGAAGCGGCGCGACATGCTCCAAGAATTAGGGATTCAGAGTCTCAACGACCTCGCATCGGCCAATCCAGAACGACTCGCCGTTCAGATGGAACGTTTTGGCGAGCAACATGGTGACGCTGCTCGAGCTCTGGTTGCCCAGGCCACGGCCCAGCGTGATGGCCAGGTGGAACGGTTGGACCCCACCCTCGCTTTGCCTGAGCTTCATGACGCACCAGGAGCTCTGCTTTACGACATCGAGTCGGATCCCGATGCGCGCCATGATTTTCTGCATGGTTTTCTGCGTCTGCCGCGTCAGAAAGATGGTCGCTGGGATCTTGCGGCGGCGACGTATCACCCCCTTTTAATGCTGGCTGAGCACGGAGAGCAACGCAGTTGGCTGCGTCTGCAGCGGCTTTTGAGTCGGTATGAGGGGTGGCCGATCCTGCATTACGGCGAAACAGAAACCTTGTCGCTCAGGCGGCTGGCCCAACGTCAGGGCGCATCGGACGCGCAGTTGAGCCGACTGAAGCGGCGTTTGATTGATGTCCACGCCAGGATTCGGAGCCACTGGCGACTGCCACTCAGTAGCTACGGACTCAAGTCGGTTGCGGCTTGGCGGGGGTTCCGTTGGAGCCAAACCGGCGTGGATGGTGCGAGGGCGTTGCTTTGGTGGCGGCAATGGTTAGGCGAGGGCCCCCAACGTCGAGGATCACGCCAAGGTTTGGCTTGGATTTTTAGGTACAACCAGGATGATTGCCGGGCCACTTGGGCTGTGGCGGCATGGCTGTTGGAACGAGATGAGCTTTTGACGTCAGATGCGTCGATCCCAAAGGATCAATCTCCTGCTGCAGGCTGACCCTTTGGCAGTGTGTTGAGTCGCACAGCCTGGCCCTCTGAGCCATCCAGGCTGCTTTCGGAGAGATGCTGACGACGCACCAAAGCGAGACCAATGGACCCCTGGGCTGTGATCAGGACGGTGGTGATCGTTCCGGCCCGTTCACCGTTGCAGCGCAAGGTGTCGCCCACAGTGAGCACTGTGTCGCAGCTCCATCCCCTGAGTTCTTGCTTGACGCCGCCGAGGTTGGCGAGCTTGGCGACCGTCTCTTGGCCGAGATAACACCCTTTCGTGAGGCTCACGCGATCGGAAAAACCCAGCTCCAACGGATTGGCATCAGCGTTTAACTCGCCGGGGCCGATGGCCAGTCCTTGTTCGATGCGCCAACGCTCGAATTGCTGCGGATCAGCCCGATCGCTGCTCCAGTCCTGAGGTGGTGGGGCTTCGTCAGCGAGCCATAACGCTGAGCTTCCGTCCCTGAGTTGTTGAATGCGGCGTTGCACGGCCATGGGTTGCAAGCGCACCCGGTCGGCCGGAAAAATCACTTGGTCGAATCCTTTCGCGACCGCCGTTGCGTCACCAGCCAGAACAAGGACATCCGCACCGTCGGCATCGAGGCGCATCTCCAGCAAGGCTCTCAATCGCCCAGTGGCGGTGAGCCAACAGCTTTGAGTCAAGGTCCCGTTTGGGGTCTTGGTCACATCTGCGCTGGTTTGGCCTTGGAGAAAGCTCCGGGTGCCCTGGCCGTCGAGTCGTAGTAAGGGGAAGGCTGCATCCCAGTAAAGATTTCCATTCATGGCTTGAGGTCGGCCGCACACGCTGAGATCTCGGAGAGCCGAAACAGGCTGATGAGCTCGAGCCCTGCTGCGTCCATGGCTGCGGCTCCTCCTTCCTCGCGGTCCACGATTGTGACGACACGATTCACGATGTATCCGGCTTCGCGGAGTTGGTTCACGGCTTTAAGGGATGATCCACCCGTGGTCACAACGTCTTCCAGCACTGTGATCAGCGCACCGGCCTGAGGAAGAGGTCCCTCAAGCCAGGCGCCTGTCCCGTGCCCCTTGGCTTCTTTTCGCACGATTAATGCATCCAGGGCGTGGTGGGCCAAGGAGGCCGCCATGGCCACTCCGCTCACGAGAGGGTCCGCTCCAAGGGTGAGGCCAGCCACGGCAACGGACTGTTCCTCAACGTGGCTGAGCATGGCCGTGCTGATTAGGAGTAGCCCTGCACCACTGAGACTGACTGGTTTGCAATTCACGTAGTGCTCGCTCTGGCGTCCCGAGGCGAGGGTGAAATTGCCACGCTTGTAGGCAGATGTGGCCAAGCGCCGTATCAAGCCGCTGCGCTGCTCCTCGGTGAGTCCGGGCGAGGTGGGCATGGGGTCTGGCCAGGAATGACAGATGTCCTTAGTTTGCGCTCAGAAGGGATCGACGTTGTGCCGCTGGGTACGAGCAAGTTTTCAGCTGTGCTGATGGCCTTGATGGCCATGGCGGTTTCGGAGGTGACTCTTTCTCAGATGGCTGCGCCTGCCGTGGCCGGTCCAGTGGTGTGCACGACCACCCTTGAAGCACCGGATGCCTCCGATGGATTTGGTTTTCCCGTGGAAGTCACCACCTGTG
>JBDQPG010000016.1:0-39527 GCA_040260695.1 Synechococcus sp. SFB_27S_18OctNov_coas_78 | reverse complement strand
ATTTTTATGTCGCCGGAAGCTGAGCTTCCGGCTTTTTTTTGCGCTTTTTTTGATTCGGAAATAGAAGCCACGAACAAAGCCGATGCCATCCAGCAGTACCCATAAAAAAACGACCTGCGATGGCAGGCCGTTCGTTGAACTCACGAAAAACTCAGTGGACGATCAAGCGGTACCGCAGAACGTGACTTCAGGGAATTTCAACTTGGCTTCATCAAGGCTCTTGCCTTTGCCTTCTTCTTGCCAGTAATTGATCACCTCTGTGGCCTGGTTGAGTACTTCAACACGCTCGTTGTCAGTGATCCAACTCTTGCCCTCAAGTTCTGTTTTGAGGGTTTCCCACGCGTCCTCGCGGGGCCAGAAGAAATAGGACGTGAGGGGGCTCGGGCCACCACCCACAATCTGATCCACCGCCAGGGCAACGTTGTCCGGCAGCCAAAGGATCTTCAACAGAAAGCGACCTTCATCAGCCTTCGGCGTGTAACCAGAAGGGACGCCATCGGCATCGATCGTGGCCGATGCCAGTGCTGCTGCCGCTCCGCTGAGGACCGGACGTCCTTCCGCTTTGGCTGGGGTTGCTGCCACTGGGTCTGCGGGGGCCGCAGATGTCTCAGCAGTCGTTTCAATGGATTCAGCTGCCTGGGTGGCGTCTTCAACCGCAGCGGCGGCCGGAGTCGCGACCTCCTGGTCGGTGGTGGCAGCGCCTTCGGTAGCCGTCATGGGGTCAGCGCTCAAGACAGAAAGTCAAAGAACTAGTCTACCAGCCGCTTTATTCAGCTTGAACCCTGGGATCACCATCCATTCTTCTGTTCGATATCGACGGGGTCATCCGTGATGTAGCAGGCAGTTATCGCAGGGCGCTTCAAGACACCGTGGCGCACTACAGCGGTTGGCGGCCATCACCGCAGGAGATCGACGCGTTGAAAGGAGAAGGCCTCTGGAACAACGACTGGGATGCCAGCCTCGAATTCCTGCGGCGCCATGGGGGAGCACAACCAGATCGAAACGATCTGATCACCGTTTTTAGTGATTTTTACTTTGGTGGTGATCCCAATGGTGATCCAAGCCAATGGAGCGGATTGATTGGGAATGAGCCCTTGCTCGTGGATCGGGATTTTTTCAGTCGTCTCAGCGCCCAAGGCTGGCGCTGGGGCTTCGTCAGTGGAGCAGAGCCACCCTCTGCGCGCTATGTGCTCCAGGAACGCCTCGGATTGATCGACCCACCCTTGATTGCGATGGGCGATGCCCCCGACAAACCCGATCCAACCGGGTTGATCCGCTTGGCCGAGCAGCTCGCTGCCGGTGAGCACCCGCAATGCATCGCCTACATCGGCGACACGGTGGCCGATGTCACCACAGTGATCAATGCCCGCACAGTCCGACCCGACCTTCCTTGGCGCAGCCTGGCGGTTAGCCCGCCCCACGTGGACAACGTGAGGGATTATCAGCAAACCCTGCGGAGAGCTGGCGCCGATCGGGTGCTCAATCGCACCCTGGATCTCCTCTCTGTCCTCTAGCGCTCCATCGCCGCGACACTCTTCTGGGCGATGGAGGTCAACACCTCATGGCCCTGTTTGGTCACAGCGACGTCATCTTCAATGCGAATGCCAATCCGTTTCCACCGGTCGTCGATCTCGGGCTGACCCTCGGGAACGGCCAAGCGATCGCTGATGTAGAGCCCTGGCTCCACGGTGAGCACGAAGCCCTGTTCTAATTCAGCCGGCCGTTCACCCAGCCGATAGGCCCCCACATCGTGCACATCCAAACCCAACCAATGACCGGTGCGATGCATGTAGAGATGTCGATAATCACCGCGCTCAATCAGTCCATCGGGATCTCCCATGAGAAGTCCCAAATCAACGAGACCTTCAACCAACGTGCGCAACGCAGTGTTGTGCACCTCTTCCGCCGTTCCACCGGGTCGCACCATCGCAATGGCTGATTCCTGAGCCGCTAAAACCAGGCTGTAAAGCTCCCTTTGCTCGGCGCTGAAGCGTCCATTAATCGGGAACGTACGGGTGATATCGCCGTTGTAGTAATCCTCGACGGAACATCCGGCATCGATCAACAGCAGATCTCCGTCCTGCAGGGGGGCCGTATTCGCGGTGTAGTGGAGAACGCAGGCGTTATCACCGCCGGCAACGATGGATCCATAGGCTGGGCCCCGAGCCCCACTGGCGCGGAAATGCGCCTCAATCGCCGCCTGCACCTCCGACTCCCGCATCCCAGGACGGGTCATCTCCCGTGCCAGTTCATGGGCTTCTGCGGAGATTCGACAGGCATCGCGCAAACGCTCCAGCTCATGCGGGTCCTTGCGAAGTCGCAGACGATGCAAGATCGGCGTCGGGGCCACCAAACCAAACGCGGCTTCTCCGGAGCGTGCGTACATATCCAGCTGACGCCCCCAAGCGGAAAGCACCAATGGCTCGATCGCTGGGTGACGACCAATTCGGAACGCAATCGCTTCCGCTCCGTTCAGATAACCAGCCAATTTCTCCTGGAGTTGATCGAGGGGGTAGGCGACATCAGCGCCGTAACGCTCCACTGCCCCCTCCGTTCCCCAACGGAACCCTGTCCAAACCTCCGCCGCTGGATCCTTCGGTTGAACGAAAAGAATGAAGCGCTCTCCCTTCGGTCGATGGGGCAACAACAGAGCGACCGCATCGGGCTCGTCAAAGCCCGTGAGATAGAAAAAATCACTGTCTTGGCGAAATGGCCACTCGCAATCGGCGTGATGGGTCGTGAGAGCGGCGGCGGGAATAACGGCTGCAGCAGCTCCCAATTGCTCAATGAAGCGCTCACGCCGGAGCGCATGGATACCGAGATCAAACGCGGTCAAACCTGCGGGAGCGAGTGTTGATCAGGATGGCAGTTCGCGAAGCCTGACCGAGCGCGACCGATACGATGGCTTGAGTGTTGGTCAGCAATGAGCTCCGATCTACTTGTGCTGATCGTGCTTGTGTTGGTGGTGCTGATCGGTTCTGCCCTGTGCTCGGGGGTGGAAGCGGCTCTCCTGACGGTGAATCCAATCCGAGTCCAGGAACTCGCGGCCCGCGTGCGTCCTGTGGCTGGGGCACGTCGGCTGGCCAAATTGCGCAAACACCTCGGCAGAACGCTGTCAGCACTGGTCATTACCAACAACGGCTTCAATATTTTTGGCAGCTTGATGCTTGGTGGTTATGCCGCCTGGGTCTTTGAGCAGCGCGGTGTGAACAGTGCGGCACTACCGCTGTTTTCCGTAGGCCTCACGATTCTTGTGATTTTGCTTGGGGAGATTCTTCCCAAGGCTCTGGGCAGCCGTCTGGCCCTCCCTGTTGCCCTCGCGAGTGCCCCATTGCTGCATTGGCTAGGAATTTTGTTGCGCCCGCTGGTGGTGCTGATTGAGCGAATCTTGCCTGCCCTAACCGCGGAGGCCGAGATCAGCACCAACGAAGACGAAATCCGTTTACTCGCTCGCCTTGGCTCTCAAAAGGGAGAAATCGAAGCGGATGAAGCAGCCATGATCGGCAAGGTGTTTCAGCTCAATGACCTCACCGCCCGAGATTTGATGACGCCACGGGTGGCCGCTCCCACAGTGAATGGCAGCTTGAGCATTGAGTCGCAACGAACTCGGCTGATGGAGAACAACTCACCTTGGTGGGTGGTCTTGGGCGATCAAGTGGACAAAGTGTTGGGCGTCGCGAGCCGAGAACGTCTCCTTACAGCGCTACTGGAAAACCGCGGACTCCTTACCCCTGTCGACCTCTGCGAGCAGGTGGATTATGTGCCTGAAATGATCCGAGCCGATCGACTCCTCACTGGCTTCAGAAAAGACAGCAGCGGTGTACGGGTCGTCGTGGATGAGTTCGGCGGTTTTGTTGGAGTGATTGGAGCAGAAGCGGTTTTGGCAGTTTTGGCAGGCTGGTGGCGCAAACCCAGCTAGGCAATGGGCCTCAGGCCGCAACAACTCAACTCGACTCAACAGTCGTATTCGACTTCAGAAAGACGTTGACGACGCTGAACGTCGTTGTCTTTCATCTGTGATTCGTCGTAGTCGAGGCCATTAATGGGGCAAGCCACAGCACGAAAAGGCTGGTGGTTGCCTTCTTTAACGAAAGTCCCAATGCTTTTGGAACCAAGAAAATCAAGAATCACTGATGGGAAAACAAGATTTACGCGTGCACCAAAGCTTTACCTTTGACTTCCAAGTCGGCATTCACCCACATCACACCTTTCGATGTAATGAGAGACAACATCACTCGGTCATCCCGGAGGAGTCGGTAGGTGGATAACTCCTGACCAATCAATTCCTTGGCGTGGTTTGTCGCGCTATGAAGATCGGAATGGTTGGAATCATGCTCCCAACCGTGCGAAGTGAGTTTTTCTAGTCGGACGGTCATGGTGTTTTTTAGGTGTCCGTACAAACCAGGATTGGCACAAAAAACAACGGCCGCAAGAAAAAAATGGAAACGAATACCGAAACAGCGGAATCGCTTCGGGATCACATCCCGATCCAATCCAAAATTTCAGGCCAGCTGGACCCGTGGTTGATGAAGCCCAACAACACACCGATCGATTCACAACTGAGGCTCTCAGGAATCGCGAAGATCGAACATCCCATGAGTTTTTTCTCTCGGGCATGACATTTCATGCCGTTCAACCATGAGACGAAGGTTCAGCGAAGGGACTGCTAATCGTTCTGCTCATCGACAATCACATCAACATCCACGACTGCCACATTGGCACTGACGTCCTGTTGTACCGGGGGCACGTCTCTAAAAATCTTTTTAATTTGGCGAATCGTGAAAATAATGATGAGCGAAAAAAGGAGAATGCGAATCACGAATTCCCCCTGGCTGACTGGCCTGATCAAACTTCAGCGTAGCGGGACGACGAGATCAAACGGCATCTGCTCAACAGGAGCAGCGCCGAACATGCCCATGGACAACCTTGAGACATACGCCCATCGATCGCTCCATCTCTTCATTGCATTGATCAATCAACGCCGTCATGTCCGCAGCCAAGAGACATGAATGCAGGGCATCAAGCTGATCGGCTTCGCGAGTCCGAATGTCCCAAGAGCTCGTGTGTACGCCAGCCGCCAAAGGCTCTGGAGCTCTCGCGGTTGGTGGCTTGCGTGGCCTTTTAACCTGATGAAATGGATCAGGGTCGATTCCAGATCACAGCAAGCCAGGCTGTTTCAGCCCGTTCAGGTCCACCACCTTCCACTGTGGTGCGCTGCCGCGAACTACTCGATCAATGGCGTGAGCGCCTGAGCTTGTCCCAGCGGGAACAGGGACGTCTTGGCGGAGAACTCGTCCTGCTCGATCGACAATTGCAGCGGCTGCAAGAGCACACCCTACGAATCGCGGTGTTTGGCCGGGTTGGCGTTGGCAAGTCGAGTTTGATCAACGCTCTGATCGGTGAGCCCCTTCTCGCCACCGATGTGGCCCACGGCAGCACGCGACGCCAGCGGGGTGTGGTTTGGCCCATCTCAATCGCCGACCTTCAGCGCATTGAGCTAGTGGACACACCAGGGATCGATGAAATCAATGCCGCCGGCAGAGCGCGATTGGCATCCAGGGTGGCCATGGGAGCTGATTTGGTTCTGCTGGTGATCGACAGCGATCTCACCCGTACAGATCGCGATGCACTGCAAACATTGCTGAGCAGCGGTAAGCCTTTGCACATCGTGCTCAACCGCAGTGACCGATGGCCAGAGCAGGAGCTTTCGGCACTCATCAACAGCATTCGCTCCCGCCTTCCCAGGGACATGCCACTCACCGCAGTCGCCGCAGCGCCGCGGGAGGCCCATCTCCTCCCCGATGGCAGCGTTCGCAGTGCACTTTCCCCAGCCAGGGTTGAGCCCCTGGAACAACGGTTGCGGAACCAACTGAACAGCGAAGGTGTGCTGCTCCTGGCACTTCAGGCCTTGCGACAGGCCGATCAATTCCAGCGCGCCTGCCAACAGCTGCGGCTGCAGCAGCATCGACGCAGCGCCCAAGGCCTGATTGGGCGGTATGCCGCGGCCAAAGCAACGGGAGTGGCGATCAACCCCGTGCTGGCCTTTGACCTGGCGGGGGGCATGGCTTGCGATACCGCCTTAGTGGTTCAACTCAGTCGCCTCTATGGCCTTCCCTTGACACCGAAAGCAGCCCGACAATTGCTGACTCAACTGTCGGGCAATAACGCATTGCTAGGGGGCGTTCAACTGGGGCTGAGCGCGCTCAAGCAAATGTTGTTGTTGTTGGTGCCGATCAGTGGCGGGATGAGCCTGGCGCCGACGGCACCTGTGGCTTTCGCCCAGGCGGTTTTAGCGGTGCATGCAAGCCGTCGAACCGGGCAACTGGTGGCCCAACACTTGCTCCATCCATCCGGTGGCCAACCCGGAGCGTTGCTCGAACGATTGGCACGACGGGATCCCGTGGTGCGTCACTGGCTTCACCGTTGGCCATTGCATCCACAGCAAGACCTCCATCCATTGCTGCCTTGAAATGGTGCAACAGCGGATTGCCCTGTTGGGAACCAGTGCCGACCCTCCGACCCGAGGGCACCAGGCCCTTCTGCAGCAGCTCCTGCATCGCTACGACCGCGTGGCCACATGGGCCAGCGACAACCCCATGAAGCAGCACGGTGCACCGCTCAACGTGCGGGCCATGTTGCTAAAGGCGTTGGTGGGACAACTGAACAGCCCAAACCTGGACCTCGCCCAAGACCTCAGCAGCCCCTTCACCATGGTGACGTTGCGTCGCGCCCATCAACGCTGGCCTCACCACAACCTGGTGTTTGTCGTGGGTAGCGACTTAGCCGCTCAAATCCCCCATTGGAAACAAGCTGATCAGTGGCTCAGCCAATGCCACATGGCGATTGCCCCACGGCAGGGCTGGCCTCTCACCCCTGCTGCCCTGGCCGAGTTGACCCGATGCGGAGCCTCCGTTGACGTGTTGGATGTGGAGATACCAGCCAGCGCCAGCTCCGAGCAGCGTCGTGCTCCCCAGCCAGAGCAGGTGCCCAGTGCCGTGTGGCCCCTGCTGCTCGAGCACAATCTTTACGGACTTAACCCCAACCCCTGCTGATGCGCCTTGCCCTCGCCCAAATCAATCCATTGGTGGGTGATCTGCAGGGCAATGCCGAGCGCATTCTTGCGGCTGCCATAAGAGCCCAAGGCCAAAGTGCCGATGTGTTGCTCACCCCTGAGCTGTCGCTTTGGGGTTATCCACCACGAGACCTATTGCTTCAGCCCGCTCGCATCGCTTTGCAGGCAACGCTGCTCCAGTGGATGGCCGATCAACTGGAGGGCGATCTGATGCTGCTGGTGGGTGTTGCCCTACCCACCGACGACGATCGCGCGCCCGGGCTGACCAACTGCATCGCCCTCGTGGACCGGCGGGGATGGCGCGCCGTTGCCCACAAACAACTGTTGCCCAGTTACGACGTTTTTGATGAGCGGCGTTACTTCCGACCTGGGACGGGGCCCAACCTGCTGCAACTCCCCAACGGCCAACGGCTGGGCCTCACCATTTGCGAAGACCTCTGGGTGGACGACACGCTGCAGCGGGAACGGCTGGCGGGCCCCGACCCCATCGAACAACTGATCCCAGAGAAACCGGATCTGCTGATCAACCTCGCTGCATCACCCTTCGATGCGGACAAGCCCTCACTCCGCCAAAAGCTGGCGACGAGTGCAGCCCGTCGCTTGAACTGTCCAGTGGTTTACCTCAATCAAGTCGGAGGCAACGACGAACTGGTGTTCGATGGCGGCAGTTTTGTGGTGTCGGCCAAAGGGGAGCGCCTACTGGAACTCCCATGCTGTTGCGACCAGCTCGGCATTTGGGACAGCGAAGTCGTCACCGCCAGTGCACATCCCAACGATGACGACCCGCTGGATCGACTGTTCCGCGCCCTCGTCCTGGGGGTTCGGGACTACGCCCACAAGTGCGGTTTTCAAAAAGCACTCTTAGGCCTCAGTGGTGGGATTGATTCAGGGCTCGTTGCGGTCATCGCCACCGCAGCCCTGGGCTCCGATCAAGTGTCGACACTGCTCATGCCGTCGCCCTGGAGTTCAGCCGGATCGATCGATGATGCCGTCGCACTGGCGGAACGGCTGAGGCTCAAGACCACCACCCTTCCGATCCGCCCATTGATGGATGGCTTCGAAACAACGCTGAACCCTGCGCTTGGCGGAGATCCGAGCGGAGTGACCGCTGAAAACCTGCAATCCCGCATTCGCGGCAGCTTGCTAATGGCGGTGGCCAATCAGCAGGGCCAATTGCTGCTCACCACGGGCAACAAATCCGAATTGGCCGTGGGGTACTGCACCCTGTATGGGGATATGAATGGCGGTTTAGCTGTGATCGGTGACCTCTACAAAACCAGCGTGTTCGCACTCTGTGACTGGCTCGACAGCCCAGCATCCCAACGCTGCCGGAGGGACTATCACCTACCCGAGCAGGGAGAGTTGGTGGGCGAAGCCATCCGCCGCAAACCCCCCAGCGCTGAACTAAGACCAGACCAAAAAGACAGCGACTCGCTGCCGGACTACAGCGCTCTGGATGCCTTGCTGAAGGATCTGATCCAAGAACGACGCCACGGGGAAGACTTGATCGCGGCCGGCCATGATCCTGCCTTGGTGGGCCATGTGCAACAGCTGCTGAAACGGGCAGAGTTCAAACGCCGACAGGCGGCACCGCTACTCAAAGTGAGTCCTCAGGCATTTGGTAGTGGCTGGCGGCTGCCGATTGCCTGCGGCTGAGCCAGATTGAAGGGCATCCTGCTGAGCCTCCATGGCAGCTTCCATCCTGTCGGCACCGATGGCCAGCATCGGCGTTCCGAAGGAGATCAAGGTTGACGAAGAACGCGTTGCCCTCACTCCCGATGCGGTGCGGGAATTGGTCACCCATGGACTTGAGGTGAAGATTGAATCCGGTGCCGGAGCAGGGGCCGGCATCGGCGATGACGCCTTCCGCAACGCGGGAGCACAACTCGTCAGCCGAGACGAAGCCTGGGCCGCCCATCTCGTCGTGAAGGTGAAAGAGCCTCAGCCCGAGGAATTCGGATTTCTCCGCAACGACATGGTGCTGTTCACCTATCTGCACCTCGCTGCCTATCCAAACGTGGGGGAAGCACTGCTCAAGGCAGGCACCACCGCCATCGCCTACGAAACCGTTCAGCTGGAGAACGGCAGCCTGCCGCTGCTGGCTCCAATGAGCGAAATCGCTGGTCGGCTAGCCGCCCAAGTGGGGGCCCATCTCCTGGAAAAACCCCACGGAGGCCGTGGGGTTTTGTTGGGGGGCTGCACCGGTGTGCAACCGGCCCGAGTGGTGGTGCTTGGCGCCGGCACCGTGGGCTGGAATGCGGCGCGCACCGCTGCTGCGATGGATGCTGAGGTGCTCCTGCTCGATCGGTCGCCCCAGCGGCTGCGCAGCCTGGAGGCGGATCGACGCGGCCGGCTGATGAGTGTGGTGAGCAGCCGAGGCCTGATTGAACGGCTGGTGCCGACGGCGGATCTCGTGATCGGAGCTGTGCTCACCCCCGGTGGCCGCGCCCCCACCCTGGTGGATGAGGCCCTTGTGCAAGCGATGCGACCAGGCTCGGTGATTGTTGATGTAGCCATTGATCAAGGCGGCTGCATCGCCACAAGCCGCGAAACCACCCACACCAATCCGACGGTGGCCATCCATGGGGTGCAGCACTACGCCGTGGGCAACATGCCTGGGGCGGTTCCATTCACGTCAACGGAGGCGCTGGTCAGTGTGACGCTGCCCTACATCCTTGGTATCGCTGGCCGGGGTCTAGAAGAAGCCTTCACGGAACGGCCGGAACTGCTCTCCGGCCTCAATACGGTGCAGGGATCGGTGTGTCATCCCGGCGTGGCCAAAGCACTGGGCGTGCCACCTCGGCATCCAATGGCTTGCCTTCGCTGAACACGAAACGTACACAATAATAGAGACATAACTGCACGAAATCGTGCCAATTATTCGGACAACTGAAGAGCTTCGATGTAAAGCCAATCACCATCTCTGCGTCCCCCAAGCCGTTGAAATAACGACGTTTCCCGCAGGGTTCCCTCTCGATGGCGGGCTTCAAATTCCACCATTCCTTCCAGATCGTCCACTCCCCCATCTGTACAGGACAGGATGCGGAGCCCCAGCCATCGAGTGGCCCGACAGGTACGTCGCAGTTGTTGACGTCGCTCCGCTTCAGGAACGTCCGCGTCCGGGTGGGTAGCCAACAAATACTCCAACTCACCCATCACAAAAGCCGCATAGCGCGAACGCATCAGCTGCTCTGCGGTGATGGCCCGTTGCTCTCCCCAGTGCAGTGGGGCGCAACAGCTTTGATAGGGCCCTCCACCGCAGGGGCAGGGTCCTTGATCCATTGACATCGCAAACCCCTTGCCCCTGGCCATTACTAGATCTCCTGCAACGCTGGCAAAGGCCTCCCCAGCGACGCCGGACTCAACCCCTCCCGCAGCGCCACGAGCAATCCAGCCGCCTCGGCGTAACTACTGGCTTGGACCAGGCCCGACGACAGACCTAAGGCCTCGGACGTGACTGATAACAACGAGGGATTCGCCACACTGATCACAGGGACTCCACGCTCCACACACGCCAAAACCGCCTCTCCACCGAGGGCGCCTTCGGGCACCACTGCGGCTCCGATCTGGGATGCATGAACATCGCCATTGAGGGCAGCATTTGTATCGATCAAGTCCGGCGCCCGGCTCAGCCCCACCAGTACGCAGGACAGGAAGGTGTAGCCCAGTTCTTCACCCGCTGCTCTCGGATCAAGCTGGGGATCCAGGGGCAACGGATCCAAGGCTGGCGCGTGGGCACAGGGGATCTGCAGATGCTTCACCAGCAAGTGGCTGATCACCGCTTCAGCACCGGCCAGAGCATCCACGCCACCGCCCTGGCGATAGGCCGCCAGAGCCTCACTCTCGGGATCCTCCGGGAAGCGCGCCACCACGGCAATTGCTGTTGCCCCCGCCTGTTTCAAGCGTTCGCCAGCCCGCAGCAAGGCATCGGGGCGCTCCAAACTTCCCCAACTCGCGCCACTGGAACCGCGATCGAGTGACACCCCTAGGGGCTGATCCGAACGCAGCACGGGTCCGACCTCGAGCCCCAAAGTGGCGCGGCAGCCCTCGGCCACCTGAATCTGACGCTGGGCCAGCTCCGCTTCGATCCCAGCATCCAGCAGCAAACCGATCCGCTGCCTCCGCACCGGTCGAAGAGCCCAATCTCCAGCGGCAAAGCGATCCAGAGCGAAGCCCTCCACGTACTGAATACGGGAATCGCTCCAATAGAGCGAAGCCCCATTCATCACATTGGGATGGGTGATCAGGCAGCCGCTCGCTGCAGCCAGCAACCGTGCTGACGGCAAGGCGTCACCGGCATAGCCACCGATGTCACAACCGATGCCCGTCGGCACCACCATCAAGGTGGGCAGTGGTGGCGCACTCATCCGACGCGAACCCCCTCCACCTGGAGACAACGGGCACCGTCTGCAGCCGTCGTCAGTCCAGTAAGGGCCCAGCGCAACAACTCAGCATCAGGATCCTGTGCGAGTTCAGAGCGGACCCAGGCACGCAGCTCAGTGATGGCGACATGATCCGGCCAAATCAACTGACGCTGCAGGCGAAGCAGCTTCACTTTTGGTACTGACCGAACTGGGCTTCGTATAACGCATCTTCTTGGCCCGTTTTCAGGGTGAGGTCAGCACGGGGGTAGGACACACACAACAGGGCATATCCCTTCTCCTGAAGGTCGGATCGAACACCCATGGCATCAGGCTGATCGACGCTGCCATTGCTGATCACGGCCGCACAAGTGGTACAAACGCCCGTACAGCAAGAGCTGGGGAGACTGATGCCTGCGGCTTCCGCCGCGGACAACACCGTTTGATCCGCCCGACAGTCGAAACGGTGAACTGCCCCTTCAATTTCAGCAGACACGGAATAGGTGGCTACGGCTGCTGATGGGTCAGACATCCATTCAAAACTTTGCTCTACAGCTGATTCTCTCAGGCAGCGGGTGGCCTTTGCTGGACCCAGGCATTCGGATGCGGAGCCAAGTATTCCGCCGGATCGTCGCAATCTGGGGCTGTGAGCACGAAATCAAAACTGATCGAGCAGCGCAACGCCTCTGGATCCGTGTTGGGCAAAACGCTGTGGTCTAACCGGGATGGAAACAACACCAACAACCCAGGTCGGGGTGCGAGGTCCCAGTGATCGGCATTCAGCGGATGTCCTTCAGCGATGGGGCCTCCGTAGCCAACAGCAAGACCGGGGACCAATTCATTGATCCGATGGGGTGCATGAATGCGCAGCTCTCCCTCCTCACCTGAACCGCTTCCAGTGAGGTAAAGCACTGCGCTGAGATGGGCGTTGGGATGGTGATGACGACCAACCACCTGGTCCCAATCGCTCAGCACGGGCCAACATCGTTGAAGGTGCAGGGCCACTTGAGAACGCTCAAAGCCCAACGCTTCGAGATAGGTCCATGCCTGCTCCACCACCTGCTGCGTGAGCTCCACGAAATCTGAGTGCTGATGCAATCGCCAAGCGCCATGGAGATCGCCAGTCCAGGCACATCCTTCTGTGGGATTTCCAGCCGCATCCCCTCGCAAGGCAAAGAGCACCTGAAGCTGCCCTGCCACATCCAAAGGATCCAAAGCCAACTGCACCGTTGCGATGGCAGTGGGAAAGAGCTGGTGAAGCTGCATTGTCATCACCCCATTAAAAAAGCCGGCCTCAAAAGGGGCCGGCCATCAACACAATCAGCTGGAGCAATTAGCCACCGGCAGCGGCGGAACCACCCACCACTTCCAGGATTTCCTGGGTAATCGCAGCCTGACGTGCCTTGTTGTAGTCAAGGGTCAGCGTCTTCGCCAATTCCTTGGCGTTATCGCTGGCATTGTTCATGGCCGTCATCCGACTCGCCAATTCCGACGCAGCCGATTCCTGTAAACAGCGCAAGAGCTGGTTTTGCAAATACAACGGCAATAAAGCATTGAGCAGCTGGTCAGGGCTTTGCTCAAAGACGATGTCCGAAGGAATTTTTGGGGCGGAATTAGCAGAACTACTACCGGGCTCGACCGTCAAACGTCCCTGATTCGTCGTGAGATTAAAGATCTCATCCTCGGGATCAGCAATGTCTTGAGGATCAAGAGGAAGCAGGGTCTGGAGGACAGGTTTACAGCTCACCAAATTGATGAACTTGGTGAACACCATCTCCACCCGATCCGTCCCAGCTGCCACGAATTCAGCAAGCATGTCGGTTGCGATCATGTTGGCCTCATCCGCAGTCGGAACCTGCTCCAGACCCGTGATTTTGGCCTGAATGGGGTAATCCCTGTTGGTGAAATAACTGATCGCTTTACTTCCGATCACCACAAGCTTCACATTGAAGCCCTTGCCCTTCAGCTCAGCGAACCGTTGCTCGGTGCGCTTAATGATGTTGGCGTTGTAACCGCCGCAAAGACCACGGTCACCAGTGATGGCGACAAGCGTGATCGTTTCAACGGCTCGCTGTTCCAGCAATGGAGCATCAGCCTCCTCAAAACGCATCCTGGATTGAAGATTTTCAAGGATGCGGGAGAGACGATCAGCGAAGGGCCGACTCCGGAGAACCTGCTCCTGGGCGCGGCGAACCTTGGCCGCAGCCACGAGGCGCATGGCCTCGGTGATCTTGCGGGTGTTCTTGACTGATTTGATCCGATCGCGGATCTCTTTGAGATTTGCCATGTCGGCTGCTCCGTCAGTTGGCCGAAGCGACCATGGTGGACACGACTTCGCTGATGGCGTCCTTCAGAACGCTCTCAGCTTCTGGGCTCATCACCTTCTTGTCCTGAATTTCAGTAATGAACTCAGGCTTGTTGGATTTGAGGTACTCACGCAGTTCACGGGAGAAGTCAACCACTTGCTCGACGGGAACCGCATCGATCAACCCCTTCACGCCGGCGTACACGATGGCGACCTGCTCAGCCAAGATCAGCGGGCTGAATTGGGGCTGCTTGAGCAGCTCACGCAAACGCTTACCGCGGGAGAGCTGCTGTTGAGTGGCAGCGTCCAAATCGGAGGCGAACTGCGAGAAAGCAGCCAGTTCATCGAACTGAGCTAACTCCAGCTTCAAGGTGCCAGCAATTTTTTTAATCGCCTTGGTTTGGGCCGCGCCACCCACACGGCTCACAGAGATACCCACGTTGATCGCAGGGCGAAGTCCTGAGTTGAAGAGGTCGGAGCTGAGGAAGATCTGACCATCCGTGATCGAAATCACGTTGGTGGGGATATAAGCCGAGACATCACCAGCCTGGGTTTCGATGATGGGCAAGGCCGTCATCGAACCTTTACCCATCGCGTCGGACAGCTTTGCTGCACGCTCAAGCAAACGGCTGTGGCAATAGAAAACATCACCGGGATAAGCCTCACGACCGGGCGGACGGCGCAGCAGCAAGGACATCTGGCGATAGGCAGCAGCTTGCTTAGAAAGATCGTCGTAGATCACCAAGGTGGCTTTGCCCTTGTACATGAAGTACTCAGCGATCGAAGCACCGGTGTAGGGAGCCAAATATTGAAGCGCTGCGGGCTCAGATGCGTTAGCAGCAACAATCACGGTGTAGCCGAGGGCGCCGCGCTCCCGCAGCACCTCAACAACGTTGGCAACGGAAGCTGCTTTTTGGCCGATGGCCACATACACGCAGATCATGTCCTGATCTGCTTGATTCAGGATCGTGTCGATCGCGATGGCGGTTTTACCGGTCTGGCGATCTCCGATGATCAACTCACGCTGGCCACGGCCGACGGGAATCATCGCGTCGATGGCGGTGATCCCGGTCTGCATCGGCTCATGCACCGACTTCCGTTGAATGATGCCAGGAGCCATCGATTCAATGAGGCGCGTCTCCGATGCAGCGATGTCGCCTTTGCCATCGATCGGACGCCCGAGGGAGTTAATCACGCGCCCCAACATGGCGTCGCCCACAGGAACGGAGGCGATTTTTCCGGTGGCTTTCACCGTGCTGCCTTCCTGAATGCCGAGACCCTCACCCATCAACACCGCGCCGACGTTGTCGTCTTCGAGGTTCAGAGCAATACCCTCGGTGCCATCCTCAAATTCAAGGAGCTCACCTGCCATGGCCTGTTGGAGGCCATAGACGCGGGCGATTCCATCACCCACCTGCAGAACGGAACCGACATTGCTGACGGAGACTGATTTGTCGTAATCCTCAATCTGCTGTTTGAGAATGGCGCTGATCTCGTCGGGACGGATGGAAACCATGGCGTGTGATCCCAGCGGGGATATAGGAAAAAAAGGGCAGTGGAAGGGGAGGTGGGTTCAGCTCGCCTTGGCGAGCGCCAGACCGAGGCGTCGAACCTGACCAGCCAGGCTGGCATCGATCACTTGAGACCCAAGACTGACAACAAAGCCGCCGATCAAGGCGGGGTCGACACTGAGGTCGATATCAACCTTGGACGTGCCGGCCATGGCCTGCACTTTTTTCGAAAGCGCAGCTTGTTGTTCTTCAGAGAGAGGCTGGGCAGAACGCACTTGAGCCAAGGTGATGCCCTGCTGATCGCGATACAGCTCTAGGAAACGGTTCATCACCGCCTCAAAAGCCTGTAGACGCTGACGATCCGCAAGAACCTTCAGCAGGTTCATCAACGACGGCGTCACCTGTTCAGACAAGAGGCTTTCGAGGGCCTTTTTCTTGGAGGAGGGCTCAAGAACAGGGGACACCATGGCGTCGCGAAATTCAGCCGAGCTGTCCCAAACACTCAAGAGCTCCTTGCACTGCTCGGACACTGTTTGGGATTCATCGCGAGCCTCGGTCACCTGAAGCAAGGCTTCGGCGTAGGGGGTCGCGAGGGAATTAAGGAGAGGCATCAGGCGTTCTCCAAGTTGCGAATGGTGGAATCGATCAACCGCGACTGCGCTGCATCATCGAGATGACTAGGCAGGTCGGTCAGCACCTTGTCGATCGCGGCCATGGCGGCTTCACGACGCAGGGCGTCTTTGATCCGAGACGCTTCAGCATCAGCATCAGCGGCGGCCCCTTGCTTGATGGCAGCCATCACGGAAATCGTGCGTTTCTCGCCTTCGGCACGGATCGCAGCCGCACGCTTTTGGCCATCAATTCGAATCTGCTCCGCTTTTTGCTGAGCGGCAGCAAGCTCAGATTGAGCCGTGACGAGCTCTTCAGATGCCGTTTTTAAACGTGCTTCAGCATCCTGAAGGTCTTGGAGGATGGCTGAGCGACGGCGCTCAAGAATGCCACCAAGAAAACCACGAAGGAACCAAAACAGCACACCGATAACGATGGCCAGGTTGACCAGGTTGGTCTCGAGAGGATTGAAATTGAGATGCATCAGGCAGCCAGCAATCGGTCGATGATCGTGGTGCTGAGCTGATCCACCTTGCCCTTGAGTTGAGCTCGTGCAGATTCACGCTCGGCTTCGATACCGCGACGACTCTCTTCCTTGGTGCGATTGGCTTCAGCTTCAGCCTGAGCGAGCGCTTCGCGGTAGAGGCCATCGACCTCTTGTTCCGCCTCGACGATCACGGACTGAACCGCCTGTCGAGCGCCCTTCAGCTGTTCAGCCAAATCAGCTTCCAGACGTTCCACCTGGGCAAGCTTTTGCTTGGCATCAGCACGGCTGGTGGAGATAAAGCCCTCTCGATCTTCCACGACCTTGCCGACCGGACGGAAGAAGAGAACATTGAGAAGGAAGGTGAGGAGAACCACCTGAACCGCCATAAGCGGAAGGGTGGCATCGAGGTCAAAAAGACCTCCCTCCGGAACACCTGCTTCAGCGAGCAGAAGCCAGGTCATGGAAGGGTGCGCTGGGAAGGAATCGAATCGTGGATATCAGGAGGGGGACATCACGTCCCCCTGATCTGATCAGGCGAAGGGGTTGGCGAACAAGAGCACCAGAGCAACCACCAAGCCATAAATGGTCAGCGATTCCATGAATGCCAAGGACAGCAGCAGAGTGCCGCGGATCTTGCCTTCGGCTTCGGGCTGACGGGCGATGCCCTCAACAGCGCCGCCGGATGCGGTGCCCTGACCGATACCAGGGCCAATTGCGGCGAGGCCGACGGCCAGGCCAGCAGCCACAACAGAAGCGGCGGAGGTGATGGAATCCATGTTGGGTGGGATAAGGGGAAGCGCTGAGGAGCGCTGAACTGAAATGGGTTGGGGATCGGTTCCCCCCGCGCAGGGACACTCTTGTGAAAGAGAGGGCCCGGTTGCAGTCCGGACCTACGCGCGGATGTGTTTAGCAGATCGCCAGGTAATAGCGAAAGAGGCTGAGGTCGCTAATGGGCCTCGTGAAGGCCTTCACCGATGTAGAAAGCGGCCAGGGTCGCAAAGATCAGAGCCTGAATGGCACTGGTAAATAGACCAAGAAGCATCACTGGCAGGGGCACAATCAAGGGGACCAAATAAACCAGCACTCCCACAGCCAATTCGTCAGCAAGGATGTTTCCAAACAAACGGAAAGAGAGGGAGAGAGGTTTAGTGAATTCCTCGATGATCTTGAACGGGAGCATGATTGGGGTCGGCTCCACGTAAAGCTCGAAGAATCGCAATCCCTTGCGGCTCAGACCCGCATAGAAGTACGCCAACGACACCAAGAGGGCCATCGCCACAGTGGTGTTGATGTCCGCGGTTGGGGCACCAAGTTCGCCTTCAGGCAGCTCGATGATCTTCCAAGGAATGAGCGCCCCGCCCCAATTGCTCACGAAAATGAACAGGAACAAAGTGCCAATAAACGGAAGCCAATCGCGGTAGTACTTCTCGCCGATTTGATCCCGGGCCAGGTCTCGAATGAAATCCCATAGGAACTCCAATAGGTTCTGCAGACCTATCGGATCGCGCTTCATGCCGCGCGTGCCAACAAGCACGAAGGCCAAAAGAACGCCGATCAAGATCCAGGAGCTCAGGAACACCTGGCCGTGCAGATACAGATCACCGATCTGCCAGTACAGGTGGTGGCCCACTTCCAGTTCGGCAAACGGGAGTGAGAAGGGCATCAAAGCCATGGGTGCAGAGAAAAGTGCTCAGCTTCAGCTGTCGAAGACGTGCTGAAGAATCAGGGCGGGCTTGTAGAGAAGGAATCCCAGGAAGGCAGGCAGCAGATCGAGCTGGGGCAGCTTGGCCGCTCCAACCACAAGCAGGATTGGAACGATGAGCTGAAAACGCCCCAGTCCACGGGACTGGTCACTGAGCCGGGCCACACTGCGGGCGAGCAAACGCACGTACAAAAGTCCGGCGCATGCACCCACAAGAACACTGCTCGCTACCGAAAGATTCATGGTGAAGGCCACGATCGGAACCGTGACAAGCGACACCAGAACGGTGGCTAGCAGCAGACGGCGCTGAAGACGGTAAAAATCCTCCAGACGACACCTGAAATGGCGCGCGGAATCTATCACGCGTCTTTCGCCCTCACTCCCGCAGCAAAAGAATCTGACGATCGACAAGATCTCTCAAAAGATCTGGCGATCCCATCGATCCCAAGGCTGCATCAGGCTGGGCATCGACGCAGCGGAGCAAATCCTTAGCCGCGTCGCTGAGCTGGATTGGTTCCATATTGCGACCAAGAATGGGATCCGGCTCTCCCCACAAGCAAGGCTGCCGAAGTCCTTTCGCCGCAACAAGCTCATCGTCGGTTCGAGAACGTGGGCGAATGGGACCCTTCGACAGGAAAAACTCGAAATGACTGATGTCTGGATCGAGTTGCTCGATCAAGCTCCACTGCTGAGAGGCCGGCAAAGCTTGGGCCCGCTCCAACAGCTCACCTTGCAGCAGTCGCGCTGGATCCCACACCTCTGGATTTGAGAAGCCAGCGAACTGCAAGCCTGCAGTTTCGATGAATGCAAACAACCGATCGAGGTTGTAACTGGTCTCCTGTGGATGGAGATACATGTCCGCAAAATTGGCATCAGGAGCGCAGTCCACGGCCCAGCGCTGCTCGTGGTGACGACGCAACCGATTGGATTCAGGCAGGGTTTCAAACAATTCTCGACCTAACCGCAGACCATCTCCCCCCGTACCGGCCTGAAGCAACGTCAGTGCTTTTTGGGTGCGATGAATTTCCCAGCGACCTGCATCGGCATACAGAAATAGATGGAGCAGGCCCTGGGGCGCGAGAAGGTCTGCGAGGGCAGCCAGACCGGCTTCCGGCTCCCGCAGATGGTGCAGCACGCCAACGGAATTGATGTAGTCGAAGGGCTTTTCATCTGCCAAATCCAAAAGGCTGCGCTGCTCTTGCCGCAACGATCGAACGGCCTGACGGGCTCCGGAACGTTCCAGGCGCTCCCGCGCCACTGCCAAGGCCCCATCGCTGATGTCAACGCCGACAACATCAGCGCCGGGGTTGAGGTGACACAAATAGTCGGTGCTGACCCCGGTGCCACAACCCGCGTCAAGAATGCGTGGCTGCTCCTGTCCCGCTCGGATCACGCCATACACCGAGGCCAACACACTGCGATGACACCAACGCCAGTTGTATCCAGGCGGGGGGCCGTCCTGGAGCGGATCCCCAGGGAAGGGGAAGCGGTCATAAAACGCACTCACCACTGGGGTGGCGGCATCACTGGGTCGGGCCTCTGCCATTCAGTTGCTGGTCAATGCTGCCGAGCATTTCATGGCGATGCCATCACCCATCTCAACGGCGGAGGGGCCTGCAAACATTTGTTCATGGGGAGGCGAACCAACAAGCAACGAGCCGTAACGTGGCTCGATCTGGTTTGCTTCCGTCGATGACAGTGACCGCCAGCAGCGGCAGCCCGCGGGTGTCTCCTCAGCTGTTCGACACCCTGCCGCTCTCCAGCGTTCGTCAGGCTGAACAGCAAGACCGCTTCCCTGACTCAGTTGAGCTGTCCACGCTGGTCACCTTTTTCCGGAGCGGCCAAGACCGGATCGAAGCTGCCCGAATCATGGCGGCGAATGCCGAAGCGATCGTGGCGCGCGCGGCCAATCGCATTTTTGTTGGCGGTACACCACTGTCCTTCTTGGACGCACCGCTCACCACGGGTGAAGCCGTCCGATCCACCGATGCAACCCCACTTGCATCGGACCAAGCCGCATTCCAAGACTCGGTTCGCACCTTTACTGGCGATAGCGACAGCACAAAAAGCGGAAATTTCTTAAGCCGATTACTGGATGGCGCTGGGGGAGATGCCGATGTCCGCGTCGTCTTGCCTACCGGTTTCAACGCCATCAGCGTTGCGAAATACGGTCCCGCCTTCATGCGCAAGTCCGTCCGGGATATGGGCTGGTTCCTGCGCTACGTGGGGTATGCCCTCGTGGCTGGTGACCCAAGCATCCTTTCGGTGAACACCCGAGGCCTGCGCGACATCCTGCAGGCGAACTGCTCGTTGGCTGCCACCAACGTTGCACTGCAAGAAATGCGTGCTGCGTCAGCGCTCCTTTTAAAAGATCGGCCTGAAGCACGTCAGCTGGCGATCGACTGCTTCAACGTTTTGTTGAAGGAGCTATCTGTTGCAACTCCGAGTACCCGCCAACGACAGGGCAGCAAGGTGCAGCAGGGATTGCAGCTGCCTGCCATCTATGCGTTGGCCTCCGAAGCAACCCAACGGTTCGAAATGCGGCCTGGCTTATCCGGGGCAGAAAAAGCGGAGATCATTCGCGCGGCCTACCGCCAGGTGTTTGAGCGGGATATCGCCAAGGGATATTCCCAAAATCCTGGCTCGGTGGCAGCCAGCCAGGTTGTCCAAGGCCAAATTTCAATGCGGGAATTCGTGCGCGCCCTCGGCTGCAGCAAGGAATACCGACAACAATTTCACGATCGATTTGTCAACAGCCGTGTGGTGGAGCTGGCCTATCGCCACTTCCTCGGCCGTGGAATCAGTTCGATCGAAGAATTTAGAAAATCCTTTGCAATCCTGAGTGCCCAAGGCCTCAACGGCCTCGTGGATGTCTTGGTGAACTCCGCCGAATACGCCCAAAATTTTGGCGAAGAGACCGTTCCTTACCTGCGAGATCTGGGTGAGGAAGCGCAGGAAAGCGCTGGCTGGGGCTCCAATCGCAAATTGTTCAACTTCAGTGCACCGTTTGAAGGGGCACCGCAGTACATCACGCTCTACGCGTCTTACCGCCAACCATTCGCCGACCAGCACGTCTACGGAGGCAGCAACGACCCCGTCGGTAATCAGTACGGCGCTATTTTTCCCAGTGGAACCGCGTCTGTTAGCACGCGGCCCGCGCCCTATGGGTACGACAGCCGCCGCCTGTTGGTGAGCAATGGCATGGCCTCTCCCGGCCAGATGAACAGCGACCAGTTCCGCAATAGCCGGCCGCGCAAGGTTGGCCCACGGGTGATGCGTCTCCAACAAATCGCCACAGGTGGTTCCTACAACCCAAAACGTGGTGGGCAGCCCAGTGTTCGTAATACCGAGTCCAGCACTCAGGCCGTGATCAATGCGGTGTACGTGCAGGTCTTGGGAAATGCTGGATACGCCGGCGAACGGATGACCTCAGCAGAGGCTCGCCTTGAAAACGGCGACATTTGCCTTCGCGAGTTTGTACGAAGCGTGGCCCGCTCTGATGCATTCCGTCGTCGTTACTGGAGCGGTTTGTACATCATCAAAGCGATTGAGGTGATGCATCGACGGCTCCTCGGACGCCCAACCTTTGGACGCTGGGAAATTGATGCCTTGTTCGATACGGCTGCACGCCACGGTTTCTATGGAGTCGTGGATGCGCTCGTGAATGGCAAGGAATACAACGATTGCTTTGGAGAAGACACCGTTCCGTACGAGCGCTTTATCACCACGGGTGACGTCAACAGCCGCCGCGCTCCAGGCTGGGCCCAACCGGTGAATGTAAGCGAGATCGTCGATCTCACCCTTGGCCAACGCCCCGAGGCCAACACCACTAACACGCTGCGAACCAGTGGTGATATCACCACGAGAAACCTCTCGGACCGTTCCTTCGACAGCAGCGGTGGTTGGTCTGCCGACATCAGCAACAACGCACCGGACGAACGTTGGACCCGGTTGGTCCGACAACAAGGGTTTGCCTCCCGCATGGGGTCAGCGCCGGGGCAACGACGGGCGCAACCGGGGACGGCTTCTAACAGCGTCTCGAAGCTGGAGGGACCCACCTGGGTGTCCACCGTCGCATCGATGGGTACGTCGAGGTCATTTGCTTCAAGAGCGACCCCCGGATTGGCGGGCATGTCGCCGATGGCGCAAGCCCTGATTAGCTCCGATGCATCAGGCTTCCGCCGGCGCGATGGCCTGCCTCAGCGTCTGGAACTGAAACAACCCTGCAGTGAATCGGAACTGCGGGTGGTGATGGATTCCACCTATCGCCAACTTCTCAACCGCATTCCGCTCGAGAACGAGCGCCTTCTGACGGCTGAATCCCGCCTCCGCAACCAAGACATCGACTTGACGGGCTTCGTTGCTGAGGTGGCCATGGGTGAATCCTTCCGAAATCGACTCGCCACCATGGCCCCATTGCGGGCCGCCTCCGCCGCAGGCTTTGCCCTCCTTGGTCGTGCCACAACGCCCTCGGAAACAAGTCGCTTTCTGATCACCCGAGCCAAAGCTGGGCATGCCGCTGCCGTGAGCGAATTGCTCAGCGAATGGGGAAACAATGTTCCACGCCTCGGTGGAATGGAGAGCAAGGCCGGTCAAAGCCAGGCCACCGTTCAACGCACAGCGGCCCTCTACCAGGGCAATGCAGGGATGAATCCCCCGACCGGCGACGCCATTTAGACGGAGCAACACAGCGCCCAAACAACAACGCCGGCTCATGGGCCGACAGTGGTTCTAAAAGTCTTGATGAGACCCCATCATCAAGACTTTTTTGCTGGAGATTTTAAGGCGCAAGAAAAGACGCAAATCCATTGCAACCCAATGGATTTAGTCAATACAACAAGGCCATGAAGAACTGTTACCCGAGACCAGAGCTTCGGGCCAGCTCAGAGCAGAATGCCTCAGCCGACACGTTGAGCTTGAGGCCTTACATCGATCCGTGTTGATCGTTGTGAACATCCTCGGTGCGAAACGGTTCGACACCCTGTCTCAGCCTTTACTCTGAGACTTGATCCCTCGGGATCTTCCCCTTATTCACCGGATATCGGTCTCCTACGGGCGGCCGCTTGCTTCGAGGCAGAACTGCATGAGCATCGTCTCCAACTCGATCATCAACGCGGACGCCGAAGCCCGCTATTTAAGCCCTGGCGAACTCGACCAGATCAAGGCTTTCGTAACTGGCGGTCAGCGCCGCTTACGCGTAGCTCAGGTTCTGTGCGAAAGCCGCGAGCGCATTGTCAAGCAGGCCGGCGGCCAGCTTTTCCAAAAGCGTCCTGACGTCATTTCTCCCGGCGGCAATGCCTACGGCGAAGAGATGACTGCCACATGCCTGCGCGACATGGATTACTACCTGCGCCTGGTGACCTACGGCATCGTTGCTGGCGACGTAACCCCGATCGAAGAGATCGGTGTGATCGGCGCTAAAGAGCTTTACCGCTCTTTGGGCACACCCCTTGAAGCGATGGCTGAGGCCGTGCGTGAAATGAAGAATGTCGCCATGGGCCTTCTAACCGGCTCTGACGCCGATGAAGCAGGTACCTACTTCGACTACGTGGTGGGCGCCCTCGCCTGAACACGCCGCTGATTTTCCTTCACGCCTTCCCACGCATCCATGCAAGACGCCATCACCAACGTCATCAATAAGTCCGACGTCCAAGGCTTGTACTTGGACACGGCCTCGATGACCAACCTCGAGTCCTATTTCGCCAGCGGTGAGCTGCGCGTTCGGGCTGCTGCCACCATCAGCGCGAACGCTTCAGCGATCATTCGCGATGCGGTCGCCAAAGCGCTGTTGTACTCAGACATCACCCGTCCGGGTGGAAACATGTACACCACCCGCCGCTATGCAGCTTGCATCCGCGATCTGGACTATTACCTTCGCTATTCCACCTACGCCATGCTGGCGGGTGACACCTCCATCCTCGATGAGCGTGTTTTGAATGGCCTCAAAGAGACCTACAACTCCCTTGGCGTGCCCATTGGTGCCACTGTTCAAGCCATTCAGGCCATGAAAGAGGTCACAGCTGGTCTAGTCGGCCCCGATGCCGGCAAGGAAATGGGTGTCTACTTCGATTACATCTGCTCCGGCCTCGGCAACTGAAACCCATGCGGTTGTTCAAAGTCACCGCTTGCATCCCCAGCCCTGAAAAGGTTCGGGCGCAGCGAGAACTACAAAACACCTTCTTTACGAAGTGGGTCCCCTACGACAGCTGGTTCGCTGAACAACAGCGCATCCAAAAGCAGGGGGGGCGCATTATCAAGGTGGAACTCTGCACAGGAGGCCGACAAGTCAACGTCGGCAATTAATCATTCGCTGTACGTGATTCCAAAGCTCAGCCCACAAGGCTGGGCTTTTTTATTGGCCACAACGCACCTCTGCGCGCCCTACTGAACGGCTCACTGAAGCGTTGTTTTCACCACCCCCTGGAGATCAAAACCAGGCTCGGTGCGGTTGGCTCCCAGCCAAAGCACATATTCATGGTTGCCAGCCGGACCTGTAATCGGCGATGCCACCAGGCCTTTGGCAAACCAATCAAGCGCTGCTGCTGCGGAGATCACCATGTCGATCGCATCGCGATGGGCCGCAGGGTCACGAACCACACCACCACGACCGACCCGATCACGACCCACCTCAAACTGAGGCTTCACCAGCACAAGCGCTTCTGCTTCAGAACCGTGAAGAAGACGCCGCAACGCCGGCAGGATCAAACGCAAAGAAATAAACGACACATCCGTCACCGCCAGGGTGGGCCAAGGATCTGCCTCGCCGTACAACGCCTCAGGCTGCAAATGGCGCAGATTGGTCCTCTCTCGCAGGATCACTCGATCGTCGGTGCGCAAACTCCAGGCCGTTTGTCCATACCCCACATCCACGCCGTACACGCGTTTAGCTCCGTGCTGCAGCAAACAATCGGTGAAACCACCGGTCGAAATACCACCATCCAGACAGATGCGATCTTTGACCACAATCGGGAAGGCTTTCAACCCCGCCAGTAATTTTTCCCCACCGCGCGACACAAACCGTGGTGGATGCTCCACCTGGAGCTGCAGCGTGTCCTTCACGTCGTGACCGGGCTTATCCAGCACGGTCCCAGCTCCATCGCGCACCTTGCCAGCACGGATCAACTGCTGCGCTTGCTGCCGCGAAGCCACGAGACCGCGAGCCACAAGCTCTAAATCAAGACGCTGTTTTGACGCCATTCCGTCATAAAAGCAGACCAGATCCCAAAGAAAACCAGACATCCAGGGCTCGAATCAAAATCCAAAGGGAGGATCAACCTCAATTGACCGTCGTGACGTGTCCAACCACCATCTCCAACTTGCCCAGGTGGTTCCTCTCCTTCGGCCAGGAACATTCGTGACGTTGGAAAATCAACCGTCTGATCTTCCCCCATTCCAAGTGCTGCATTGCAAAGGTGGCCGCTGCTGGGTTCGGCAACAGGCTTGGGGACTGAATATTCACTGGGAAGTTGAACACGGTCGCCTAAAAACTGCCTAAAGGCCACTGCGGACGCCGACGAGGAGAACGAAAACACCAGGGCTGTTTTATCCATCGATACCTTGGCAAAGCCTCCAGATCGCGGCTCAATAGGTCATCCCTTGAAGCTCCACCCCATTGCTGAATGCTCCAGTGTCACGCCGTCGTTCTGCATCGCGTCAGCGGGTCAAGCGGGAGAAGATCGGTGTATTGCAGCGATTGATGCCACTGCCATGGCAACTATGGCCGTCTGAGGCAAGGCTGCTGATGGGTTTGGCGACGTTTTGGAGCGTGGCCGGTCTCGTGGTTTTGGCCTCGGCGAGCTGGTGGGTAGCGCTCCGGGAGATGGGGGATGGTGCGTTTTATGTCAAACGCCAAACGATCTGGCTAATCGCCAGTTGGAGCCTGCTCGGACTCACCATCAGCATGGACCTGCGGCGTTTACTCAGGTGGTCTGGTCCGGGCCTTTGGGTGGGTTGCATTTTGATCGCAGCCACTCTCGTGATGGGCACCACCGTGAATGGCGCGAGTCGTTGGTTGGTCATTGGTCCCCTCCAAATTCAGCCATCCGAGCTCGTCAAACCATTTGTGGTTCTCCAGGCAGCCAATTTGTTCGCACCGTGGACACGGATCAAAGCCGACCAAAAATTGCTCTGGCTCGTGAGCTTCGGAGTGCTGTTGCTTCTGATTTTGAAGCAGCCAAACCTATCCACCGCCGCTCTCATGGGCTTAACCCTTTGGATGATGGCGCTCGCTGCGGGGCTGCGTTGGCGCAGTCTGCTCGGAACGGCCTTTGCCGGTGGAGCCCTCGGAACCGCCAGCATTTTGATCAATGAATACCAACGCCTTCGAGTCGTGTCGTTTCTTGATCCGTGGAAGGATCCGATGGGTGATGGCTATCAACTCGTCCAAAGCCTGTTGGCGATCGGCTCAGGCGGTGTCATGGGCCAGGGGTACGGCCTGTCCACCCAAAAACTGCAATACCTGCCCATTCAAAGTACCGACTTCATCTATGCCGTCTTCGCTGAAGAATTCGGTTTTGTTGGCTCATTGATGCTGCTGCTCTTCCTGATGCTGGTGGCGTGGGTCGGCCTGCGGGTGGCATTACGTTGCCGCAGCAATCAAGCGCGGCTGGTGGCCATTGGTTGCTTGACCATTGTGGTGGGGCAATCCATCCTCAACATCGCGGTGGCCTCCGGAGCCATGCCAACCACAGGTCTTCCCCTTCCCCTGATTAGCTACGGCGGCAATTCACTGATGTCCAGCCTCGTGATCATGGGGTTGTTAATCCGATGTTCCTTGGAATCGACAGGGTTAATCGGAGGACGAGCCAAGTCACCAATACGAACAATGGAACCAGCGCCCTAACCCTCTGAACGTCCGTTCGCGCTGACCCTGTCCAATCGCAAAAGCAGAAAACTGGATAGGCTCGTGACTTAAGGCAGTTGTCAATGGACCTATTGCTGCTCTCCGAGATGGCTCAGCGCAGTGAAGCGCTTTTGAGCAGCGCGCTAAATCATCCTGGCCCACTCACCTTGGCACTGGTTTTTGGGGGCGGAGCTCTCACTAGCTTGGGTCCCTGCTCACTCTCACTTCTTCCGATCACGCTGGCGTACCTAGCTGGCTTTGAAGACGGCCGTCAACCATGGCAACGCAGCTTGGCTTTTTGCGGTGGGATTGTTGGAGCGCTCGTCGTTCTGGGAAGCTTGAGCGGATTGCTGGGGAAAATTTATGGCCAGATGCCAGCACTGGTCCCCAGTCTTGTCGCCATTCTTGCCATAGCCATGGGACTCAATCTGTTGGGTCTACTGCGCATTCCCCTACCGGCGGGACCCGACCCAAACAATTGGCGTAACAAGGTTCCTGCACCCTTCGCACCGGTTGCAGCAGGCTTAGCTTTCGGAGTTGCGGCCTCGCCCTGCACCACCCCTGTGCTGGCGGTTCTACTGGGTTGGATCGCCCAAAGCGGCCGCCCACTCATCGGAATGGTCTTGCTAACAAGCTTTGGCATCGGCCAAGTTCTTCCCTTGCTCATCGCAGGAACGTTCGCGGCGAGTGTTCCAAAGCTGCTTGAACTTCGCCCCATCGGACGATGGGTTCCTCCCATCAGTGGAGTCATCCTTCTTTCGACTGGTCTGCTCACCCTGCTCGCACGCTGGAGCTGATGAGACGAATCGCCGCCTGGCTTTCGGATCTGCGGGTTGCGATCGTGCTGCTGTTCTTGATCGCTCTTGCCAGCGCTGTTGGCACCGCGATTCCCCAAGGGGATGCTCCACGCAGCTATGTGGAGGCCTACGCCACTAAGCCATGGCTTGGATTGCTCCACGGCGAGCAGGTGCTCCAGCTGCAGCTCGACCACGTGTATTCCAGCGTTTGGTTTCTTGCTCTCCTCGCTTGGCTCGCACTGGCACTGATTCTGTGCAGCTGGCGACGCCAATGGCCCGCTCTTCAAGCAGCACGACGATGGATTGACTACCGAAACCCGCGCCAGCTCAGCAAACTGACGATCGCCGAAAGTCTTCCCTGTGCCGATTCAAGATCAACGCTTCAGGCATTCTCAACGGTCTTAAGCCAACGGGGATGGCGCCTAGAACGCAAAGACAATCGCTTGGCAGCACGCAAAGGTACCGCTGGGAGGGTCGGCCCATTGCTGGTGCACACCGGTTTAATCCTGCTGATGCTGGGTGCAGTGTGGGGTGTGCTGGCTGGCAACCGCCTGGAGCGGTTCCTCGCCCCCGGCCGCACCCTCGATTTGCTCAGCCGCAACGGCGACTCCCAGGTGTCGATCCTCTTGAAATCCTTTCAAGTGGACCGCGACCCTGCTGGGCGGGCTGAACAATTTCGTTCTCAATTGCACCTGGAAGAACAGGGCAACTCGCTCGATCGGGAAATTAGCGTCAACCATCCCCTGCGCCATCGGGGCATCACCATTTATCAAGCGGATTGGTCACTCGCCGCGATCACGCTACAAATCGGCCGAAGCCCTCAATTGCAGCTTCCGCTCCGCAGCTTTCCCGAACTCGGCGACCAGGTGTGGGGACTGGTCTTACCCACCCGTCCTGATGGAAGCGCACCGGTGTTTTTGAGTGTTGAAAACGAACAAGGCCCGATCAACATCTACGACACTGACGGCAGCTTGCTCACCCTGCTGCGCCCTGGGGGACCAGCTGTCGAGGTCAAGGGGTTGCCGATGCGGGTGAATGCGGTGCTTCCAGCCAGTGGCTTGTTACTCAAACGCGATCCCGGCGTTCCCTTGGTGTATTTGGGCTTCGCGGTGATGCTCGTCGGAGGGGGGCTCAGTTTGATCGCGACGCGACAGGTTTGGGCGATTGCCAGTGAAGGCCAACTGCATGTCGGTGGTCTTTGCAACCGCAACCTCACCGCTTTTGCGAAGGAGTTACCCAGCCTGCTCAGGGAAACAGGATTGGTCCATCAGCAAAGCTGACGGATGCCATGGCTGACGCGCACCACCGTATGAACGTTGCCCCGAGGGTTGAAGTCAGCCTCTAATTGCATCCACACAGGATCACAAGCCGCCACCAAATCATCAACGATCCGATTGGTCACCTCCTCATGGGAGATCGAACGATCCCGATAGCTGTTCACGTACAACTTGATGGCCTTGAGCTCGACGACGCGGGGACCAGGCTGGTAGGTGAGCCGGAGAACAGCGAAGTCTGGGTACCCCGAAAACGGGCATTTGCACGTGAATTCCGGCAACTCAATGCTCACTTCGTAGGCACGACCAGGCCGAGGGTTGTCAAAACAAATCAGCTCAGCCTCATCAATGGCCCGTTCTCCATAAAGCGGAGTCTGGGTCTGCTGTTGAGATGCGGCTCCAGTCAATGCTCAGTGAGTTCAATCTGAATCGACCCTAAACAACAAGGTCATAGCGGTGTTGTGTAACAGCGATCACACCCGTGGGTATGTTCCGGGCCATCCTGGATTCAGTTGATTCAACAGCATGAAAAAGGTCGAAGCGATTATTCGCCCCTTCAAATTGGAAGACGTCAAGGTGGCGTTAGTCGAAGCCGGCATCATCGGCATGACCGTTAGTGAAGTCCGCGGTTTCGGCCGTCAAAAAGGTCAAGTGGAGCGCTACCGCGGCTCTGAATTCACAGTGGAGTTCCTCCAGAAGCTGAAGATTGAAGTGGTCGTGGAATCGAACCGTGTCGATGACGTCGTAACCGCTATCGCCGATGCAGCCCGCACCGGAGAGATCGGTGACGGCAAGATCTTCATCTCGCCTGTGGAAGCAGTCGTGCGGATCCGCACTGGAGATCGCGACGGCACGGCCCTCTGAGGCTGGGTTGCACCAACCAACGCGGTGATTAAACACCATGGTTTTCATAACGGAATGCTTGCGACGCAAGCGTGCTTAACCACCGCGACGTTCCCCCAGTCCAAAGGGATCAAAGCGAACCGAAATCCCAAATTCCTCCGCAAATTCCAAAACTCTGCACCACGCCTTGGTCTTCCCCATCTCAGACCGAAGAATCCCCACCAACACCACTGGAGCCGCTGCGCTCTGAATCGAGAGCTCATAGATCGGCCAACCGAGTGATCGCTGCACCGCGTCCTCACGAAAGGTGGGAACCACGTCGACGGTTTGCACCACAATCCGCTTGCTCGCTTCGTCCCAGCGAAAGGGAATTTGGTACCGATCCAGAAGATCCGTGGTGGGAGCCCACGAGCGTCCCTGATGATCGAGCTGCACCTTGAACGGTTTGCCGCGTACCTCGATTTCGGTGACACCACGAAACTGAAGGCGGTCCGATGGCTCTCGTCCTGGAAGCGTCGTGAGCTGCTCACGGATCTGATCTCGAAGTCGCTCGCCGCCATCCATGGCTCCATCGCGATGGAGCTGCAACAGATCCCAGCGTTCTCCACTCCCACCCCAAATCACAGGCCCATAGTTGTCGTGCAACATGCGTCCGTCTCGATTCGCTGCAGCTTCGGCATGGGTCATCACTCGCTCAAGCGTGATCTCGTCCGCACCCCACCCCCAATGCCGAGCAAGGCTTGCGGCTTCTTGGCAAAGACTCGTCAGTTGCACCGCACTCGGAGACTGCATCCAAGGGTCAGGTATCCCACCCATACAGGCCACCGCTAAGGCCACACTGTTGGTGTTGCGTCGCCAGGTGTGGGCTGGCAAATCGACGTCGTAAGCATGCAAACGATGCACCTGGCCGTCCCCCGTCACGATCGAGTGGTAATGACCAGGTCGAATCCAACGATCGTGGGTGGCGGTCCAATGCAAATAAATGGTCGAAGCCATCGCGTCAATCTGGCAATCGCCTCAAATTCAACGCAGGAGCGCTGGGATTGGCCACCCATCGCCCCATAGATTTGTGAGTTCATATGGGCGAGCGAGCCGGTGATCGAGCGCTACACCCTCCCTGAGATGGGAGCCATCTGGAGTGAGCAAGCGAAATTCCAAAGCTGGCTCGATGTGGAAATTGCCGCCACCGAAGCCAACTGTCGCCTTGGCCGGGTGCCTGTCGAGGCCCTCGAAACGATCAAAACCAAAGCCTCATTCTCCGTCGATCGGATTCTTGAGATCGAGGCTGAGGTGCGTCACGACGTCATCGCCTTTCTCACCAATGTGAATGAGCATGTCGGCGATGCCGGCCGGCATATTCACGTCGGTATGACCAGCTCCGATGTGTTGGACACGGGCTTAGCCCTACAGATGAAGCGCTCGGTGGTGTTGCTGCGCGTCGAACTCGATGCTCTCGCGGATGCCCTAAGGGAATTGGCGCGGAAGCACAAGGGCACAGAAATGATCGGTCGATCCCATGCCATCCACGGCGAACCGATCACCTTTGGTTTCAAAGTGGCTGGCTGGCTGGCGGAAACCGAACGCAACCGCAGCAGGCTCGAACGATTGGAACTCGATGTAGCCGTCGGACAGATCAGTGGAGCCATGGGCACCTACGCCAACACCGATCCACAGGTGGAAGCGATCAGTTGCGAAATCCTCGGTCTGGTACCAGACACCGCCAGCACCCAAGTGATCTCCCGTGATCGCCATGCTGATTACGTGCAAACCCTGGCCCTGGTTGCGGCTTCCCTGGAGCGGTTCTCCACGGAGATCCGCAATCTGCAACGCACCGATGTTCTGGAGGTGGAAGAAAATTTCGCCAAAGGACAAAAGGGCAGTTCCGCCATGCCCCATAAACGCAATCCAATCCGTAGTGAGCGAATCAGCGGACTCGCTCGGGTGATCCGTAGCTACACCATTGCGGCCCTAGAAAATGTGACCCTGTGGCACGAGCGAGACATCAGCCACAGCTCTACCGAGCGCATGATGTTGCCGGACTGCTCCGTCACCCTGCACTTCATGCTCCGGGAAATGACTGCGGTGGTGAACGGGTTGGGGGTCTATCCCGAGAACATGCGCCGCAATATGAATGTGTACGGCGGGGTGGTCTTCAGCCAGAGAGTTCTGCTCGCCCTGGTTGGCACCGGCATGAGCCGAGAAGAGGCCTATCGCATCGTTCAACGCAATGCCCACACGGCTTGGAATACGGAAGGTGGCGACTTCCGCGCCAACCTTGAGGGAGATTCCGAGGTGGTTGAGAATCTCTCCAGTGACCAGTTAGCCGCGTGCTTCAGCACCGACGTTCATCAGGACAACCTCAAGGTGATTTGGGAGCGCCTCAGCATTTGACCTAGCGACCGCTTAGCGGCTTGAACTGCTGCCTCCTCCACCGGGGAAGCCCAGAATGCGCAGAACAGAGGCCGCATTCACAATTGGACCGAGAGGTTCAAGGGCATTGTTCATTCCATCGGTGAACTTGGCGAGGTTATTGCGATCCACCACCACCACATCACCACTCCGTAGGGGAGGATTGTTGGCACTGCTCAAGACCGCATCTGGGCTGTAGGCCATCTGTTTGATGGTGGTGCGGCCCGCGCCATCCATCCGGATCAAATCAACCCGAGACACGCTGGCGCGAGTGTTTAATCCGCCCGAGGCAAGGATCGCTTGGGAGAGCGGTGCATTGGATGAAATTTCCACAACGCCTGGCGAAGCCACTTCCCCAAGCACCTTCACGGAGATTGTTGAAGGCGCAAAATTCGACGACGCTGTTGTAATTAAATCAACATTCATCGGGGATTCCGCTGTCAGCACTCTGATGCTGTCGCCGTCATAAATCAGTGGGTTAGGAGCAAAGCCACCATTTTTCAAAACAGAGAGGTAATCAAAGACGTATCGGGTTGAGCTGCCACCCTGCTGACTGGAGGGTCGGAGCAATTCAAGCCGAGATAAATCTCCCATCGCTGAAACACCTCCAGCGCGCTGAATGACATCCACCATCGTGGGCCAACCGCCGCCACTACCCAACTCTCCATCGCTGGACAAATTCCCCTGGCTGTTGACCGGAAGAGTGAAGACCCCAGGGCGACCGACCTGCCCAGTCACAGTGACGCGAACAGGACGCTGCTCAACAAGATTCAAATAGACAAGCGGACGTCGAAGGATCTGGCTGTAGCCATTGGTGATTCGTTGACGCGCCTCGTCCATCGTTAATCCCCAAACTTCAATCGTTCCCAAGCGGGGCAGGTTGATCGTGCCGTCACTGAGAACCTGAACGGAGGCCTCATATCCATCAATCTTGAACACCGACATCACCAACTTGTCTCCAGGCCCAATCCTGTATCGGTAGGACGATTCGGAAAAACGATTCGCTGGGCTAGGGGTTGCGATGGGACGCGCCGTCGGGGCTGGAAGAGACTGGGGTTTAAGCCAATTCCGCCGTTCTTGGGCGCGCAAGCTCCCAGTCCACAAGAGAGACACACTCAGCACCCAAGCGGCGGCAATGCCTGCTGACAATCCGGACCGAAGAATGAAGAGCATTGGAAAAAATGGTGTGATCTGCTGAAAATTTGTTCCCAATCTTCCCGCATAATGCTGGTTATAAGTCGGGAGCATGGCACTGACAGGATCTGCCACCCAAGACGACGTTCTTCTCCCCATGGGTTGGAACGGCACCGATGCAGACAGCAGCCGTCTTTTCACGCTGGATGGGCTTGAGCTGCACTTGATTGCAGGCTCCCAGTTCGCCCCCGTGGCGGATGCCGTTGGAACACTTCGGGAGTCCACCTACCGCCAACAACTATCTGGTTCTGGCAACAATCACGACCTGGATGGGCGAGACCCCCATTACGACCACCTTCTGCTGATCGACGTCCAAAGTGGCGCCCTTGCAGGATCGGCACGGCTTCAATTTGTCCCCTTTGGCTCCCTCAGTTCGGCTCTGCCAAACGGTGACGCCTCATATCTTGAACACGTGTACCCGGGGATTAAGCAACAGCTAGCCAACCGTCAACATCACGTCGAGATCGGACGCGTTGCCCTGGCACAACGTTTTCAGCGCCAGCCCCATTCACTGATGGCGCTCTTCCGCGGAGGGCTCCTGATTTCGGCCCTCTCCGGATACAGCACCTTGCATGGCCTGGTGTCCTACAACCATTTCGCATTCTCGGAAGAGGTCAACACGGCGTTTTTGACGGCATTGATGCGCCCCCCATACCGAACAACGAAGCTGACGTTGCCGGCTCCCCGTCATCCTGTTCCTTCAATCCAAAAGAGCGATCAGCCCTATCCCATCGACAATGTTCAAGCCTTGGAACTGGCCGTACGTCGCGAGCATGGAGACAACTTCCGCCTGCCCGTGTTATTGCGTCAATATTTCAACTTAATGGGAGCCAAGGTGTGCAACCTTTCGTTGGCGAAAGATTTCAATCAGATCACTGAAATTCTGATGGCCGCAGAGTTGAACAGCCTTCCCAAGGATCGACTGAACTACTTCATTGATGTGCCCCATCAACCCATCTACCAGCACTTCAGCTGGTACCGAGGGCAGGTCTAAGCCCACCATCGCTGGTAACTTGACTGGATGTATTGATCGGTGCTGGTATTGGCCGAGGTATCCCCTGACAAGCAGACGCTAGAGGGACGCCTTGTGGAGATCCTGCATCGCATCTCAGGTGCTGACCCATCAGTGATCACGTCTGATGCACGATTGATGGAAGATATCGGAATTGATTCACTTGGTTTTTACGAAATTCTGATCGAAGCCGATACCTGCTTTGGAATTCGTATTCCAGAAGAAACCTTGCTGCAGTTCCGCACTGTCGGTGATATCCAAGCCCATCTCGAATCGCTAGAGATCCAGCAAGTCAATGCCGAAAACACCTGAACGCTCGGCCATCGTTGGCTGGGGATCGATCAACCCCATCGGCTCAGACCCTCAAACCACCTGGGAAGCAGCTCTAGCCGGTCAAAGTGGCGTCAGAGCTCTTCAACAGCCCTGGAGCCAGGACTTGACAACACGCATTGCAGGATGTGTGGGCGACTCAGCCTTTGAGTCCCTGGAACCCATCCTGCGGCGACGGGCTGACCGCTGTGCACAACTTGCCCTCTTGGCCGCACGACAGGCTTGGGTCATGGCCTTAGAACGGGTCCCTGGCATTGATCCTGATCGCGTGGCTGTCGTGATCGGGACCGGGATCGGTGGGCTCTCCACCATGCATGAACAGCACGTTCAACTATCTGAAGGTGGGCCATCACGGGTGAACCCCCTTACGGTGCCGATGCTGATCCCCGACGCCCCTGCGGGCCAAGTGGCGATCGATCTGAAGCTCCATGGAGGGGCACATACCCCAGTATCAGCCTGTGCCTCTGGTGCTGAGGCGATGATGCTCGCCCAAATTCTGCTGAATGACGATCGTGCCGATCTGGTCCTCGCCGGGGGGGCTGAAGCGCCTGTCAATCGACTTGGCCTTGTTGGGTTCTCCGCCATGCGCGCGCTCTCATCCCAGAACGACACCCCAGAGCAAGCATCCCGCCCCTACAGCCTTCATCGAGATGGCTTTGTGCTGTCAGAAGGCGCTGGGGTGCTGGCGATGATGCGCGATGGGGATGCACCTGCCGGAGCAGCCCTTGGCTGGCAAATCGCTAGTGGCAGCAGCAGCGACGGGCATCACATTGTGGCTCCAGAACCGCAGGGAATCCAAGCAAGTCGAGCGATTGACGATGCCCTGCGCCGAGCTGACATCGATCCCTCCGCTCTCTGCGCCATTCAGGCCCATGCCACTGGCACCAGCCTCGGAGATCTCGCTGAAGCTCGCGCACTGCGTCGCAGCCTTGGCTCCGCTGCAGACTCCCTGCCGGTGTGCGCTCCGAAGGGTCAGCTGGGGCATCTTTTAGGAGCAGCAGGTTCCGTCGAAGCGATCTTGGGATTGCAAGCTCTTCGGGAAGGAATCCTTCCCAAAAGCATGAACGCTGACCCCCTTGATCCGGGCGTCGACTTAGTGGTCACCACAACAGGTCCGGCGGAGCTCAAAGCGACGCAATCTGAGCGCTTGATGCTCAAAAACGCCTTCGGTTTTGGTGGTCACAACATCAGCCTGATCCTTGCTGCTCCCTGTAATAGTTCTGGACAGCACGCGTAAATCCCTCCCGATCACGCGTATCAGCTGGGAGATCCAGATCTGTTGACAATCCAACGCGGCATTCGATCTTGGCCGGCGGAGCCGCAAATCTTTTTATCAAAAGAGCAAGGGGATCATAGAAATCTTTTTCAGAAATCTTGAGATTGCTATAGAAAAAAAACCAAGGAATAATCAGTGCTTGATGCTTTTTTGCTAAAACCATGGCGCTTGCAGATACACGCTGAAAAATAGATGTTTTAAGCGATCCATTTGGAGCTATTATTATTCTTCCATATCTTCTAATTACATCTGAAGACCGACGCATTGCAGAGCCCCGGGAGAAGGGATCCATGTGATCCATCAACACATGCCCTGAATTCAACGCCGACAATGCAAACCATGGAAAAACCCGGCCTAAATGCAGACCAGCAGTTGTCAGACTTGGGATACGCAAATACCCTTGAATTACAAAAACATCGAGCGGATTTTGATGATTATACAAATAAACAATAGGCTGTTGATTCTTCCCTAGGCGCGAAGTAGCCTCGTTCAGAATTAAAACCTTGACCCCCATACCCCGCATAACAAGCCTCGCCCCAAGGGCTAAAAGGCTTGAAGCCAACAATTTCTGCTGGAGACCCAGGGCAATCAACTGAAAAAAATAAACGACGAAAGCCAGGCAAATAAATAAAATTCGACCACAGATCCGGACTAAAATCAAAAAAAATGAATCAATAGCCGCGAACCATGGATACATAAAATCAACTCCTAAAGTCAATTAAATCGAAGTCATTCTTGATGATCTTTGTAGTACTGCTGCACCGCACGACTAAAGCCATCGCGATCGCGGGGATCGAGAGGAAGCTTGAGTTCAGATGACCGCCCGCGACGGCAGTGAATCGTTCCTAGCGGTGCCGTCAAACGACGCAACAACAAGCGCAACGGTTTGTAGCGAGCACCAACCGCGCTGTCCAACCCCTCATAGCGAAAAACCCATGGGACGATGCTACCGCCATAGTGCTGCGCCAACATCCAGGCACTCGATGACACCCGCTCTTCAATCGGTGTGACCAACGATACGTTGGGGGCAATCATGATTTCACCGTGGTCCCTCAACAACGTGGATGCACTCATCAGCCCTGCAAGACGGGACTGGGGCTGCCGATGATCGAGCACCGCTGAACCGGCATTCCGAGCCGCGGCTGCATAGCCAGGCAGCACCCATTTCAGATGCAACTGAGCCGTCGTGAGACCAGGCAATTTGAGCACCGCCTGAATCACTAAGCCATCACAGGGGCTGCGGTGATTAAAAATGTGCACCAATGGAGTGCCGGGCTGCTCAGAACGCTGGCTGTCATCCACCACCACTTGCACCCCAAGGGCCCGCAACGCAACAGCAGAGGCCAGGGTCATCAATTGGGCCGCCCAGTCCTGTCGGCCGAGCAGTGCCGCGGGTAGTTGCAGGCCGTACAGCACAAAGCCCAGGCCGGCCCATGTCAGGCGGGACACCACCCGGGCAGCCAAGACCAAAGGATTCCGAACCAACGGCGACTTCAACGCCGTCAATGTGGGAGGCGACTCCAGCTGGCGGGCTTCCGGACCGATCGGGAAGGTGGTGCGGAATGGGAAGTCCCCGTCGAAGTTTCCATTCACCTGCGTGGTCATCACGAGATGGTTGTAGAAGCGATAAAACAGCGGCCTGTCACTGGGTTGAGGATCACGCCAGAAGTCGTCGAGGGGCTTCTGATCCGTCAGCCCTTCCAAGTTGTAGAAGGTGTTGCCCATCGTCTTGGTAGGCACCGCATGGAACAGGGCTTGAAGCCCCACCGTGCTGTTCACCGTGATCACCCCACGACAGGTCCGGAGATACCGGCTTAGGGGGCCATCGTGGAAGTAGTGCACCCGGCCGACAACGCCATAACGGCGCGCCAACAAAGCGATTAACAGGGCGTAATTGTTGTAGCCCCGATCGCGCGGATGATGCTTGAAGGCCAATTGATCGGAAGCATGGGCATGCTCTGAAAATGAGCGAATCACGTCTTCGATGAAATCGTGCATGCCCCGGTAGGGGGATCCCATTTGAATTTGAGAATCGCTAGAGACCTGCAGAACAGACAGGAAAAATGACTCATGCTCCAGCAGTCGCCGCTTCACATCTCGCTCGGTCCAGCGATAGAGCCAATAGCGCCAGCTGCCGCGCACCTGGCACCACAAAAAACCGGGAGAGGGCTGCAGTTTGTGCTCCCCTTCGATGATTGGGTAATCGGTGAAAGCATGCTGAATAAACGTGGGCGCTTTCCAAGCCTTGCGCCATCGGGATCCAGGATCCAGGACGATGTCCTGGGGCAGTTGATCCACAGGAGCGAGGTTCTGATAGAAGCCAACCGGCTTATTGAGATTGGATCGAGCATTCACTCGATCACGCTCCAGGGTGATGTAGTTCGGACGTAAATAGCCGAGTTCAAACACCCACGATTCGATACCAAGCGAGTGAGCTTCTTCAATCGCGATTCGGTGGGGAATGATGAAATCCCCGTACATAAAAATGTGGCGGATGCCGCGGTCCTGGAGCAGACGTCGGACAAACGGACGCCACGCTTCCATATCACCGCGGAACGGCACCGTCACCTCAGACGGGAATCCAAATTCCCGCAGCGGAAACGCGACTTTGGTGACTGGGATGCCACAGCCCCTGAGGTGGTTACAAAACCGTGCAAAAAACAGACCAATCGGACCCATCAAGAGGAGGACTGGACCATCAATGCGCACTTGCACCAGAGCCGGCGCCCGTCCCCTACCCAAACCGCTCACCATCGGGTGTATCTGAACGAAATCCTGGCATGCCCTAACGACGGCGCAGGCGACCCCAGTGGCGAAACAGTGCCTGCACCAGCGTGCGGCGCGGGGGCGGCGCCTCTTTCCAGGCAATCAATTCATCAATGGCCTGCTCAGGGGTGATGAACCAACCACTCCCCCGACTGACATATCGGGGGTACTCGATCAATGCGGCATGCACGAGCACATCCAGCGCGAGGGAACGGCCTCGCCTCGCACAGGTCTCACGATCACGGGTCAACCCCCAGCCCGCATAGAAAGGCAACCCCCAGCAATGCACCTCCACACCTCGCAGGAGCCCCTCAAATCCCGCCAGGGATGTGAGCACATGCAACGCATCGACCTGGGTAAACAGCTGATCGATCGACCCCGATGTCAGCACTTCATCGCAACAGCGCTGGGCGATCTCCTCCCCCTCTCCAGCACGACAGAGGCCTGCCATGACATCAGGATGGGGTTTGTAGACGAGATAGGCCTGAGGTTCAGCGGCGCGCACCGCCTGCAGCAAGCCGAGGTTGGTGCAAACACCAGGAGCACCGAACCGAATCGAGGCATCACTTTCCACTTGACCCACCACCAACACCACGCGCTGAGTCCCGGCGGGGCGCTGCCAGGCAGCCGCTTGGAGGTTGTATTTGGTGATCGCTGCACCCACCAATCGCTGCCGCAGTTCTGCTGCACGCCGAACCTGTTGAACTGACCAATGGCCATGGGACAGCAACCCTTCT
>JBDQPG010000045.1:0-17636 GCA_040260695.1 Synechococcus sp. SFB_27S_18OctNov_coas_78 | reverse complement strand
GCCCTTGCAGTTCCGCGAACGCTTGGTGCTGCATCGCGAACGACTGCCGCACCACGGACCTGTTCTTTTGGCCCCAACCCATCGGGCCCGTTGGGATGCACTGCTCTTGCCCATGGCAGCAGGCCGACGGGTGACGGGCCGAGATTGCCGCTTCATGGTGACCACCACCGAAATGAAAGGACTGCAGGGATGGTTCTTGCAACGGTTGGGTTGTTTCCCGGTGAATCAAGGGCGTCCATCGATGACCACACTTCGGCTTGCCATTGATTTATTGGCCGGCGGCCAGCAGCTGGTGATGTTTCCTGAAGGGCGAATTCAACGGACTGATGCACCGATTCAGGTGCGCGCCGGACTGATGCGATTAGCCCAACTTGCCCAAAGCCGAGGTGTTCAAGTGCCTGTCATTCCAGTGGGCCTGGGCTACAGCCAAGCGCCACCACGTCCGTTTAGTCGTGCAGCGGTTTGCTTTGGGGAGGCGTTGCACGTACCCACAGAAACGGGTCGGGATGCAGCGCAGCAATTCAACAACGCACTGACCACGGCGATGCATACGGCTGAACAAGCGGCCCGCAAGGCTGTTGGACGACCACTACAAGCCTTCTAAAGTTCGGCCAAATTGCTCCGATTGACCCCATGGGTTGTCGTTCCCTGCTGACGGCTGCCGCCTTGGTGGCCACCCTTGGCGTCACAGCTCCCCCGATCCATGCCCAACAAGCCCCTAGTGACAGGGTTTTGGCACAAAGCGATAGTGGCTTCAATCCAACAGCTGTTCAGGCGCTGATCACGAGTGGTGACGCTGCAGCATCCCGTGGAGACCTCGCTACGGCACAAGCCAAATACGAGAAAGCTCGCGAAGCATCTCGTCTTTTGTTGAACTTCTATCGGAGCTTGGGAGGCGCATTTCGTGGTTTGGATGCTCGGATTCCTCGTGAGATGGATACCAAAGGTCGAGAAGCGCTGAACCTTCAAGCAGAAGCAAACCTTCGGCTTGCTGCTCTCTTCCGCCGGCAAAATCAACCAACCAAGGCTGTTCCAGTTCTCGTGGAAGTCGTCATGTTGGTCACACCATCCAAACCCCAGGGTCAGAAGGCTTATCAGAGCCTCGTCGAACTCGGTTTTGTTGAAACCGAATTCAAGGGCGCATCACGACCAGGTAGCTGAGTTCATCTGCCAACATCAATGAATTAGGCCTTATTTGTCATGGTGCAGCCGTCCGCGGTCGAATCTGCGATCCAACGTGCCATTCCTGATGCAACGGTGACCGTTGAAGATCTCACGGGCGGCGGAGATCATCTTCAGGTGAGTGTGGTTTCTTCCGCATTCGATGGCCTATCGCGCATCCGTCAACACCAGATGGTGTATGGAGCACTTCAGCAAGAACTCGCCAGTGAGGCCATTCATGCTTTAGCGCTCAGCACCTCAGTCCCTTCCTAGTTCTCGAGACCTTCTTTCCTCGTCATGGACGCTTCCACCAAATCACGCATCGAAAGCTTGATCGCGACGAGCCCAATCTTCGTCTTCATGAAGGGCTCAAAGTTGATGCCGCAATGTGGCTTCTCCAACAACGTCGTGCAGATCCTTCACTCCCTTGGGGTGACGTTTGAGACCTTCGATGTGCTCTCCGACATGGAGATTCGTCAGGGAATCAAAGAATTCTCAAGTTGGCCAACCATTCCTCAGATCTATGTGAAGGGGGAATTTATGGGTGGATCGGACATCCTGATCGAGATGTATAACTCCGGCGAACTCAAGGAAAAGCTTGAGATTGCTCTCGCGAGTTAAGCCGATTTAGTAACCGTGGGGATGCTGCATGTACAGCGTGCTGACATCTCCATCGGGGCCAATGAAACTCGACGGATCCATGATCCAGCGGTCGATTAGCTGCTCGAGGCGATGTTGATCACGCAGGTCGAGCGCGCCGGTTTTTCGAAGCGCATGAAGATATCCGTCTGCGTAGAGACGCAGCTCGGATGGTGTGTGATAGCGCGTCGTGAGCTCCTGGCACGCATCACAAATCGACTGAAAATGACGGATGGCCTGTGGGTCATCGAGTGACGTCATTGGTTGGAGACGGCAGCTCTCGCTACCAGCATGCGATGAAATTGGTACTAGCCTAGTCGCGCATTGTTCGATCCAGTGACCTCAACGCCACAAGACTTACTTACTGAGTCGAGCGCTCCTTCTGATCAGGCCATCACCCTGCCTGCCTCCGGAAGCGGTCTAGAGCCCTCACGTGTCCTGGTGGTTGAGCCACATCCCACCCTGCGCACTGTTTTGGTGCAACGTCTTCGTCAAGACGGTCATCTCACAGCCGCCGTGGGACGAGCAGTCGAAGCCCTCGACGTTTGTCAGGACCAGTCTCCTGATCTCCTCGTGAGTGCAGAGATCCTCGAGCAGAGTTCTGCCCTACGCCTTGCCGGACAATTGCGCTGCCCAGTCATCGTCCTGACAGCCCGCAGCGGTGCTGAGCCCGTCGTTGGTCTGCTGGACGATGGAGCAGACGATGTTTTGCGCAAGCCGTTTGGCCTGGAAGAGTTAGCGGCCCGTTGCCGAACCCTTTTAAAGAGAGGGCACAGCGGTCTTCAAGAGCGGGTCACCGTCGGTCCCCTGGAAGTGCATCTCCTGTTGAGGCAGGTCACCCTCCGCGACAAACCGGTGGAACTCAGCCCCCGGGAATTTGCTCTGCTCTGCGCCTTGTTGATGCCCCCAGGCCTGGTGCGCAGCCGCCAAGAATTGCTTCGGATGGCATGGCCCCCCTTCAGTGGTGGCCCTCGCTCTGTGGATACTCAAGTGCTCACCTTGCGGCGCAAGCTAGAACAGGCGGGCCTTGGAGAAGGCGGAGGTATCACCACCGTGCGTCAAAGGGGCTATCGCTTCAGCCTGGATAATTTGCCGGCAAGCTGATCCAACCCTGGCTGATCGCTAAACCCGAAGCCAGCTCTCCAAGCACCATCACAGCGGCGAGTACTGCCAGTACTTGATAAGTCCAAGGAGGAGTCAGTCGTCCGATCCCTTTCGTTGAGATTGAAGCCCGTTGATTCAGCACACTTAGAAATAGATCAAACCGCTCGATGCGCTGAGGAAGAAGTTGATGCCGACAGTCGGTGGCTTTTAAGTAGTAAACAGTTCCACCCTGGCTGGTCCCAACGGGGACAAGCGCACGGATATCGGCCCAATTCATCGACCAACTCCGACGCAACAACCAACTGATCCAACCGGGATAACGCACCCGAAGGCCTGCAGCATCGGTTTCCACTTGCTCGCTCAACAAGCCCACAACCAACACAAGCCCCAAAATCAAGCCACCCACCATCCAAAGCCTCAAGGCTTGGGGAGCCAAGACGGGCAACGGCAGCACCAAAGCCACGTACAAGCTCAACAGGGTGAAGCGAATGAGATGTGAAAGACCAAAACGTTCCATGGGGTTCAGCGATCGTCGAGTGATCCGGGCAACGGCTCAATTTGTTCGGACGGCACATAGGCGCCATCAAACACTTCGGCTTCTCGACCCTTCCAAAATTTGCCCAAGCGCATCAGATCAGCGTGGGCCTCTTGAATCTTGGCGATGTACTCCATCGGATCCATCGTGTTTTTGGACTCCTTGAGTTTCTGGAGCCGAAGGATTTGGAGATTCCATGGTTTATGGATGTCCCCGCGCTGCTCCAGATATCGCGCTAGCTCTTCAGACGATGGCTGCGGATTGGTCGGCATCACATCTCTCCAATGGCGAAAGGCTAATCAGCCCGTCATGCCGGCAGAGCCCAAGGGTTCAAGCCCAAATCGGCACCAACCCGATGCGCGCAGGCAAAACCACTGAAGGCAACCGCATTGAGACCTTGCCCGGGGAAACAAGAATCCCCCACGCAATACAGATGCTTCACCCCCGTGCGATTGAACGGCATCGGCAACAACCCCGGCAATTGCATCGCTGGAATCGGGCCATAACTGCCTTGGAAACGTCCCAAGAAACGACGGTGGCTGCGGGGTGTTCCGATCTCCTTGTGGGTGATCGCCTCAGAGAGACCCGGCAGAATCGCCTCCAGGCGTTGAATCATGTGCGCCGCATCCGCCTCTTTTTTGACTTTGTAATCCGAAGGACTCAGTCCTTTCCACGCTTCCATCGATGACGGCGTGAATGTATGGACGATGTGATGCCCTGCTGGCGCTAAATCGGGATCGAGCAGAGATGGCATCGACACAAAGATGACGCCCTGCTCGTCTTCCATCCGCTCCCAATCCTCCAGCAACAAGTGATGGCAATGGGTGCCTGCCGGAATCAGATCGGCACGGACGCCCAGGTGGAGCGATAAAAACGAGGGCGAAGGCACATAGCGTCGGCGCCAAACCTTCTCCTTCGCTGGAGTTTGCTCGGGGTCGACCAGGGCCTGACTTTTCCCCTTCGCCCCTCCCACCTCACCGGAGAAGGTGTCCCAGCGGGTGGCATTGGAAATCACCCGTTTGGCATGGATGATTTCACCATCGGCCAGCTTCACACCAACCGCCTGGCCGTTCTCAATCAACACCTTGGTCACGCGGGCCTTGTAGCGAATCGCTCCGCCATGGCGCTCCAACCCGTTCACAAGCTTTTGCGAGATCACACCCACCCCGCCTTTGGGATAGTTGATTCCACCCGCATGTCGGTCGGAAAACACCATGCCAGCATTGATCATTGGTGTGCGATCGGCCGGCATCACCGACCAGCAAAAACATTCGATATCAATGAACTTCAGCAGCTGCGGGTCTTTGATGTGCTGACGCGCCACGGCCCCCACGTTGAAGGGAAGCCAGCGAGCCAACCCCAAGCAGGCAAAAGGCGCTTTAAAAAAAACCTTGGTGAGATATGCGGGATCCTCAAGCGACAACAACGGCATCGCATCTAGGCAGTTGAACACCTGCCAGCAAGCGTCGTAGAAGCGCCGAATTCCCTCGGCTTCATGGGGGAAGCGGGCCGAAAGATCGGCAATGAAGGTGTCGTAATCGCGATCGACGGCAATGCGTAACCCGCCAGGCATGTGATATTCCAACTGGGCCTGATCGGGAATGGTGTCGCAACGTTCCCCGATGTCCGCCAAGGCCCGCGTCAGCAGATTGGTGTAACCCTTCTCCCCGAACCCAAAAATCATCGAAGCACCCACATCAAAGGTGTAGCCGTTCCGATGAAAGGCGCCTCCGCTCCCCCCAGGAATGAGGTATCTCTCCAGCACCAGCGTTTTGGCCCCCTTTGCCGCGAGCTGGCTCGCCGTGACCAACCCCCCCACTCCGGAGCCGATCACGACGGCATCCCATTGCTGCTGATCGCTCAAGGCTTTGAACACCACTAAGGGTGACGCTAGGGGGCAGCCTGCAGAGTTGGATCCAAATCATTAAAGGAAGGGTGCACCGTTGATCAATTAGGTAGCCCAGCCCATCGTTCACAATCCCGTTTTGCACCCGCAGAGGGTTGATGCAAACCACCACACCAGCAGGCCGTATTAGTTGCTGGACGGTGACATTCCAGACGGATTGCTCGCAACGCAATGCTCAGGCCTCAGCCAATCTGAGTTAGATTTTCCTTCACGCTTTACACCTTGAGAAAAACGATTAGCCCTCAAAACATGTAGACCGATCAGTAGCATTGACAAGATCGCAGTAAATATTTAATGCCTCTAAAAACGATGCAAATGTCGAGTTCCTAAAATGCTTCCTGAGAAACTCTTAAAAGCATCCACAGGAAACAATGAAGAATAAAAATGTATCCTTCATTGAAAGCAAAATGCTTCAGCGAAGCCAAGACACATCAGACGGATACGGTGAAACCAATCGAGTCGATGAAAAGATCTGGACTCTTCCTGAGCGACGCAAACAGTCCGCCATTCCCCAAGCCTGGCTGATCCCCATTTGCGTTGAAGAAAAGCTTACCATTATTAGTTGAATAGATGAACTCAATATCAGACAGTTGAGCTTTCTTATAATCTGATTTCTTATCAACCGAAAGAAATTTTGGGGACTGACTCATCGAACCAAACCTCTCCGAACCAAAAATAATCACATCTTTCTTCGGATTGAAGTCCCAGATCTTGTCCGCATGCTTCTTCCCAAATTTTTCCTTGGTATTAAACCAAAAGATGTCTGAGCCAGAACGACCCATGAAACGATCAGAACCATATCCATTAACAAAGAGATCCTGCTTCGATGTGCCTATGATTTTGTCGTTCTTCTTTTTTTCAGAAAAAAGAGCACCAACAGGATTTATCTCAACCCTACGAATCAAACCAGCATTGGCATCAAAAGGCTGCCGAAAAGATTTTCCAATGTAGGCATCTGTAAAAACATCCGCGAGATTATCAATCTGCTTTAAATCACCTCCTGTAGCAAAACGCGTACTGCCTCCATTCTCCTCACTTCCCCAACTCACCACTGTGCCATCAACTTTTAAAGCAGTGAATGCAGACTGATTGGAGTAAACCTTCGAAACCCCACTGGATAGCAAGCCGTTGAGTGATGAAAGATCACCCCCCTGCGAAGGATTCCCCCAAGTCACGACGCTACCGTCTCGCTTAAGGGCGGCATAAGCGCCTTCCGAAGCCGTTAGCTCCACCACACCACCACTCAACAACGAGGACACATCTGAACTATCTCCTCCGTAAAGATCAGAGCCCCATGTCACAACAGATCCATCGGCTTTAAGCGCAGCAAATGCTTGATCGGATGCAACGATCTCAACAACACCGGAAGAGAGTTGATCAGAAACATCAATATAATTAGCACCAGAAATCCCCCAACTCACAACAGCACCCTTGCCAGTCATGGCTGCAAAAGCATTGCGATTACCAACGATATGTTTAACGTCTACCAACAGACTCTCTACGGGGGAAACATCGCCACCCGAATACTGTCCACCCCAGGCAACAACTGTGCCATCTTTCAACAGAGCCGCGAAAGTAAATTCGTTACTGAACACCGTCTCAACCTGACCCGACTTCAAAGCCACCAACGCCTGCCCTGCCGGCTCACCACCATTGTTAAAATAGCCCCAGGTTGTGACTGTATTGTCTTGATGCAAGGCAGCAAAAGCACCAGAAGTCGAGGAAATTGTTTTTACATTTTTAGCCACATCAATTCCAGACTTACCCCTAAAGCCCCCTGAAAACTCATCTCCCCAACCAATCACCGAGCCATCTTTTTTTAAAGCCGCAAAAGCTCCATTCGTTGAAAAAAGTTGTACGACTCCAGAAGACAGAATATCAATCAAGTCATCGGAATCACCTCCCATACGAGCATTACCCCATGTGGTGACACGACCATTGAGATCGAGCGCTGCAAATGCTTCGCTTGTCGATGCAATCGAGCGAATTCCGTGGGCTAGTTGATCTGAAACGGAACCTGTATCTCCCCCCTCATTGCCCCAAGCCACAACACGACCTTCATCGCTCAAGGCAGCAAAAGCAGACGTCGTGGAATAGATCTGTTTCACACCCTTAAGCGCTTGAGCTTCAGCGGAAAGCAAGCCGCCTGACGCTGGATTTCCCCACGCTCGAATCTCACCGTCACGTGTCAGCGCAGCAAATGCAGACGTATTGCGCCACTCCCTGTTCGAACGGTCTGGGGAAGCCACGAGACGCTGCGTTGACGTCATATCCAAGGAGCTGGTTCAGCGCCATTTTGTTCGACGAGAACCAAAACACCAGGCGACATGTAACGCCAAGCGAAGCTGTTACCCAACCCTTTCACAAGTTTTCTCCATAACTTGGCTTAAATCAGCCAAGGCACGATCGCGATAGGCGCCGTAACGGGCCCGTTTATCACGAATCCGTTCGGGTAGCTCTGGCAACAGCCCAAAGTTGGGGGGCATCGGCTGGAACTTCTTCGTGGGCGCTTCGCTCACGAAGTGGGTGAGGGCTCCAGCCATCGTGGTGTTGGGCAACGCGATGGGATCCAAACCCCGCACGAGACGAGCCGCATTGGTTCCCGCGAGCCAACCCCCAGCGACGGCCGCCGCATAGCCCTCGGTTCCCGTGATCTGCCCTGCAGCCAAGAGATGCCGACGAGTGCGGAACTGCAGCGTTGGCTCTAGCAGCTGGGGCGATTCGAGGAAGGTGTTGCGATGCATCACGCCAAAACGAACAAATTCCGCCTGGGCCAAGCCGGGAATCATCTGCAACACCCGCTTCTGTTCACCCCATTTGAGGTTGGTCTGGAACCCCACAAGATTCCAAAGGCGACCATCCTTATCTTCCTGTCGCAGTTGAACAACGGCATAGGCCCGCTTAGCCCGCCGTACGTCTCGATCGTTGACGTCTCCCCAGCGGGGATCCCAAAGACCAATGGGCTTCAGAGGGCCATAACGCATGGTGTCTTCACCACGGCGGGCTAACTCCTCAATCGGCAGACAACCCTCAAAAAATTTGGCACTCTCTTGATCAAAATCCTTGAGGTCCGCCTGTTCAGCCTCCAGCAGAGCCTCTCGGAAAGCGAGAAACTCGGCTTTGTTCATCGGGCAGTTGATGTAGTCCGCGTCGCCTTTGTCGTAGCGACTCGCCCGGAAGGCCAAATTCAGGTCAATGCTGTCGCCATGGACGATGGGGCTCGCCGCATCGAAGAAATGGCAATCGTCCCTGCCGGTGAACCCGCGCAAATCTTGCGCAAGGGAATCACTTGTTAATGGACCCGTTGCAAGCACAGTCACGGCATCACCAGCCGGAAGAGCCATCTGCTCGCGACGCTCGATCGTGACCAGTGGATGTTGGTCAAGGATCTCAGTGAGTGCGGCGCTGTAACGCCCTCGATCAACGGCGAGAGCCCCTCCGGCGGGGACAGCGTGATCGTCGGCAGTACGAATCACAAGAGACCCCAACCGTCGCAACTCTTCCTGCAATAAGCCGGCGGCACGATCGCTACTGAGAGCACCAAAACTGTTGCTGCAAACCAACTCAGCAAAATCACTGCTGTGGTGCGCAGGAGAGCGACGCACCGGCCTCATCTCAACCAGTGTGACCGGCAGTCCGGCGGAAGCAATTTGCCAGGCCGCTTCAGTACCGGCGAGACCAGCTCCCAGCACAGTGACGGATCGATCGTTGGGCAACAGAGCGTCCTTGACAGCCCTCAGCCTACGAATTTTTAAAGACTGGAATCAAGCGCGGCTGCGTTTTAACAAAAGCTGCAGTTGCCCGACAGCAGCACGACCAATGTTGAAGGCAGCCCAGCTGAGCGCCGCAAGGATCGGAGCAATCACAAGGAAGACACGGGCGTCGATCCCAAGCACCTGACCAGTGGTTATCACACTGAAAGCCGAGTAACCGACGATGGCAAGGATCAGAACCAGGCCAAGAGCAACTCGGACCATGCTTGGAACAGGAAAATGCGTTCGGTGATCTTACGGACAACACACCAGATATTGAGCTTTTTCCTTCGAGCTGATCCATTTCGATGCAATCAATCGGGACGCTGCGCGTGCAGTTGAGCCAAATCCGAATAGCGGCGGGCATGGATTTGCTGCTCCTCCACGCACTCCACAGAGAGTTCTCGACACACCTTGGCCGGAATTCCCATCACCATCGTTCGCGCTGGGACGTTTTTCGTCACCACAGAACCGGCCGCAACGAGGGCACCCTCGCCAACGGTGACGCCGTTCAAAACGATGGCGCCAATTCCGATCAAGCAGCCATTGCCCAACGTCGCTCCATGGATCACGGCACGGTGACCAATGGTGACCTCTTCACCAATCCAGACCGGTTGTCCCGGATCGCCATGGAGCACCGCACCGTCTTGGACATTGCTGAACGCTCCGATGGAGATGGACGCCATGTCTCCCCTTGCCACTGCCGTGGGCCAAAGACTGCTTCCATCAGCCATTGAAACGTCACCGATCACCACGGCACTCGGAGCCACCCAAGCGGATGTAACGATCGAGGGATTCGGCCAAGGAAGCTGCGCTGGCATGGCTGGGATGTCATTGCCCATCAGTCTCTTCGTTGATGGCAGACCAAGTGATACTCTCCTTTGGTGCCGGAATCGGCATGCCCATGCGGCAAGGGTCGCTAGCTCAGCGGTAGAGCATCCGGCTTTTAACCGGCTGGTCCTGAGTTCGAATCTCAGGCGACCCATTCTTACGGAATGATGCCGTCTCAAGACGCATCGTCTTTCTTCTTTTTCTTGCTGTTAGAAAGCGTCAACTTCATAGCTCTGGTCAACGATTTCGAATGGCTTATTTCATCTTTTTCGGAGTCACGATCTTGCTAGCGCTCTTGGGGGGTCTTTTCTCAAGAGCAGCGGCAGAGCGCTACTGGATGTAATCGCACCGCGTGAATCACTACGACCTTGTTGTTATTGGAGCCGGTCTTGGTGGATGTAGCTTCCTGGCGTCATTAAAGCGACTGGGATTTCAGGGCCGCATTGCTCTCGTGGAAGCCGGGCGAGGTCCCGGAGGACGAACAGCCAGTCGCCGCAGTCGCACCGACCCAAGCTGGTGCATCAACCATGGGGCGCCGGCAATCAGCCTGAGTGAAACCCTTCCACCGGCCGTGGATGCATTGCTAGAGCCATTGCGAAAGGCCGGAATCCTGCAACACGTCGTGAATAACGAGGTTGTTGTTGATGAGAACGGACAAATTGTGAACGGGGATCCGCCTTGTGCGTCTGAAGGTCTTTGGTGGACCGGCACGCCTGTCATGGCGAGTCTCTGTGAAGGGCTGCTGGAACGCAGCTCAAGCAACCTGGTGACCCACTTCGGCCGGCGGGTTCGCTGGCTCCAACGCTCCCCAGACCAGTGGTTGCTGTCGGATCAATCCGAGGGCTGGCAACTCCAGGCCAAGCGCTTGGTGATGAGTGGCAACTTGCTTGCCCATCCACGGTCGCTAGCGATGCTCAATTGGAAGGATGTGCCGCTGCGAACCGCCGTTCCAAAGGGAGACGACCCCGAGTTGGATGCCGTCCTCACAACCTTGGAGGCGAGTGCATCCACTGTGCGTTGGAACCTGATGCTCGATTTAGGTGAAGTTCCTCCAGACAACCCTCCTTGGCCCTGGCAGATCTGGCTCAACCCAGAAGCACAAGAGCGCTGGGACGTGGAACGGCTCTTGCTCCATCGCCAAAGCGATGATCGGCTTGGCTTGGTGGCCCATGGGATACACAACGGCGCAACGATCGATCCCAGCACCCAACCCGGATTGCTTGAATCCGAGGCCAAGCGCTTAAAAGCTGTCCTACCTGAACTCCTCGTGCATTGGCCTGGCCTTTGCAAGGCTTTGCCATCAGCTCGAACCATGGGTGTGATGCGCTGGGGAGCAGCACAACCCCTCAATCACCCCGTACCAAGTCATTTGCAGTGGTGTCGCCGGAGCGCTGTTGGCTTTTGCGGCGACTGGATTGAGGGCCCTCACTTCGGAACAGGCGAAGGGGCGATCCGCAGTGGTGTTGCTCTTGCGGAACGGCTGACCGCCGACAGTTAATCTGGTGTGGTGCCGGGGAGTGGCGCAGTTTGGTAGCGCGCTTGCTTTGGGAGCAAGATGCCGCAGGTTCGAATCCTGTCTCCCCGACTCGCTAGAAAGTCAGCCCCCAACTGACATCTCCGCCGCTCCGCAAGGGGCGGTTCTTTATGGGCTGGAGAAGGGCTGCGCCGAATGCGCTGCGGATCCAGGCCACTGCGAGGAAGATGCAAGCCGAAAGAACGAACTTTACAAATCCTGCTTTGTGTTGGTATTTGCAAACTCTGGGGGCGATTGATTCGGTTGGTTCATTCAGGCCAGCGACCACCTCCTCTCAGTGGTCGCAATCACCCCATATCGGCAGAACCTCATTTCCCTTAACCAGGCTTGCATCCAGCATCCAAAACACCACTTCAGCGTCCCGAGCCGGCAGATCCTGAAACAGCTCCGCACAAAGTGCAGGTTTTTTTTAACCTGGCCATCAGGCCATCCACTTACATGGAACCCCAGCCTTTCTTCTCACCCTTGGCATTAAGAAGTACAGCTTGCCTTTCTTTGCGTCGTAGTCCACATCCGTATCGGACTGCATCAGAGTCTTGAGAGCTTTTTTACTGGAGGCGATAGCAAAGATTCCTTCTTTCATCCCTGAAATAGAGCCAGTTAAATCAGAATCAAACCCAGCAATCATGAAAACTTTCTCAGGGCTAAAGCTCATCTCTTGGTTGCCAACAGATGAAATATAGAACCTATCAATTAATGTTTTTAACTCAATGACAGCAAAAAACCCCGTAACGTGGACGGAGTTTGAAGGGGAAATCTTATCGGGAGATTGATCACGACAATCACAACGCCTCTTGCTTTTTGATTCATGTGACTTTGATTCAAGCTTTGTCCTTGCAGCCGCTTGAAATCAGCGTCACACACCATGCGTCACATGATCTCAAATGCTGCTTGTGAATTGGATGTGCTGGTATCAAATCCCCAAACAAGGAAGGCATTATCCTCTGTTGTGACCCTGACCGCCAAAACAGAATCTCCTGGTTGATCGTTGGTGACCTGCGGGGAACCATTAAAGGGAATGCCGTGCAATGAATCAGCATTAACCCTAATTTTATCTCCATCTTCAAAACTAAAGTCTGCAATTCCTGTGAAATCAAGACTTCCTCTTTGATCCCTCTGATCAAAAGTATCGCTGCCACCACCACCCGTAAGCCAATCATGGCCAGCGCCACCAATTAACGTATCTGCACCACCGCCTCCTGCAAGGTAATCATTGCCCTCATCTCCGATTAAATAGTCATTTCCTGAATCTCCCTGCAACCAATCCGCACCACTTCCTCCTCCAATCTTATCGTTCCCACCTGACCCTAAAATCTTGTCATGACCATCTCCTCCAATTAAAAAATCGTGTTCATTGGATGAGATCAAGGTGTCATCACCATCCCCCCGAAAAGATATTGTTTTTGACTGGTAAGATCTATAGTCGCATGATCATCACCTGATCCACCGTAAAACCTTACTGTTATATTGCCATACATCATAAACGTATCGTCTCCATCTCCCGCCTCAACATTAGCCTTGGAGTCGCTTCTACAACCATACGAAAAACATGATCACTGGAATCTGTCCCTTCAATATTAACGTTTGAGCTTGAATAGTTCAGATACAAGAATGATGTATCTCCACCTCTCCACACATAAACATCATTATTTAAAACCCTACCCGTTGCTTTGATCTCATTGACAAGGATTGGCGTAGCCATTGTTTTGATCCGATGAGTGTGTTGCCGGGAGATGTGTTTCCCCGATGAATACACCATCTCTCGAATCAATGGCACGGATGATAAGCGACGTCAAAGATGCCTGTGATCTAGCCCACAAAGCTTCTAAAGCACGTCAAACCGAAGCGACAGCGAAACCTTGATCGTCAGCATCATGAGCTCTCAGTACCATCAATAGCCCCTTTAAGAAGAGCAAGCATCATGTTTGTATCGTGTGTGATGACAAGTGGGCAACAACAAGAAGTCGTCCTCGCCTCGCAAAAAACCCCGCCTTGCGACGGGGTGAGGTTCATGCTCCTGGGAAGTGGATTCGTTGAAGATGTTCTAATCGGTCTTGGACTTCTAGAACTGGCATTTTTAGCACTTGGTTCATCAGGTCCTGTCGATAGGTACCGAGCCCTGAACATCCTCTGAGGGGTTCAAGAAGAAGGTCGAGTAGATGAGCTTTAGCGGTTGTTGCTGACATGTTTTTCCTCTGATAAGTCGAATGTGATTGGTCGGGAGATCGATGGCGACAATCAACGCCCCTTGCTTTTCCCTTACGGGTTTTGTATTGCTTTCAGCCTGCGCATGAGATCCCCATCCCCATTGCAGACATCAGGCTTCCCGACAGCTGAGAGATCAAATTATTGAATCAAACTCGTTGGCCCATATCTCTAAGCATCAACTTGGCATCTTGTTCGCTCATTGGTGTCACCATTTGGATCACCTTTCGATGAATCTCAGCTTTAGCAGTTCCGTGCTGATTCACAGGACACCATTTTTGTTCCCAAAGTTCAGCTGGTTGTTTCTTATGTCGAAGAAAAGGATGAAAGCTCATTTGATTGATATGAAATGTGAGGCTCTCGCCCCGTGAACACACCTTCGCCGACATCAATCAGAACCACATCACCCATGCGGGTGAGATTTTATTTAAGGCCATCCCCCATTTGGGGATCTAGTCAAATCAGGGATAGAAAGGCCAGGGTTGGAAGCATCGATTGAATCCCTACTGGGTGCGATTAACGGCGACATGAACCGCGACCCAATCAGAGCCTGAATGGCGCAGCTGGAGGTCAAAAAGCTGGTGATCCTTGGAGAGGTCACGCACCTCGATGCCGCCACCTGGATGTTGATCCAAGCCATTCGAGAGGCATACCCACGCCAGGAGATTCGTTACTTCGCCGATCCCACGGACAGCAGGTCGCAGACCAGCTCGATGGTCCCCAGTGATGAAGCAATAGGTCACCTCAATGGGCTCAAGGGGAAGGCTCCAAAAGCCCTCGTCCATGGGTTCCAGCAAAATCAAAATGCATGGCAGCTGAGGACGGGATCCCCAGACAGGGATGTTGGTCGTCGTCCCACATGCATTTCACGCATCTTGCCCAGAGATAACAAGACGAAATCCCACACGATACATTGATGTCTGGGAGCGATGGCTCACCCGGCCTTTGATTCAATAGACCGCATATGGGGGTGTTAACGGTGGTCAATCATGTCGTTTACTCATCAGGCTCGGGAGAACGAAGGGACGTGCGTTCTTCCAGGATGAGCAACAAGTCTGGGGGGAATACCCCCCCCAGATTTGTTCTTTGACTGCGATCGGCACACACATAATTCTCAATACATTTAAATTATTGTTGGCCAAGTTGTACGGAGAAGTGGTTATTTCAACTTTCCCTGGAACGCCATCACGGCGCCAAAAGCACATAAATCTGTACTGTAAAAACGCAAAATCACGTTACAAGTTTGGCGTGATCTGCTGATCTATCAATTCCTGCAGGTCTCAAAAGCATCAGTGCTGGAACGATGCATGAACGACTGAATCGAACACAAGGCGCAATGCCTGCATTTCGGCTGTAACCGCCACGATGGATGATCGATCGATTGATCTCCAACCATGCATGATCCCCGCGCCTCCCTCTTGCTTCACAACGAGGGCCTATGGCAAGGATGCTTTATGCGCTTAAACAGCAGTGGCACGGAAGAAGAGCGATTCACAACGTCGCTGAAGGTGCAGGAACGTGATGGCGTGATTGAGAACTGCCTGACATACAAGCGCACAGGGCAACAGCGGTCGATGAACTTCGAAACAGTGCCGTTCTCCATGCAAGTGAACGGCTCAGGGGCATGGTCGCTGGGTCCAAGCTCCGTCACCCCCTTTGGCTGGGTTGGAGAACTGAGCGTTGTTTCTGGTGAGGATCGTCGGCGAATTGTTGCCCGCTACGGACACCACGGTGTGGACCAGGTGGTCTACATCGTGGAAACAAAAAGGGGGAATGAACCAAGCCCACCGTCTCAGCCGATTCAGTGCAAATCGACGCCTTGCGGAGACTGGACGATCTGGCAGCCCGAGCCTGGTGTGGAGATATTGCTTGATGCACGGAACCGGCAGATGAATGACTTCACGGCTTGTGGATTGCGATGGCTGGACTCCACCGGTCAATACCAACAGATCGTGCGTCGCTACGACACAACTGGAACCCTCGAATCCCTTTCAGAGGTGTGGCCATCAACAAAACCTCACTAGCAATCAAAAAGGGTGGCCTGAAAACAAGTCGGCACGAGTGCAGGCACGAGAAGCAAAGGGCGCAAGGGGATGAACAAGGCGTCGAGCGGGAGCGAATGAATCCAAGCACCACATGTAGCGGCCAGAGGTCACCTGAAGACGCAATATCTAGCGCTTACCGATTATTTCTTCCCAAGTGATTAATTCTGGTTGCTTTTTGGTTGGCTTGGATGCATTTCCTCGCGAAGGTGAGTTGCCCCGCTCTGGAGTGAGTGTTCTTCGGTTCATTGAAAAAAAGGTTATCGGCTCTCGCGCAGTGGTCCCTATATCGGGCTCTTTGGCGTGATCTATAGATAACACAACCAGTTGATCAGCCGTCGTTCACCCTGAATCAAGGCGACGTCCCCAAGCGCCGATAAAGCCAGATGCCGAGGCGAAACAGGGGCGATTCGAGCGCTAAACCATCGGCTGGTGGAAGAAATTCCAGATAAGCAGTGCCCGCGATGCAACCCCCGGGCAACAACTCAGAGACAATGGTTCTCAGGCTAGGGATTGAGCAGGACGGACTGGCCAAAAGGAGTCTGTTTTGGATCCAAGCAAGCCATCAAATCAACGAAAAAGCACGGAAGACAGGCTGGCGTACATAGAGCGAAATGAGACTTCAGCAGATCAATCATTCGCAGCTAACCGAAACCAAGAGAGACACGCGTGCTGAACAACAATAAAAACAACTATTACCGTAATGGCTTACTCCTCATGCAAAACGATCAAAAGATCAGATGCCATAACCAACCAGCGGAAGGCAGTCAACAAGCACATCAACCAATACAATCCATTTGTGCCCACTCAATGAGCACCAAACAAGCTAAGCAAGCGCGAAGAATAATCTTAAAATTCGAGCATCATGCCAACAACAGAGAAGTCCTGGATCCGAGACAAACGAAAATATGCAAATTTGCAGAGAAAAAAATGATAGAATAACCGACACGAAAAAATAATGCAAAAAAACAAGTTTATATACTCATTGCAAAAAACAAACAATTCGTAGAAGGTAAATTTTTAAAGGATGATATTTTGACAATTGGATACGAATTGAAAGCCACTCCAGGACGAGGGGAAGGTGTATTTTCCACAAAATCATTTTCAATCGGCGAAATTGTTATGATTGGGATCATTGAGGAAGAATTAGAAGCTAACCACTCCCACGCCTCGCAGATCTCAGCTTCACGACATGTTCAGCACGGGGGATTGATCAGCAAGGTCAATCACTCATGCAACCCATCATGCGGAATATCAGTTAACAAATCTGGTGCCCATGATTTCATTGCTTTCAGAAGTATCCATAAAGGGGAGGAAATCACTTTTGATTATGCGATGAGAAACTATTCAATCGAATATTTTCCAAACCCATGTCTCTGCGGCGAATCAGAATGCAGAAAACATGTCAATGGATGGAAAGGACTATCATCCAAAAAAAAGCTTGAATACAATGGCTTTATTGCACCCTATCTTTTAGAGATGGATAAAGAATAAATTTTTGAATATCAGGAGGATAACCTTATAATATTGCCGATTAAAAAGATAGGATCAATATCGCTAAAGCTTGCACTGAGAAATCACCTCACAGCCCCATCGCAAGGTGGGGTTTTTCAATGGTTATTGGGTTGCCAATAGCTCAGTGAGGAAGAGCCAGTCCCTGGACTGCAGCAGAGAAATGAGGTCGTGAAAACAGAAAGCAGTCATGAGTTTAAGAAGGGGCACGAGCCTCGCAGACGTTGTTCCTTCAATGCTGATCAACAACCTGTGAGCAAGCTCACAGGGCCGCTTGTCTCAGATCATCTCCCCTGCCATGGATTCCGGTGATGGTGTGTTCATCGGGGGAAACACAACTCTCCCCACAACACTCTCACCGGATCAAAACCATGGGCATCCTCAACAACGGCTCCACCTTCTCCGTTCGCACCTT
>JBDQPG010000095.1:0-3173 GCA_040260695.1 Synechococcus sp. SFB_27S_18OctNov_coas_78 | reverse complement strand
TGCTTGCATTCTGTTGCCGTGTGGGTATGACCATGGGTCTGGGATTCTTGAGGCTGGCACTGCCGCTGCTGATGGTGGCTGCTTCAGCTCCTGGTGTGGCAATTCCCCGTCTTGACCTGAGTGGTTATCCAGCACCCAAGCAAGGCCTCAAGCGTTGGCTGATTCAGCCTTCGGGCCTGCTGCCGAAGAGTGACGACGCCATGATTTCGGGCCATCCACTTGATTGGCGAATCCAGTTGATCGTGGGAAAGGAGGTGGAGGTTGATTGCAATGTCAAGCGCTTGTCGGGGCCGTCTTTATCGATGCAGCGACTGCCTAAAGCTTCTGGGAAGGCCCTGTTTGAAGTGAGTGGACCAGTGCTTGTGCTGAGTACGCGCATGGCTTGCACGTCGGAACAAGCCAAAGGCAAATCCTTTTTGTCCCTCGGCAAGCAACCCTATTTGATTCCCTACAACGCCTCTTGGCCGGTTGTGGTGGATCTGCCTGATGGCGTGGAGTTGCGCTGGCGAGTTTGGAAAGCGGAGACGCTTCAAAAGGAAGCGACGAAGCTCTAATCGTTTAGAGCTCTCTTAGGGAGTCGGTTTTGGTTTGGAAGGTATTAAATAGTAACTGTAGATAGCTAACGCTGCGTAGTTTGATGTTAGCTGTTAAAGACATTCCAACCTGAAGCGGCAACGTCTTGCCGTTTTTGACTTTTAGTTGCTGGCTGTCTAATTTGATGACTGCTGGGTAGGCATACCCTTGACGCATCTTTTGTTGATCAGGAGGGAGTGCGTCTGATCCCACGGACTGAACTTTCCCTTCCAGCACGCCAAAATCGCTGGCAGGAAAGGAATCAATGCTGATGTCGGCTTGTTGGCCTATGCGCACGAATCCAATTTTATTGCTCGGAATTTCAATATCAGCTTCTAAAGTATTGAAGGGTACGACCTTTAATACGGCCTGGGACGATTGGGCCTGAGAAATATATCCAGGGTTGTTTAATTGTAGATCAAAGACAATGCCGTTTACGGGTGCTCGAAGCGTTTGATTCTTGTTGGTTACTCTTACTTCGGTGAGGTTTGCGTTCAGTTGAGCCCGTTCACTGCGGAGTCCTGCCAGTTCGGCATTTAATTGTTCAATCTGTTGGTTGATTTGATTGATCTGGCGTTTGCCTTCAAGCTCTAACTGGGTCAGTTCTCCTTTGAGTCCAGCCACTTTGTTGCGCTGCTGCAGGTACTGGATATCGGGTGTGGCTCCTTCTCGGGCTAGGCCTTGAAGTCGACCAAGAATCTGGCTTTCAAGATTCAAATTGTTTCGGGTGGAGGAAAGCTGTTCACGATTGAGATCGAGCGTGCGTTCGCGCTCCCGTTTTTTTAAGGACAATTGCTCCTGTTTCTGGAGGATTTGGGATGTTTTCTCCTTAACACCTTGCTCGAGTGATTTCAGCTGTTCGGTCGTACTTTCCTGATCAAGTCGAATCAGCGCCTGGTCTTTGGTTACCCGTTCACCGCTTTTCACCAGGATCTCTTCAACCACAGCGCCTGCTGGGATTCGAATTTCTTTGACGTTGCCCACAGGCTCGAGTTTGCCTGTGGCTACTACCACCTCTTCGGTGCGTGCAATGCCCAGCCAGCCTATACAGAACGCGGTTGTACCTATCAAACTCCAGGTCACCGCTTTGACCCAAAACTGACTTTGCTTGAGGACAGCTTCGTTGTGATCGCCAGTGCTGACGCTGCTTTCGAGCTTGTTCTGGGCTTGACGGACCAGATTGCCGATTGGATTTGTGCCGGATTTGCTGCTCTTTGGAGGCAGCTTTTTGTTTGGGTTTGTCATGTTCAACTGGCCTCCTGCTGGCGGTAAAGGGCGTAGTAGCGGCCTCGTTTTTCCATCAATTCATCGTGGGATCCCTGTTCGACGATGGCCCCCTGGTGCATGACCACGATCCGGTCTGCCCGGCGCACGGTGGATAGGCGATGGGTGATGAAGAAAACGCTGCAGTCATGCAATGCATTGATCAAGTTGTCGCAAACCTTGCGTTCGGTTTCGTAGTCCAAAGCGCTTGTGGCTTCATCCATCACTAGTAGTTTTGGATTGGCCAGCAGGGTCCTTGCGATTGCAATCCGTTGCCGTTGTCCACCACTGAGGGATGCGCCTCGTTCACCCACTGGCGTGGAGTAACCACTTGGCAGCTGCATGATGAATTCATGGGCGCAGGCGATCTTGGCAGCCGTCACGATCGTGTCGCTTGCAACATCAGGCTGGGTTAGTGCAATGTTTTCACTCACGCTTCCTGAGAACAGAAGTGGATCCTGGGGCACGATGCCAATTTGGCGTCGGAGCGAATAAAGCTCAACCTTGTCGATGTCGTAGCCATCGATCAGGATCCTTCCTTGATCAGGGGCATAGAGCCTGGGGAGAAGTTTCATCAAGGTGCTTTTCCCGCTTCCGCTCTGCCCGACGATCCCTACAAAGGTCCCAGCTTTTACATGCAAATCAATATCATTCAGAACAGGTGGTGAGCCTTTACTGAAGGTGAAGCTGAGGTTTTCGAAGCTCACATCTCCTTGTAGAGCAGGAAGTGGAACTTTGGCTTTATCGAGTTCGTTTGATTCCTGAGGTGTGTCGATCACATCGGCGAGCCGTTCGAAGCTCACTTTCAGCTCCTGAATGCTTTGCCAGATGGTGGAAAGGCGTAGAAGTGGCTGGGTGACGTAACCGGAAATGATCCGGAAAGCGATCAGTTGTCCCAGGGTTAGATCTCCGGAGAGAACCAAAGTGGCACCTACCCATAGAACAAGTAGCTGAGAAATTTTTTGAAGCACTTGAGAGGTCTGACTCAGAGCTGTGCCGCTGATGGTTTTCTCAAAGGTGCTGCTGATGTATTCGGCGTAGCGCTCTTGCCAGGTGTATCGGCTCACCATTTCAACGTTCTGACTCTTCACCGTTTGGATGCCAGTGAGCACTTCCACTAAGTGACTTTGAGTTTTGGCATTGGCTTCTGCAGCTTTTCGGTACTGACGCCGGAATAGGGGTGCTCCAAGGAGGGTGAGCCCTATCTGAATTGGTAGGACGGCGAGGGCAATGAGGGTGAGCAACCAGCTGTAAAACAGCATGACCACGATGTAAATCACCGAGAAAGCAGCATCAAGAACTGTGGTGAGTGCCTGACCAGTAAGGAAGTTGCGGAT
>JBDQPG010000087.1:0-4931 GCA_040260695.1 Synechococcus sp. SFB_27S_18OctNov_coas_78 | reverse complement strand
TCCTTTTCGCTAAAAATAAATAAACAACTACAGCGCTCACAGCCCCCTCATCAAGGGGGCTTTTTCAAGGAGTATTTAAGAAAACACGTATTTCTCGCACTATTCACAAGAGACACATAACCAATCCAAAATCCTTTCAAATCCTAGAGAGACATCTCCGAGAAGATCAACAGGTTACCGTAAATTGCTGTCATAGGTCTCTACAATAAATTCAAAAAATAGGCATAGAGCTAAGCAAACTTACTCCGATCTATTGCTTTTGATCAAAGTTTGAAAGCAACCACTACTTCCAAGAATCGAAACAGCTCTGTTCTAAAAAAATCAGCCTTTGAGCTTTTGACTGAGAATCTGATTGGCCAATTTGGGATCAGCCTTGCCGCCAGTTTTCTTCATCAGCTGACCAACAAAGAAGCCTTGCAATTTGTTCTTTCCGCCCCGGAAGGCTTCCACCTCATCAGGGTGAGCCGCTAGGAGCTCTTCCACGATCGCGGTTATCGCCGCAGGATCACTGATCATTCCCAGTCCACGTTCCTCCACAATCGCCTTGGGGGAACCACCCTTCTCAAGAAGCTCGGGGAGAATCTCTTTCGCGATCTTGCCGCTGATCTTGCCACCATCAATCAGCTTGACCATCTCGGCGAGCTGTTCAGGGCGAAAGGCCAAAGCATCGAAGGTCAGGCGGTTGCTGTTGACGTAGGCGGCGATATCACCCGTAATCCAATTTGCTGACAATTTGGCATCGGCCCCAGCAGACACAACGGTTTCGAAATACTGCGCCATCGAGCGTTCGTCGGTCAGCACACGCGCGTCGTACTGAGAGAGCCCCAGGGCATCGGCATAACGATGACGCTTGGCCGATGGCAGCTCAGGAAGTTCACTCCTCCAGGCTTCGCGTTGATCCACACTCACCTCAATCGGACCTAGGTCTGGGTCAGGGAAATAGCGGTAATCGCTGGCTCCCTCCTTGCTTCGCATGCTCTTGGTGAGCTGTTTGCTCTCATCCCAAAGGCGCGTTTCTTGAACGATCGGTTCACCGCTCTCATAGGCCTTGATTTGACGCTGAATCTCGTATTCGCAAGCCTTCTGGATTGCTGAAAACGAATTCATATTTTTGATTTCCACCTTCGTGCCGAAGGGTGCGTCGGGGCCCCGACGCACAGAGATGTTGACGTCGCAGCGCAGGGAGCCCTCTTGCATATTCCCATCACTCACGCCCAAATAGCGCATGATCCGGCGGATCTCAGATGCGTATTCCGCCGCTTCCCTGCCGTTACGCAAATCGGGCTTGCTCACGATCTCAGCGAGGGCCACACCCGCTCGGTTGTAGTCCACCAACGAATGCGTAGAGCCTGCCAAGCGATCGCTTCCGGCGTGCACCAACTTGCCGGCATCTTCTTCCATATGCAGACGCTCGATTCCGATTTTTTTCAGGTAGGTGTCTTTGCCTTTCTCTGCAACTTCCACCTCAATCCAACCCTCCTCTGCAATCGGCTGATCGTATTGAGTGATTTGATAATTCTTAGGGAGGTCTGGATAGAAATATTGCTTGCGATCGAATTTGCAGTGCTCAGCAATGTTCAAGTTGAGTCCCATCGCGGCCTTAACGGCGTACTCGAGCACTTTTCGATTCAAAACCGGAAGCGTGCCTGGTAGGCCACACACCACGGGGTCGATATGGGTGTTGGGGTCATCCCCGTAAGCAGTAGAAGCGGACGTGAAAATCTTGCTGTTGGTGCCCAACTGCACATGGGTCTCAAGGCCGATCACGGCCTCCCAAGCCAGTTCCGTTGCTGCAGTTGCCGCCATCAGCTTTGAGCGCCATTAAACCAACCCAATCCTATGGAAGAGCTGGAGACGCCATCCTGTTGGGAGAACTTTGGCGTGGTGAAGCTGCCGAATCAACCATGAGCAATGAGCAAGTGCTGATCCTCGGCGGCGGACTGATGGGCCTCGCCATCGCCCATCAGCTGGCCCGGCGCGGCCGTTCCGTCACCGTGCTGAGCCGAAGGCGAAACGAAGCCGCCGGGTTTGTCGCAGCTGGCATGCTGGCCCCCCATGCCGAAGGGTTGGCAGGCGATCTCTTGCGACTTGGCCAACTGAGCCTGGAGCGAATCCCCCGCTGGGTGGCGCAGATTGAAGCCGACAGTGGGCTTCCCTGCGGCCTGCGCGCCACAGGAATTGTTGTGCCCTTCCAGCAGGCAAAGGAGCGAGATCGTTATGCGACCGCCCCCTTCGGCGAAGCCCTGGACAGACAACGCCTCGAGCAGCTTCTACCTGGCATCGCACCGACCTGGCAGGCCGGCCTGCTGTTTGACCAGGACGGGCAAATTGACAATCGCCGACAACTTATGCGTGCTCTCGAGAGTGCCTGCGTGGATCGTGGTGTGAACTTTCAGGAAGGCGTGGAAGTTCTTGAGCTGCTGAAACATGACGGTCGCCTTGATGGAGTTCGAACCCGTGATTCAGAAGGCCTGCTTTCGACATTGAAATGCACGACGGCCGTTCTCTGCAGCGGAGCCTGGAGTGCCCAACTTCTTCCTGAATTGCCGGTGTTTCCAGTGAAGGGACAGATGTTGTCTTTACAGACCCCACGCGGTGCTCTGAGACACATCATTTTCGGTCCTGGCACCTACTTAGTCCCTCGAGAGGATGGTCTTGTGGTCGTAGGCGCGACCTCAGAACCAGAGGCTGGTTTCAATGAAGGGTTAACGCCCCAAGGGCAACAAAGACTCAACCAAGGGATCGCAGATCTCCTTCCCGATGCGGTGAACTGGCCGCCGATGGAGCGTTGGTGGGGATTTCGTCCCTGCACTCCGGATGAGGGCCCACTGTTGGGGCAGGGCCCAATCCCTGGGCTTTGGCTGGCCTGCGGCCATCACCGCAATGGCGTGTTGCTAGCAGCAATCACAGCAGAATTGTTGGCTGACGCCATCACGAACAAAACAGCAAGTCCCGATACATCAAGGCTTTTCAATGCCTTTCACTGGAAGCGATTCAATCGTGCTTAAACCCTCAGCGCGTCGCGATCGAGAAGAGATTGACTCCCGTTTGCTCAAAACGACAGCGGGTATTACCAGGCGCAAAGCCAGCCGCATCAGCTAGGCGCACCATTTCTGCTTCGTCACGATGAATCAAGCGCCAGTCCAGCAGATGATCCATCAGTCCTCGCGTGGGGTTATTGGGATGAAAATTACCCAAAATTGATCGACCTCCAGGAGCGAGGCAAGAGCGGATCCAAGTTTGCAAGCGCGTCACGATTCGGTCATCGAAATAATCGATTAACCCAATCGAATACATCAGATGTTGAGGTTCAAGTTCCAACGTCTGGCGACCGATGCAAAGGTGAAGCAGATTGCGGCGCTCAAGCCGCACCGCCTGATCCAATCCATGGGCAAGCAAGCGTTCCTGCACATGGTCGAGAGCCTGCTGATCCACATCCACAAGGGTGAACTGCACTTGATCCGCCAACTCGGGACACTGCAAAAGAATGTCAAACACTTCCGCAGCCGGGCCACAAGCCAAGCTGGTGACCCGCAAGGGGCGCTGCTCAGTTAGTTGAAGAGCCTGCTCCAATTCATCTTTCAGCAGCTCACGCCGATGACGCACGGCCTGGGCAGCTGGTTGATTTAAAAAACAGCGATCCAGGAGTTGGCCAAGCTCACCGGCCCCACCTGGTTCGTTGGCATACATCCACTCAATCGTGAGGAAGTCGCCTGCATAGCCCCTTGGTTTGCGATACATGCGCTCTGCAGAGCGGGTTAAAAGCAAATAGGGGAGCAACTCCAGCCGTAAGGCCTGGAGGGCAGGACCATCGGGCGCCGGCATCGCACCGGAAACGGCAGGAAACAGCAATCCAGTTAGGCGCACCAAGTTGTCGAACGACTCAGCCAACTCGCGTCGCAACACTGCATCCGGCTCGCTGCGACGCAAATCAACCTCCACTGCGGCAGCACATTGTTTGAAGCGAACCACAGCGCTGGACAACTCTCCAGGCATGGGCGACTCAGCCCCTCGACCCACCACCCCATCGCGAACCTGAGCGTGGGTCTGGGTGAGCAAGCGCTGCGCATTGATGGCTGCTAAGGAGCGAAACAAGCGCACCCCTTGGGCGGGATCTTTTTCGATAATCACTGTCAAGGCAGAACACGGCACTTTCAGGGCCTCCACGTGTTCCATGGCTTCGACAGTGGCCCGGGCTTCACCCCCCAGGAGGTAAGACAGATCTCCAAGCACGCTTCCTGGACCCAGCAGGGGGCCCTCTTGGATCTTTTGGCCCATCCAACGAGCTTTCACTACACCCGAGGAAATCAAAATCAGTCCATCGGGAGCTTGTCCCTCTTCGATCAAACAATCACCTGGGCTGAACGTGCAGGTCTGGACATCAGCAAAGGCTTGATCGACAGCACCTTCAAGAGCCTGCAACAGGAGTAAAGATTCAGCGTTCAAAACAAAACCCCCGAGAGTTATCCCGAGGGTATTCCGGTCCACAAGGACCGTCAGGTCATCAACCTTCGACGCGCGTAAGGAACGGCATTCGTGCAGGCCCTGTCATCGCCGACTCCATTGGCAGCAGCACGCACACCGTGATCGGAGACACCTTGAACCGCGCATCGCGGCTGGAGAACCTGGCCCGGGTGCCCAGCGACAAGGGTTGTCGCACGCTGTTCAGTCGGCAGACCCTGTTGCAGGGTCCGCGTGAAGACTTGATCTGGAGCTCTATGGGCCGGCTTCGGGTGAAAGGACGCCAACAGGTTGCGGACGTGCTCGAACTCAACGGCGTGAAACGCTATGCAGCCTTCAAAACACGCAACGCACCGGCAAACGATCCGGCCAGGAACTCAGATCAAGAGCCACAAGGTTGAAGTCTTGGATAAGGAGCTCTTTGGCGACGGAGCCATCACATTGTTTGGCCAATGCCTTGAGGCGCTCCT
>JBDQPG010000046.1:0-17009 GCA_040260695.1 Synechococcus sp. SFB_27S_18OctNov_coas_78 | reverse complement strand
TGGAAAGGTCGATTTCTGGAATATCTCGTTCAAATTCAAGCAAGGGCAGTAATCGCTTGAAGAACATTGCACGCTTTTCATAAGCTGTATTCTCATAATTAAAAACTTGAGAAAGATAAGTGTAGAAGCGGACATAAGTTCCCATATCACTGCGGAACAAGATGAGTGCATCCATTTCCTCTTTTGCCTGAGTCATGGCATCTTCATCATTGAAATCCTCGGCATTCTTATATTTCTGTCGTGCTTCTTGATGCGCATTCATCAGCCTCTGTGCTACTGCTTCCAATGCGCTAAAGAGCTGACTTTGCTTGCTCTTTGGATCAAGTAGAACTTTGACGACACGATCAATCTCGAATTCGTCGTAGTGGCCTTGAGCATCTAATTTCGCCTTTAGTTCAAGGATGAGATTTGGATCTGTTTCTTCCGCTAGTTCTGCAGTTGTGTAATAGGTCTTAAATGCAGCCAAGATGTCACTTGCCTCATTCGCAAAGTCCACAACAAAAGTGTTCTCTTTGCTTGGGTAACAGCGATTCAACCTGGAGAGAGTCTGAACAGCTTGGATACCAGCAAGTCTGCGATCAACGTACATTCCGCAAAGCTTGGGTTGGTCAAAACCAGTCTGAAACTTGTTGGCAACGAGAAGGATCTGGCGATCATCTCTTTGGAATGCTTCTCGGATGTCTCGACCATTCAGTCCTTGATTGAGGTTGCTGCTTTTTTCTGTAAATGGATCGGGGCCAGATTCTTTGTCATTCACCTCTCCACTAAAGGCTGTAAGTGTTCCGATCTCGTAGCCCTTGTCTGCGATGTACTTATCGATTGCGAGCTTCCAACGAACAGCTTCTTTCCTTGATCCGACAACCACCATTGCTTTGGCTTTCCCCTCTAGCTCAGGCCAAACAAATTCTCTGAAGTGCTCAACAATAATTTCGACCTTCTGAGCAATGTTGTAGGCATGCAGTTTCACCCACCCCATCAATTTCTTCTGTGCGGCATTCCTATCGACTTCGTTCTCGTTTAATTCTTGTCCCTGTTGTGCCAGCTTGAAGGCAAGCTTGTAAGTCGTGTAATTCTGAAGAACATCCAGGATGAAGCCTTCTTCAATCGCTTGCCGCATTGAATAGACATCAAAGGGCTCAGGAAGATTGTCTGCAAAAGCAGGTTCATCAGGTTTTGGTCGCCTGCCAAAGAGTTCAAGCGTTTTTGCTTTTGGTGTCGCTGTAAATGCGACATAGGTAATGCCTGTTTCCTTGGTGCGGTTCGCCATATCGGCCGCCAGGATGTCGTCCGTAGTAATTTCTCCGCCGTCCTCTAAATCAGCAACTTCTTCTGCGGTCAGCAACTGTTTGAGTTTGCTCGCAGCCTCACCTGTCTGAGAGCTATGTGCTTCATCTGCAATGACGGCAAATCTTTTCCCTTGTGTTGCGGCAAGTTTATGGACTGCTTCCAGCGCATAGGGGAAGGTCTGAATCGTGCAGACCACGACTTTCTTGTCTCCGCTTAAGGCTTCAGCAAGCTGTTCGCTTTTGCTGCCATCACTTCGACTGATTGCGGCAACAACACCTTTCCTGCGTTCGAACGCTTCCAATGCTTCCTGGAGCTGAGTGTCGATCACGTTGCGGTCACTCACAACGATCACTGAATCGAAAACTTTCTTGTTCTGTTCATCGTGTAGCTCAGAGAAAAAGTGAGCTGTCCATGCAATCGAGTTCGTTTTTCCAGAGCCCGCGGAATGCTGAATCAGGTACTTCTGGCCTGGCCCCTCTTGGTGCACAGTGTCAACAAGTTTCCTGGTGACACGAAGTTGATGGAAACGAGGGAAGAGAACTCGGTGGATCTGGTTTCTTGAGTTCCGTTCTGCGGTTAGGTAGCGCCCAAGAATTTCCAGCCAGCTTTCTCTTTCCCAAACGTCTTCCCAGAGGTAGGACGTTTGGTGACCAGCGCGTATTGGATTGCCCGCGCCGCAGTCCTTACCGCCTGGATCGCTGCCTTGATTGAAGGGAAGGAAAAATGTCTTGAAGCCCTCGAGCTTCGTGGTCATTTGGATTTCCCGATTGCTTACAGCGAAGTGGACAAGGGCTCCACTAGGGAAACTCAGAAGTGGTTCAGGCTTTTGCCCCACCGCTTTTGGTTGCCTGTCTTTCTTGTATTGGTAAATAGCGTCATCAATGGACTGGGTGTTGTCGGTCTTCAGTTCGACCGTTGCAACTGGGATGCCATTGAGGAACAGGACTAGATCGATGCAGTTCTCGTTGTGGAGTGAATACTTGATCTGACGAACAACCCGAAGCCTGTTGGTCTTGTATCGCTTAAGGATGTCTTCGTTGAGGCCCAGAGCTGGTTTGAACTCCGCCAGCTTCAGATCACTCCTCAACCCAAAGACTGAGACTCCGCCACGGATGACTTCAAGAGTTCCTTTTTGATCTAGTTCTCTTCGAACTGCGCTGAGGAGTTGGTCTTCTGCTTTTGTCCCGAACTTGGTCTGCAGGCTTTGCCAAGCATCTGGCCAGGCTTCTTGAACCCAAGCGATCAGGTCTGGGGTGTAGACCGCTTTTTCTCTGTCGTAGTTCTGAGCAACAGGGTGCTCATAGATCCAGCCATGACTACCCAGGTGGTCGCAAATCTCTTTTTCGAATTCGATCTCGTTGTGAAGTGCCATTGGTAATTAGCTCCCCGGCTCCCGCTTCACCTGGTGGAGTGTTCGTCCTTGGTTGTCCTTCCATTCTGTCCAACCGTTGGCGCGACGCCCCAGTACGGCAGTTGCTGCACTGCTGGGAAGGACAGCCGACTTGGTTGGCTCCAACACGCAGTCGAGCCGCCTGAGCACCGTGAACGGAAGGATGACCTTGCCGTAGTCGCTCTGCTTGTAATCCCCTCGCAGTAGGTCAGCGACGGACCAGATGAAGGCTGAGAGGTTGGTATCGGACAAGCCTTCTAGATCATTCCCAAACTTGATTGTCTGCCATGACTGCTCTAGAGACCTCCCCTATATGGGGGAAAAGCAAATTATTTAGGTGCTTCCTGTATACAAATGCTCAAAACAACCGGCGTTAGGCATGAGCCTCAACGATGTGGCTTGCCGATCAGCAAGCGCAAGCCATTCACAATCACGCTTTAGGCACATTTTTAGGCACAGAGCCCTTTCAGGCATGCAGAGAAGAAACTGAGACCCACTGCCCTGGAATGATTGAAGGGGGCATTCCACCCCCACGAGTCACTTGGGTGATAAGGCTGACTTCACCCCATCTCCCTTAAAAGGGTCAGGCAGCAACAGGGGCTGCTTGACGGGAGAAACGTACGATGTTGTTCGCAGTTACGAGATTTGCTCTAACCGAGCAGGCTTCAGTCACCCTCCTCATGTCCCGTCGAAACCATTGCAGCCCCAAGAGGGGAGAAATGGAGCTGAGCGGAATCGAACCGCTGTCCGAAACACTGGTGTGAATCACCTAGTCCGGTAAACCGGACCCTTTCATTATGACAGCACTGGACATCCGGATCACAAAAATCGAAGGTTCGTGAGACCTAGCTGTTGACGTCAGAGGCCACTCCCCAGGGCCCTACAGCCACTCCACTGACGACTGAATTCAGCGATTCAGCTGCTGCTCGACTCAGCAAATCGACAGCCATTAACTGCAGCCAATGAAAGTGAGAATCAGCTAAGAAAGATTGACAAGAATTGGCACTACGTCTTATGATATACAAATCAATAAAATAAAACAAATGGCAAAAGCAAAACGCAACGCTTTTTCTCAAATCTTTGACAATATCAATATTTTCGACGACTTAGTCCCTCTAGGTGAATCCTTATCAGGAACTTTCAAAATTAAACGCAAAACAAACAACAGAGGAATCGCAAACGTAAAAGCCACTTTCAGCTTTGAAGACGACATCCTGCAAAGTCTCGGCTTTAAAAAGGTAAAATTTAAAGACAGAAACTCAAGCAGTTTGTTTGGTGATTTTGGCGACGATGCAGAACTTGGCAATCCAAGAACTGTCAGGTCTGGCAGCAAGAAGTACGACTACTTGTACAACGGCACAAACAGCGACATACTGGAAAGCAACGATTTTGACGGCGACAATAAAAAATTAGTTGAACTATCAATCTTCCCAAGCTTTATCAATACGTTTGAAAGCGACAAAAAGCAGACTGTTAAAGGCACTTTTCGTATAAATTTAGACGATAATTTCATAGCCTTGTCTACCAGCAAAAGACTACAAAGCTCTTTTGAAGACAATTTAATTTTAAGGGCTGATTATGAGTCTGCCTTCGATTTTATTAATCCAGATTTCTAACTCATTGCCTGGCTAAAATAGAATGGAATTTGTAATGTCTCCCACGCCTCATCCAAGCTTGGCAGCTCAACTTTTCTGTCGGTGAGTTGGAGGAGTGGTTGAACAACAACTAACTGAGGGCTTGAAAGACTGACAATGTCCAGGGTTGAGATGGTGTTGATCACTGGAAAGCCGATCAAAATCGCGAAGACTTGCGGATACGGATCATCCGCTTGCATCAGACGATGCTGCCTAGGCATCGCTTTTTTATATCCCACTGGTGTGAAGGACTCCGTTCGAAAACCGGAGCCTGTCATCCTGAGAACGTTGCCCATCTGGAGTACAAGAAACCGTGGGTCGTGAAAACCGGCTGTCGGCGGTCGCGGTGCTTCCCCAGGGCCTTGAAGTCGCTGGCTGCGACGAACTCTCCAAGCTCGGCGCCCACGACGTGCGACCACTGCGTCGTGCCGCCGAATTTCAAGCCACCATGGCTTGCCTTTATCGCCTCCATCTCCAAGCCCGTTTGCCATTTCGAATCCTCCGGGAGATGGCCAGTTTTCCTTGCCAAGGTCGAGAGGATCTTTATGACGGCATCCGCGATGCCCTCAACTGGGAGCGCTGGCTGCACCCCTCCATGAGCTTTCGCGTCGATGTCACCGGCTCGGCGCCTGGGCTCAATCACAGCCATTACTCGGCCTTACAGGTCAAAAATGCTCTCGTGGATCAGCAGCGAGACCTTTGGGGCCAACGCTCATCGATTGATCTGGAAGCCCCTGATCTTTCCCTGCATCTCCATCTCAACCGCGAAACAGCTGTACTGAGCTTGGATGGCAGCGGTGGAAGCCTGCATCGACGCGGCTATCGGGCCGCCATGGGCATCGCCCCCCTCAAGGAAAACCTCGCTGCAGGTTTGATCCAACTCAGCGGTTGGGACGGCACCGTTCCCCTTGTTGATCCCTGCTGCGGCTCCGGAATTTTGCTGATCGAAGCCGCCCTCATGGCTCTTCAACAAGCACCGGGGCTCGGTCGCAGCTTTGGCTTAGAGGGCTGGGCGGATTTTCAAGCCGAACTCTGGCAAGAGGAATGCGAGAGAGCTCAACAACGACGCCGACGTGATCTCAACCTGCCTCCTCTTCTAGGAATCGAACAGGATCCACTGGTAGCCGAACAAGCACGCGTCAACATTGCCGCCGCCGGATTGAAAGGGGTGATTGAGATCCGACATGGATCCTTCACAGAGCACCACTTGCCGCAAGGCCCCGGCGTGCTGGTGTGCAATCCCCCCTACGGACAACGGATTGGTGAAGAGGAAGAACTCGACCACCTGTACAGAGCCCTGGGTGGATTCGTTCGCGAACAAGCGTCGGGTTGGCAACTGTGGTTGCTCAGTGGCAATCCAAAGCTGACGGGGGGGCTACGCATGAAAGCATCAAGGCGCATCCCGATCAGCAATGGAGGGATCGATTGTCGTTGGTTGCACTACAGCATTCGATAGGAAGCAATCAACGACAACCCAAAGATGCGTTCAAGCGCGGCCGATGAGTGCTCGCACTGTTTTCATCAAACCCTCGAGCGTTTGCGGCAGGAACGGACCTTTGAGCACCTGCCCTCCGATCCTCAAGCTGACGCCAGCAGACACCAAATTGACCACCGCCAAAGCGATCAACGCCTGACTCAGATCGAGACTCCATCGCTGCTGAATCCAAAGCAGCAACGCACCTTCCCCGGCCAACAGGGCCAACAACATGGCAGTGCCGCCCATCGCCATGAACAAGCCGCCGCTGATCAAACGACGCTTCTCTCGATCAACCTCTTGCAAAGCGATCCGCACATGCAGATCCATCACCGACGTCGCCAACGCGGTGACCCGTGCCGCAGCGCCGAAACCTCGTGGGGATTGTGATTCGGCCATCAGGACTGACGACCTCCGCGAAGCATCGTGCCAATCAACACCCCAACACCGAGGGCCAGGCCAACGGCCAACAGCGGTCGCTGACGAACGGGTCGCTCAATCCTCGGGCGAAGCGTGCTGTTGAGCTCATCCAAGAGTTGCTCTAACTGCTGTTCCAGCGGATCGAGGGTATCGGCCAAATGCTTACTGCGATCTCCGGCGGTGTGCATCAATTCCTCCAGTTGCTCCCGTGCGCCCTGCGGGGTGAGGCCCGTGTTGCGCTCAATCAAGCGCACCAACTCCTCAACACTTCCACGGGTTGCTTCCAGGGTGTGATGGGCCAACTCAGGCCATCGCTTCTGAATGGTGGGCAGCAAGCTCTCAAAACGGTCGCGGAAGTGGTGCTCGAAGTTGCCGTTGGGCTGCGGCGAGGTCGAGTCCATAAAAAACGCCGAACAACAAGGGATGCCTAGAGACTAGGGAGCCTGCAACCTCTGGGAAGCTCCATGCCTCGCTACGCCTTGTTGCGGCACACAGGAGCGCCCAACGATCCCAGCGGCTGCCATTTCGACCTTTTATTAGAAGACGGCGCGACGTGCCGCACATGGCGTTTAGCTGACATCCCGACCGTCAACGCAGCAAAACAGGAGGCCGTCCTGTTGCCAGCCCATCGTCTGGTTTGGCTGGAGCCCCGCAGTGCGGCGGTGTCAGGTGGACGGGGTTGGGCCGAACGCATTCGTGCAGGTCGCTATCAAGGAAGCCTGCCGATCAACGCGCAGGAGCCTGTGGAGATCACCCTCATTGATGGCGATCTCAAAGGACATTTAAAGATCGCCCAAGGGCATTGCCGGCTGTCCAAGCCTTGAGATTTTCAAAAGCTCCGCTAAGTTTCGATGGCTGACAGCCCTTGTTCCTGTTGGTTTACATCAATCAGGTTGGGTTAACGCACTTCAAGTCCTTCGGTGGGGCGATGTCGATCCCTCTTGAAGAGGGATTCACCGTTGTGACCGGTCCAAATGGATCCGGCAAGAGCAACATTCTTGATGGTGTGCTGTTTTGCTTGGGCCTGGCCAACAGCCGCGGGATGCGGGCCGATCGGCTACCAGACCTGATCAATAGTGGTGTTTTAAAAACTGGGAAAGCGGCGGAAACCTCAGTCAGCGTGAGGTTCGACCTCAATGACTGGACGCCCGACGCCGCAGAAGAGGGTCTCGAGGCTCCCGAGGAGGGGCCCTGGATTCAACCAGGACAAAAAGAATGGACCGTGACGCGCAAGCTGCGGGTGATGCCAGGCGGCTCTTACAGCTCGAGTTACTCCGCCGATGGAGTGCCCTGCAATCTCCAGCAGCTGCAAACCCAATTGCGCCGTTTGCGCATCGATCCTGAGGGAAGCAACGTCGTGATGCAGGGCGATGTCACCCGCATCGTGTCGATGAGCAATCGCGATCGCCGCGGCCTGATTGATGAACTTGCTGGTGTCGCTCTCTTCGACACACGCATCGAACAAACCCGCCGCAAACTCGACGACGTTCAGGAACGGCAAGACCGCTGCCGGATCATTGAGCAAGAGCTGCTGGCAAGCCGCCAGCGCCTGGAGAAAGATTGCGCCAAAGCCCGTCAATACCAAGATCTGCGGGAACGGTTGAAGCTCGGGCGCCAGCAGGAAATGGTGCTGGCCTTTGAAGCCGCAGAGCAAGCCCTCAAAGACCTCAACACGCGCCAACAGAGCCTCGAGGCCCAAGAACAACGCGATAGCGTTGCCATCGCGAGTGGACGCGAGACCCTCAACAAAGCCAGCGCCGAGCTGCAAGTCCTTCAAGACCAGGTGAAAGCCCTTGGGGAAGATCAGCTCCTAGCGGTACAAGCCGAACTCGCAGGACTCGACACCAGCAGTCGCGAACTGGAGCGTCAGGCCTCACAACACCAAGAAGAAGGCCAGCGGCTGCAGGGGTTGCGCCATGACCTGACCGTTCGGCGGCAGGAGTGGCAGCACCAATCCAAAACCCAAGAGAAGGATCCCCATCAAGACGCTCTAGCCACCGCAGAAGATACCTGCCGTGCTTCGGAATCTGCCGTTGAGGTGTCCCGTCGCCGCTTGGCCGACGTTGCAGGTCGTTCTGGGGCTTGGTTGGACGAGCAGAAACGACGCAGTGCTCGGCGACAAGAGCTGCAAAGCAGCGTGAATCCCAAGCTCGAAGAACAACAGCAACTGCAAGAACGGTTGCGTCAGGAGTCGGAACGGCTCCAAGAACTCCATCAAGAACAACAGCAAGACGGCGCTGATGAACAGGATGTTCAACAACAGCTCACCAGCCTCGAGGAAAGCTGGCAAACGTTGATCCATGGGCTGTCTGAAGGCAAGCAGGCCCTTCAGCAAACCGTGGACTCCCTCGCCATCCAACAACGGACCCGCAGCCGTTTGGAGCAGGAACAAACCCGACTGGAACGGGACATCGCCCGGCTTGAAAGCCGCCGTGATGCCCTACAAGAAAGCCGCGGCACCGGTGCGTTACGCCTGCTGTTGGAGGCCGGGCTCGATGGCATCCACGGGCCGGTCGCCCAACTCGGAGAAGTGCAGGATCAACACCGTCTGGCCTTGGAAGTGGCTGCAGGCGCCCGCCTCAGCCAAGTGGTCGTGGACGACGACCGCATCGCAGCCAGAGCGATTGAGCTGCTGAAAAGCCGTCGCGCTGGACGGCTCACGTTTCTGCCGCTGAACAAAATTCGTGCTCCTGGCGGCGGAAGCGGAAGCACCGCGGCAGCCTTCGCCCGTGGGGCTCGTCCGGGCGGCGATGCGGGCGGCGGATTAATCGGCCGTGCCGTGGAACTCGTGCGGTTTGAGCCGGTTTACGACCAGGTGTTTGCCTACGTGTTCGGCGACACGCTGGTGTTTGCAGATCTCGCCACTGCCCGGCAACAACTGGGCCGATCGAGGGCCGTGACCCTGGATGGAGAGCTCCTCGAAAAAAGTGGTGCGATGACGGGGGGGAGCTTGTCGCAACGCAGCGGTGGCCTCAGTTTTGGGCGTAGCCATGATCAAGATGAAGCCGAGCCCCATCGCCGCAGGCTTCTAGAAATCGGGGAATCCCTGGCGGCCTGCCGACGCGAAGAGTCGAAATTGACGCAGCTGCTCGAGCAGCAGAAACCCCAGCTGCGGGAGATGGAGCAACGTCAAGCCGGGCTCATCGCCGAGCGCAACGCGGCGCAGCGGAACCATGGCCCCTTGCTGGAGCGCAACCGACAGCGAGCGGAACGGTTATCGCGGCTTCAGAACGAGCAAACCACCCAACGGCAACGCCTCGACGTCATCGAAGCAGAACTCAAACCACTGCAAGCGGAACTCGCCCAACTGAATGAGGCTGAACGCAACAGCGGTGATCACGACGATGCCGCGGCCTGGCAACAGCTTCAACACGACCTCGAGGCGGCCGATCGTCGTCTCGAAGCTGCTCGGCAAGAGCGTGATCTTCTTCTCAACGCACAACGTGAGCGACAGCTCGCGCTCGAGCGCCTGGGGGACCAAGAGAAGGCCCTTACCGCCGAAGAAACTCGGCTCCAGGAGGCTGTTCAGGCCCTGGCCAAAGCCCATGGCGCCTGGCGCGATCAACAGTCGGAACTGCAACACAAGCGGACATCGTTAGAAGCGCAGCAACAAGACCTCCAGGAGCGCTTTGGCACCCAACGACGAGCCCGCGACGCAGCGGAAGCGGAGGTGGCCCGTCAACGCCAAGCCCTCCAGCAAGCCGAATGGAACCTTGAGCGATTAAAGGAAGACCGCGAAGGCTTAATCGAGGAACAGCGCAGTGGAGCGATTCGACTCAAAGAAATGGCGCAAGCATTGCCGAACCCACGTCCAGAGATTCCTGACTCGATGCGGCTCGAGGGGTTAGAGGTTCTCCAGGGCGAACTTCAAGCGATCCAACGGCGCATGGAAGCGCTCGAACCCGTCAACATGCTCGCCCTTGAGGAACTGCAAGCCCTGGAGCAACGCCTCGGTGAACTCAACGAACGGCTTGATGTTTTGAATAGTGAGCGCGAAGAGCTGCTCCTTCGCATCGAAACCGTCGCCACCCTGCGCCAAGACGCCTTTATGGAGGCCTTCACCGCCGTGGATGGCCATTTCCGTGAAATCTTTGCGTCGCTCTCCGAAGGCGATGGTCATCTGCAGTTGGAAAACGCCGATGAACCGCTTGAGGGAGGCCTCACGCTGGTGGCCCATCCAAAAGGGAAAACCGTGCGGCGCTTGGCGTCGATGTCAGGGGGAGAGAAATCGCTCACGGCCCTCAGCTTTTTGTTTGCCCTGCAACGCTTCCGCCCTTCTCCCTTCTATGCCCTCGACGAGGTCGATAGCTTTCTCGACGGCGTGAATGTGGAGCGCTTAGCCGCTTTGATTGCCCGACAAGCCAAAGATGCCCAGTTCATGGTGGTGAGTCACAGACGTCCGATGATCGGCGCTTCCGAGCGCACGATTGGCGTCACCCAAGCCCGCGGAGCCCACACCCAGGTTGTTGGACTTCCCGATGCAGCCTGATCTGATGCAGACCGAACTACCGCGACGGATCCGCTGCGCCACAATGGGTCGAATTGTCCATGGCCCAGGGACCGTTTGACCCCGACCCCTTCAGCTAACGACACCCTGACGGGTGTGCCCAGTGACCGTCTCTGGCTGCGGTCAGAGCTCATGGGCACGCAGGTGATCACCCGCGACACCGGCCGTCGGCTCGGGGTGGTGGGCGAGGTGATTGTGGACATCGACCGCCGTGAAGTGGTGGCCGTTGGCCTACGGGACAATCCCCTCACACGCTTTCTACCCGGCTTACCGCGCTGGATGCCCCTCGACCGCATCCGTCAGGTGGGGGATGTGATCCTGGTGGATTCCGCCGACTCCCTCAGCGAGGGGTTCAACCCCGAGCGCTACAGCCGTGTAATCAACTGCCAGGTGATCACGGAATCAGGAGAGCAACTCGGTCGGGTTTTGGGATTCGCCTTCGATATTGAAACCGGTGAATTGTCCACCCTTGTGATGGGCGCCCTGGGCGTGCCCCTCCTTGGCGAGGGCGTCTTAAGCACCTGGGAGATGCCGGTTGAAGAGATCGTGAGCAGCGGCCCCGATCGAATCATTGTTTACGAAGGAGCCGAAGACAAACTCAAGCAACTCAACAGTGGCGTGCTGGAAAAGCTGGGGGTGGGCGGTCCGAGTTGGGAGGAACAGGAACGCGAGCGCTACCGGGTGAATCTTGTGCCGGTGGAGAACCAACTCAGCTCCGGCCAACCGATCGAGCAAGAGCAACGGAAGTTGCAGGCCTCTGAAGCACAACGCTTTGAAGCAGAGGAAGAGTTGGAATATGTGGAGCTTGAGGACCAACGCCGCGAGTCGCAGCCCCAACGGCGATATCTCGAAGAACAGCAAGCTGATCCTTACGAAACCACCCGTTACAACAACGAGCGTTATCGGCAGGAGCGCCGCTTCGACGAAGCCCCCACCTCCGAAGAGCCCCGCTTCGACCCACCACCGATCGAAGACCAGCGTTTCGAGGAATCACGCTTCAACGATGCGGAAGCCCCTCGACGGGCCATGCCGGCTTCACGTCGACCGGTCCAAAAAATCAGCGAACCCCTCGACGTTGAACCAATCCAGGATGACCTCGACGATCCCTGGTAAAAGCGGTTCAATGCATGGATTGAAGGCTTGGATCTGGGGTGACGACACCACAAACGCGAGAGCCTTCTCTCCCCATTGATCGGCGCCTAAGAGCCGTACCCACCACCCGCCCATCCAATCCACGTCCTCAACGCTGGGGGGGGCTGTTGTATCGCAGCTCCGTGGTGCTGCTCTTAGCGCTGATTACCCATGCCGTCGCTCAGCCCACAGCCGTGGAGCGCTGCATCGATCAAAGGCTGCAGCAGGTGCTCGACAGCCATCAACTCAAGCCATCTCAACTCACGGCTGCTGTTCGGGTGAGTGAGATCACCAAAGCCACCAATTTCTGCAATGGCGGCAATGGACGACTCAATTGGACCCGATAACCATTACGCCGCTTTGAAATCCAACGAGGCGCTGTTCACGCAATAACGCTGGCCCGTTGGGGCAGGACCATCAGAAAACACATGGCCCAGATGAGCATCGCAGCGGGAGCAGGTGATCTCCGTTCGGACCATGCCATGGGTCACGTCCTGCTTGGTGGTAATCGCCTCTGGAGAGATGCCGTCCCAAAAACTGGGCCAGCCTGTGCCCGATTCAAACTTCGTGGTTGAACCGAACAACGGCGTTCCACAACAAACGCAGTGATAAACGCCAGTCGCCTTGTTGTCCCAATACTTGCCAGTGAAGGCCCGTTCGGTGCCCCCACAACGCGCCACCTCGTATTGCTCAGGAGATAACGATTGCTTCCACTCGTCGGAGCTGCGATCAATCCGATCAAGGCTGGGCATGACGAGGCAAATTAAAGGGGTTGCACCCTAGGCAGAGGGAAGCGTTCGGGGGAGCAGATCACGCACTTCGGCGGCCAAGGCCATCACAGCACCAGGCTCACCCCGCAGGGCCTGGAGGTCCTCACGTTGCCCCTCCAAACGCTTAGGAGATGACAGCCATTCGATCGCTTCTGTCGCGATCTGTTGGGGGTTGATCTCACCAATGCGCTCGGGCACCACGCTTCGACCCGCCGTGATGTTGGGCCAAGCCACAAAACCGTTGTTGCGCAGTCTCCAAAACGTCAATAACGCTCCGAGCAGGCGTCGCAAACCAGGAATCCGCGCCAACAACCCAAAACCGCCATCCCAAGCGCGCATCATGTCCAAGTGCTGGGTGGGCACCATCACGATCATGGGCACCGCCAAGGCACCGAGTTCAGCGGTGTTGGCCCCAACTGTGGTGAGCGCCAAATCGCACTGACTCAAAGGGCCATGGGCCGGATGCTCCTGAATCAATTGAATGCGCGTTCCAGCTGTCGTGATCAACACACCGTGATCAACAGCAGCCACCGCTGATCGATAGCGAGCGGCAATCGGGTTGGTCGGGCCCGCAAACCGCAGCAGTTCTTCAACGCTGGTGGTCGGCGCCAAAGGGAGCAAGAAACGACACGCAGGACGTTCTCGGGCGATGTGATCGGCGGTTTCGAGAAAAAACGGCATGCCGACGCTTAATTTGGCCGCCTTCGAACCCGGTAGCAAGGCAACCCACTCGCCCTCCGGTAGGGGAGCCTCTCGACGGGCAAACGACGAAAGGTCGGCCATCAAATCGCCGACAACCCGACATCGGGCCTGATAACGGACCGGCAATTGGCGGCGCACCGCATCAGACATGGCAGCAATGCTGTCGTTCCACTGCGGCCAGCGCGCCACCCACTCCGCATAGGTGATGTGGCGATACCCCAGACGGGCGGACAACAGCACGGTCCAAAACTGATCCCCCCCCAGAAACACCACGATTCCTTTTTGAGGCCACGGCCCAAATCGGCGGGGGCGCACCAGGAGTGACCAAAACGATCGCGCCGGAACGATCCGATCAAACAGCTGCCAAGGCTGCGCAGCCCGATGCTCCTGGCCCGTGGCATTCGGACACGGCACCAAGACCAGTTGCAGGCTGGCGGGAGCGCTGGGGACGCGTGGTCGTAACGGCTGAAGACTGTGAAGCCGTTCCGCAAGGGGCCGAACCCAGGTGCTCAACTCCCCTGGACCATTCGAAACCAAGACGATCGCCAGTCCTGGTTCAGCGTTTCGGAGGCTTGCCAAAAGAATGAAATGCGGATGGCGAGACTTGAACTCGCAAGGCCGAAGCCACACGCCCCTCAAACGTGCGTGTCTACCAATTCCACCACATCCGCGTGGTCGATTCAGCCCCTCGGGCTTCATCGATGAGTGATCATACCGGCCGGGGTGACTCGGGCTGGTGTTTTGAGCCTCTGATTAGTTGCCGCTGATACGATCCGTTTTGAGGCCTAATGACACTGCGGGATGCCCATCGGCAAAGTGCTGATCGCCAACCGCGGCGAGATCGCTCTTCGAATTTTGCGGAGCTGTAGAGAGCTCGGCATCGCCACCATTGCTGTGTACAGCTCTGTGGACAAAGATGCCCTACACGTTCAGCTGGCGGATGAAGCCGTTTGCGTGGGAGAGGCTCAGAGCAACAAGAGCTATCTCAACGTTCCCAACATTCTTGCCGCCGCCACCTCCCGTGGTGCCGATGCCATCCATCCGGGATATGGCTTCCTGGCAGAAAACGACAAATTTGCCGAGATGTGCAATGAGCACGGGCTGACCTTTGTCGGGCCATCACCCCATGCGATCCGGTCCATGGGTGATAAGTCGACCGCTAAAACAACGATGCAATCGGTGGGGGTTCCCACCGTTCCAGGCAGTGAAGGATTGCTGTCCAATCCGCAAGAAGCCGCCCAGCTGGCGGCTGAGATGGGCTACCCCGTGATGATCAAAGCCACCGCTGGTGGCGGTGGCCGAGGCATGCGTCTCGTGCCGGGACCCGATCAGCTCGAAAGCTTGTACAAAGCGGCCCAAGGAGAAGCGGAAGCGGCCTTTGGCAATCCAGGGCTGTACATGGAGAAATTCATCGACCGCCCCCGCCATGTGGAAGTGCAGGTTCTTGCCGATCGTCACGGCAATGTTGTCCACCTAGGCGAGCGGGACTGCTCCGTCCAGCGGCGCCACCAAAAGCTGCTGGAAGAAGCGCCAAGCCCTGCCCTGGATCCCGAGCTGCGGCGAAAGATGGGTGAAGCAGCCATTGCCGCGGCTCGCAGCATCAATTACGAGGGTGCCGGCACGGTTGAGTTTCTCCTCGACCGCAGCGGCGGTTTTTATTTCATGGAGATGAACACCCGCATTCAGGTGGAACATCCGGTCACGGAGATGGTCACGGGCGTCGACCTCATCGCCGAACAGCTACGGATTGCTGGCGGCGAGCCAATCAGCTTTCGTCAAGACGACATCCAACTCAATGGTCATGCCATCGAGTGCAGGATCAATGCAGAGGATGCCCGCCACAACTTCCGCCCGGCGCCAGGACGCATCACCGGGTGGCTCCCCCCGGGCGGTCCTGGGGTGCGTGTCGACAGCCACGTTTACACCGGATACGACATCCCTCCCTTCTACGACTCGCTGATTGGCAAGGTGATTGTTTGGGGCAGGGACCGGCAACACGCCATGACCCGCATGAAACGGGCACTCAATGAATGCGCCATCACGGGAATTCCCACCACCGTGGAATTCCACTTGGAGATGCTCGACCGTCCTGAATTCATCAACGGCGATATCCACACCAAATTTGTGGAACAAGAAATGTTGCCCTGAGGGATCTCAGGGTTTGCACCGAATCTGAGATCCCTCAGGCCACAGCCTGAGCACTGCGCAGCAGGATTTGCGAGAGAACACCCTGTTGACCCACCAGCAGCTCCCGAAACAAGCTGATCAATCCCACCCAGATCACAGGGGTGACATCAACCCCTCCAATCGGAGCCACCACTTTCCTGGTGAGGGCCAAAACAGATTCCGTGGGCCAGGCAATCAAAGGCCAAGCCCCACGCGTCATATCAATCTGCGGATACCAGGTGAGAACGATACGGAGCAGGAAGGCGAGGGTCCAGGCAGCTAGGAGGACACCCAGCAGAACATGGACAACCGGCAAGGCCTGAAGCAGCAGCGGCGTCACAAACCTCAAAGCAATCGAGCCACCATCGTAGAAACAGGACTTTGATCATTAGGATCGCGCTGGCCACGAAGCAGACGGCAACGCCCCGATGACCTCCTCCCTCTCCAACTTTCTAAGCAGCCTCGTGTGGGGAGCTGTGATTATTGTTGTTCCCGCCACCATTGCCTTGATCCTGGTGAGTCAGACCGACCGCCTCGACCGCAAGCTCTGATCAACGACTGGCGTCACTCCTAAACTAGGGCGCAAGCGGGAGCGCACCTTTGGTTAATGCCAGTCTTAATTGGGCCAGCATTGTCGGAATTGTGCTGGCCGTCGGTGGTGCGCTGCTGTATTTCATGCGCACGTTTAAGCCTGCGCTTGCAAGGGATTACGACGTTTTCTTTGCCGCAATCGGGTTGCTATGCGGAGGGATTCTGTTTTTTCAGGGATGGCGCCTGGACCCCATTCTTCAGTTCGGTCAATTCCTGCTGGCCGGCACCACAGTTTTTTTCGCCTACGAAAGTGTCCGGTTGAGGGGCGTTGCCACGGAACAGGCCCGCCGCTCTGCCTATTTCGATGACGAACCTGCCCCTGTGCGCGGTGAATCCGGCCCCGGCGGCCTTCAGGGCGGCTGGGAGGAGGGGTACGACCGCTTTGAAGACCCTCAACCGGTCCAACGTCGCTTCGGGGGACGAAATGCCGGCATGGACGACCGTCCAGAAGACGATTTTTATCGGCCACGACGCACCAGCAGAGCCGCGATTCCAGAGGAGGCCGCGAGTCGCCGCGGCCGAGGGCGTGACCAGGACACCCAGGACTGGGATCAAACCGACGAACGCTCCCGCCGAATGGCGCGTTTCCGCGCCGGTGAAGCCCGCGATGAGCGGCGTCCCGATTTCGGAGAACGACGCTCTGATCGTGATGATCAACGCCGTGGCAGCAGACCCATGGGTCGCCAGGAGCGTCCAACTGGATCTCCCTTACGCCCCGAAGCAGAAGACGCCGCCTTCAGTACGAGTCGGAGTGGTCGCACTCCACAATCACCGCAAAGCAAGAGTCCCTTTCTGAATTCAGGCCGCGAAAGGGGCGACAGCACAAGCCGTCCGATCAGCAGCCGGGCCCGGTCCAACAACCCATCATCCACAGCACCTTCAAGCCAGTTCCAAGCCCGGACCGATAACGGACCATCAGTGCCCCGCAGCTCCCGCC
>JBDQPG010000048.1:0-16845 GCA_040260695.1 Synechococcus sp. SFB_27S_18OctNov_coas_78 | reverse complement strand
GCTCAGCTCAATCCGTCAAGAAACTCATGCGCACGGCGTTGATGGGCGGCAAGTGTTTCTGGCGCCATCCGATCCAAATTGCGAGCCATCATGGCTAATCGATATTGACTACGAAAATACGTCTCGTGCTTCTTGATAAAGCTCCAAAACAAACCATCCCAGATTTCACACCATGGACCTTTGGGGTAATCTGACATTTTTAGGACATAGTTAGAACCGGATATATAGGGCTTTGTGGAGAAGATCCCCCCATCCGCAAATTGACTCATTCCATAAACATTCGGAACCATCACCCAGTCATAGGCATCAACAAACATCTCCATAAACCATACATAAACTCGATTAGGATGAAACCCACAGAGCTGCATCATATTTCCAAGAAGCATTAATCGTTCAATGTGATGGCAATAACCTGTCTGCAAGGCATGTTTAATCGCATCATCAATGGGCGGCAAACCCGTGGTTCCTGTGTAGAACGCATTCGGAATCGGTCGATCCTCAAATTCCCAAAAATTACCATTGCGCATTTCAACGCCATGTCGGCGATACATCACAGCCATAAATTCTCGCCAACCAACAATCTGTCGAATAAATCCCTCCAGAGAATTCAACGGAATATCAGACTGCTTGGCTCGTTCCAACGTGCGATCCAGGACTTGGCGAGGTGTCAGCAGACCAATGTTGAGCATTGGGGTTAACACGCCATGCCACATCACACGGTGCTGACGACTGATTGCATCTTCGTAGGCCCCAAAATCCTTTAACCGATGATCAAGGAATTGATCCAACCATTTAGAAGCCTGAGCATGATTAAACGGGTAGTGAAAATGATCTCCTTCACCAAGAAGCGGCAATTCTTCACTCTTAAGCTGAACCAGCATCGATTGGAGATCACTTTCATGATCCAGAACCGGCTCAGGAGGAACAACGATTCCCTTCGGCAATTTCTTGCGATTATCAGCATCAAAACTCCACTGTCCTCCATGGGGAGAGCCATCAGCATCGAGCAAAAGATTCAGTCGCTTCCGCTGCATTTCATAAAATTTGGCCATTAAGGGTTTTTTCCCGCGGCCAAAATGATCATCAATCGCCGACTGTGGCGTCAAAAGAAGGGGCGTATCTTCGACAACCAACTGACAATTATTGTTTTCTATAAATGCCTTCAAACGTTTTTCTAGAAGTTGATCGACAGGATCTGCTAGGTGAAATTGACGAAAACCAGCTGAGAGAAGAAGCCTTAGGTGGCCGCTCGTATCAACGGCACTGTCATGACGCTGAACCTGCACTGAATAACCCTTATTCCGGAGGTCATCGGCATAGGCCCCCATCGACAATCGATGCAGCAAGAGCCGTTGGCAATGAACGTTGATCGGCCACGCAGGGTCAGTTCCAAAAAAAAGCGGATCCTCGATCAGTGCTATGGCACGGCCAGGTTGAATCGCGGGATGCTCCGCAAACAATTGATGCGGATAAACAAGAGTGATCTCCACGGTTAGCCGTCTTCTCCTGCAAGCCGACACGCTCGTCGTCCAAGCGAGGTGGCGTAGGCGCGATCGACCTGGCCATCAAGCGGACTCAGCATTCCAGCCTTGCAATTCATGGTGACTTTTTCGCGATGTCCTTGTTGGTCGCTGAGCTTGAGCACCAATTGCCAATGGTTCTTGGCGCTTCGCGTGATTCCCTCGGCACAAACCGGTCCAGTGCACAGCCCTGGAGAAGCCAAAGCGGGAGGAATCGAGAACAGCCAAACCGCAAGACAGCAGCACAACAGTCGAATCATGCGGAGTGCTCCAGTTCAGGTTCTTCTAGGCCAGCGGTCGACGGACCGTTGTTGTCATCGGTTGGATGGAAAAAATTGAAGATGTCACGGGCCAATGCCGGACCCACGCCCGGTGCTTTGGTCAGCGTGTCCACCGACGCAAGTTGAATTGCGTCGATCGAGTGAAAATGAGCCAACAGATCCCTCACACGCTTCGCCCCCAATCCAGGAATATCGGACAATCGAGAACGCTTCATTCGTTCACCTCGCTGTTGTCGGTGGAAGCTCACCGCAAAACGATGGGCCTCATCCCTTAAGCGTCGCAGCAAGGCAACACCCAACTGATCCGGTTCACTGTCCAGCGGCTGACTGTCCCCAGGCAGGAAGACCTCTTCGCGCTGTTTCGCGAGGGAGCAAACGTTGAGGTCTTCATGAAGATTGAGTTCCCTAAGAGCTTCCATTACGGCCGACAATTGACCTTTCCCGCCATCGATCATCACCAGATCAGGCCAATCATTCAGGCCATCCGTTTGCAACGCACTGCCTCCCTTTTGGCGTAGAGCACCCACATCAACACCGTCGGCTTTTGCCCGCGCCCAACGGCGAAAACGCCGGCGCATGATTTCTGCCATGGCCATGAAGTCATCGCTATGGCCAGCACGAATGCTGCTGCTCTGTATTTTGTATTTGCGGTAATGCTGTTTCGCCGGCAGGCCGTCAATAAACACCACTTGTGAGGCCACTGCATCACTGCCTTGGATATGGCTGATGTCATAGCCCTCAATTCTTCGAGGGGGAATTGGAAGTTCCAGCAGTTGAGCTAGATCTTCGATCGAGATGGCTTGTTGTTCTTGACCTTGCTTCGCGCGAAGCAACTCAAACTCAGCATTGCGCTGAACCAGTTCAATCAAGTCGGCTTTTTGGCGACGCTGGGGGCAATGGATTTGAACCTTGCGTTCACGCTGTTCTGTTAACCATTCCTCTAGCAACGTTTGTTGTGGCAACGCATGCTGAACAAGCAGCTGCGGTGGTACTTCGACCGAATCCACTTGGCTGTAATGCTCCTCTATCACCCGTTGCAAGATGAGCCCAGGGGAAAGGCCAGATGCGTCCGCTGTATAACCAAGCCGCCCGACAAGCTTTCCGGCACGCATCTGAAACAACTGCACTGCAGCGAGTCGCTCATCACATGCCAAAGCGAGAACATCTCGGCTGACCGATGAGTCGGGGAGGCTCATCTTCTGATCAGCAGTCAGTTGATCTAATCCCTGAAGTTGATCGCGCACACGGGCAGCCGATTCGTAATCAGTACGGTCGGCATACTTCTGCATTTGCTCTTGCAGAAGATGTTGCAATTCATCACTTCGCCCCTGAAAGACCATGGCGACCTTTCGCAACGTACGGTGATAATCATCGGAACTGATCATCTCCTGACAGACACCAGGACACCGACCAATGTTGTAATTCAAACAGGTGCGATCCTGATGAAGGGGCCTCGGCCGTTGGCGTAAGGGAAAGACGCGCTTCACGAGGAATAACGTGCGGCGTAAAAGACCAACATCCACATAGGGACCATAAAAGCGATCCAAAGGGCTCCTAAAACGTCGACGTCGCGTGATAAAAATCCGCGGATAAGCCTCACTCCAAGTAATGCATAAATAGGGATACTTTTTATCGTCTTTCAGCAACACATTAAAATGTGGCTGATGGTTTTTAATCAGATTTGATTCAAGGGCAAGGGCCTCTGCCTCGCTATCAGTAACGATGAATTCAATCTCACAGACCTGCCGGGTCATTAACCGAATACGCGGCGAAAGATCGTGACGACTGCGAAAGTAACTACGCACCCGACTGCGCAAGGTTTTTGATTTCCCGACATACAAAATCCGATCGTCACCATCACGCATGAGGTAACAACCGGGTTCAGCAGGAATATCTTTCAAGCGTCGTTCCAGACGCTCCGGCTGGGTGAGCAGGGGCGTCCCTGAGATCGAGTCAGCCAAGGGTTGATCAGCCGCCGTAGTTCCATCCCGTTGAAGCCAAGTTGAGGGCCTCCCCGTCAGCAATCAATCGGGCAGTCTTCACCTCACCAACAAAAACGGTGTGATCGCCGTGCTTGATCGAGCCAACCAATTCACATTCAACGCCGCCGATGGCATCGTCGAGTAGGGGAAGCCCGAGTTCACCGTCGGTAAACGGTGCCGATTCAAAACGACCACCCAATCCTTTCTGAGGCTTAAAGAACACAGCAGCCAAATCCTTCTGGTCAGCCCTTAAAACGTTCAATGAAAAGCGTTTGGTGGCTTCAATGATGGTGTGGCTACTGCCATCGGCTCGAACACCCATCACCACCAAAGGCGGCTCAAACGAGCCCTGGGTGACCCAGCTGGCTGTAAAACCATTCACATCGTCGCCATTGCGTACCCCGCAAATGAACAGACCATGGGGGATTTTGCGAAGCAGAACTTTCTTGGCGTCGGCATCGAGGCTCATGGCATCCAGGCTTTTCCAAAAATCTAGGCAGCGATCAGCTGCATAGGATTTGATGACCGCCAACCTGACCGATGCGGGCGCTCTATCCCGGCAGCTTCGACCCCCTGACCAATGGTCATATGGACCTGATCGAACGGGCCGCTTGCCTGTTCGGCGACGTGATCGTTGCTGTCCTGGACAATCCAAGCAAGAAGCCAGCGTTCAGTGTCGACCAACGGATCACGCAAATCCGTTCTTCGACGGCGCACCTCAAGGGCATTGATGTGATCAGCTTCGATGGCCTCACCGTGAATTGTGCAAAAGACCAAGGGGCTGATTTGATTTTGCGGGGATTACGAGCCATGAGTGATTTTGAATATGAGCTACAACTCGCCCACACAAATCGCTCCTTAGAAGACACCTTGGAGACGGTTTTCATGGCAACGTCCACACAACACAGCTTTCTCAGCAGCTCCGTCGTAAAGGAGGTGGCACGGTTCGGTGGTGCAATTGAACACATGGTGCCGCCAGAGGTGGCGCTCGACCTCAACAGGCTCTTTAATTAATTTCCTTACCCCCTTGAGATGAACGACGTCCGGCTCACCGTTCTCGATCAACTTGATCAGCTCGAGGAAGTCGTACTGGAAGGCAGTCGTCTCCCATTCACCGGTGGTCGTCTCGTCAACGAGGGTGATGCCGTCGAGGTTCTCGATGCTTTACGAGAAGCGCTTCCGAAAGAGATTGAACGGGCAGCGCAGCTCATTGAGCGTCGCGACGACTTCATCAACACGGCAAGGCAGCAAGCTGAAGAGATTGTTCAGCAGGCGCAACGGCAACAGGAGCACCTCGTTAACAGTGCTTCGATCCGGCAGGAAGCGGAACGGCAGGTCAACGAACTCCGCGATCAAACCCGACAACAGTGCGAGCAGCTTCTGCAAACAACACGGCAGCAAGGCGCCCGTATCGAGCAAGACATTCAAGCCAAATTGGCCGAGCAAGAGCAAAACTTTGCGGCTCGGCGTCAGCAGCTAGAGCAGGAAGCATTGCAACGTCGTCAGGAGCTTGAACAAGAGGCGGTGGAATTACGTCGGCAGTCCGCAGAACAGCACGAGGCCAACCGCAAACAAGCGCAAAAAGACTTGGAAGCTCTTCGGAATGAAGGCTTACGCCTTCAAAAAGAAAGTCGTGAGGAAGCCGAGCGGATCCACAACGACGCGTTGCAATTTCGCCAGCAAACGCAGCAACAGTGTGAGTCGTTAATTCATCGCAGCCGTCAAGAAGCTGCTGGTGTTCAAGATGGTGCGAACCGTTATGCCGAACAAACGCTGGGGGAATTGGAAGCTCGCCTGAAAGAGATGGCTCAGATCGTTGTTGGCGGTCGTCAAGAGTTGGTCAAAATCCAATCGATACGTTCTGATCTTGGATCCCCTAATTCGGATCAAACACAAGCCGCTGTTCCCATTAATCGCGGTCGCCGGTCTGCGTCTCGCTTCCGTTCCATGAAGGGCACTGGCTAATTCGCTGGCTCGCCATTAACACCTCCCCCATCACGGCATTGGGAGCGCTTCCTCCGTTGGAAATCATGCTGACGTAACGCGGTCCATGGGTCGTTTCAAGCACTCCAGAAATCGACCGCACACCTGACAACGTTCCGGTTTTTCCCCAGAAACGCCCGTGCAATGACGTCCCACGGAAGCGATTTCGAAGCGTTCCGCGTTTGCCCGCTATGGCCATTGATGCCTGGTAATAGCTCCTCAGTGGATGTTGCGTCATGCGCCAAAGCAACGTCGAGATGGATCGGGTGGTTAAGCGATTACCCCGGGACAATCCACTGCCATCCCGAATTCGAACGCCGGCCATCGGAATGCCTTGGGCCTGGAGCCAACGGGTTGTAGCCAGGGAAGCCCGCCCCACATCCCAGGTCTTGGCGGCTTCGCGCATTAACACTTCGGCAGTGAAATTATGACTTTCTGTGTTAGCGAGACTGAGCAAGGCATGCATGGGTGCTGATTCTTCGCTGTGGAGCACCACACTGTCCATGGAGTCGCGGGACGTCGCGACGGCGCGACGGTCGTTGTCCACCAATAGGAGCTGAACCTGACCACCCTGGCGACGAGCGGAAGAATCCAAAACTCGCTGCAATCGAGCTGCGGGGTCCATCACAGCCATGTGGAGCGCATTGCTGGTGAGCGCTAAGCGGGTGATTGGAGCCCCATAGGCATAGGAACGATCGGAGGGATGCCAGTCACTGGGCCACCAACGCTGCCGGGGTTCTTCTCGAACCATCAACTTCACCGGGTCGGATGACGCAGTTGCTTGGCGCGAGCCACCCTGCCCGAGAGCGACCATGGCAAAACGCTGGATCTCAGCAATGCTCAAATCGGGATCCCCTTCGCCGATCAGTTCCAAACTGCCGTTGGAATGACGCAGGAGCTGGGTACGCAGTCGGAAATCAGTGCCAAGCCGATCGAGCGCAAAAGCTGTGCTGACAAGTTTTTGGTTCGAGGCTGGTATACGCGGTAAGCCTCCATTGAGATCAGCCAGTAGGTGGCCTCGATCGTCTAAGACGCTGATGCTCCAGGATCGATGTTCACCTCCTACTGCTGCCGCGACGGAACGTTGGAGTGCAGGGCAGAGGGCTCCCTGACCGACCAGAGCACGACCCTGACGTTGTTGAACGGGGGGAGGCGCCAAGAGGGGCTGGGCGACAGCGCCACTGACGTTGAAGAACGACAGCAGGATTAGGGCAGTGAGTCGTCGCATCACGGAAGGGTGATCCCGCTGACAACACCCCGAAAGCTATAAAGCCGTCCTTCGACATCCACCGGAACACCAATTTTCAGCTTGGTACCGCCAAAAACAACACCCGAACCATTCGACTCAGCTTCCGCCTTCAGCAAAAAGCGGACATGGATTGATTCGGTCTGATTGGGAATCTTGGCCTCAACGATCCGTCCATCCGGTTGAACAGCCATCAAAGGCTGAGTGATGTTCACCGCATCCAAAAGCTGGACCCGTCCAGCCGGTTGATTGCGAATCACGATGTTGACACTCCCTTCATCGCGAATCGATTGAAGTAACACCTCAGGCTGGGCAAGTTGCAGGTGCCGAACATCGACACTCACACCAACAGGTTGCATCGCCCCAGACGCCTTGGCGATGGCCTGATTCAACTTGGGAGACCACACCACTCCAACAAGAGCCAGACATGCAATCACTGCCGCTGCACCATCGATGGGCGACAGGTTGCGAAGCCAATTGAGGCGAGTCATAGATCCCCACGGGGACACGAACCATATAGACAGTCGCAGCAGCAATCAAGCTGAATTCCGCTCAATTTTGAAGACCATCCAGAAAGCGGTCGACGCTTTTGAGCTGCTGCTTCAAACCATCCGGATCCTCTCCTGCCAAAACGGCAGCGATCGTTTCCGGATCTGGTCGAGTTTCAAAGGACGACAGGCGGCGATAACCATCCGAATCAAGACGAAACAACTGCCAGGGCTCGGGATAGGACCGGAGCAGGGCACCCCCCTCCAACGGTTGAAGCCAATACGCCTGTTGCCAGGTGGCGACAAAACCGCGTCGACGCTCCCTGGCGACACTGCCAATCCCCACGGCAGCATCTTCCAAGCGACCATTGAGCATCACAACGGGGCCGGCGTGTTCACCACACACCGCCTCAAACTCGTCGTAATCCGATGGCTGTGGACCAACCGCCAACAGGACTCGAGTGTCGGGAACGCTGGATTCCTTCTGTTTCAGCTGATTGAAATCCAGCGTGAAAGGACTGAGATCCACTGCATCTCGACGGGATAAGGCCGCAGCACCGGCATCAGGCCACACGATTAAGACGGGACAATCCTTGGCCAACAGGGCACGGGCCAGCCGGAGTGCGACGGGAAGAATCCGTAGATTTTCAAAGCGGAGGTTGGCCGACCATCGACGCGCTGCCCCAGAAGCAAGAGCAGCAACAACCGCCTCCTGAAGTTGTGCTTCCGCCATCAACAGATCAGCGGGAAGCGAACGTGTTGTGTCTTTAGACGATGTCATGACAAGAGCATCTCAGGAGAGCGCGCGCTGAGCGGCACTTACAAGTTCAGGAACTTGCTTCAAAGCCTTGTCATCCAACCAAGGGCCAAGGGTGAAGCGAAGGCCCGACTGTCGCCACGGTTTGGGAACATGCATCGCCGTCAAGACAGGGCTGTCTTGGCGAAGGCCTGAACGACACGCACTTCCACTACTGCAAGCGACACCGCGACGGGCCAATTCTCGAACCATCGCCCGAGCAGAAATGGGCTGACCGTCTGCGGACCCCACAAGAACAGCGATGTGATTTGGCGATCGCTGATTGACGTTGGGGCCCAACAATGACAATCCAGGGATGCTCAACAGCGCTTGAAGCAGATCATCCCGTTGTCGTCGAACGCCAGGTCCGGAGCCTGGTGGGATCGAGTCGCCACTGAATTGATACGCAGGGAGCACGGATAGGGCCTGAGCCATACCAGCAATCAGAGGTAGGGCTTCCGTTCCTGAGCGCACGCCAAACTCCTGCCCCCCACCCCCTTGGACCGGGACCAACGTCAGGCTGGAATCACGGATCAGAAGGCCAATCCCCCGAGGGCCTTGAAATTTATGGGCCGACAGGCTGACCAAGTCGCACTGAAAACCATGGAACTCAGGGCAACCCTGCGGAATGAGCTGGGTGGCATCGCTATGGAACGTGATGCCACGGGCACGGCAAGCCCGTCCAACTTCTGCAATGGGCTGGAGTGCTCCGACTTCGCTCTGGGCTGCAATCAGCGACACCAGGCGAGTTGGAGCCTCCAAAAGCTCGTCCAGGACGTCCAAACGGATCAGACCCACCGCATCAACGGGCCAGAACGCAACGGTCCAGCCCTTGCTCTTCAATTGATCCGCAGCGGCCAAAACAGCCGGATGTTCCACGCCAGACACCACGATTCGACCAGGGGCATGGCTCGCAGCTGAACCAAGAATCGCGAGATGAACAGACTCCGTAGCGCCTGAGGTAAAAATCAGCTGGTCGGGTGCCACCGCGAATCGTTCCGCGAGCTTCCAGCGCGACCGTTCCAGGAACTCAGCGGCTTTCACACCGGTGTTGTGCAGGCTGCTGGGGTTCCCCCAGGCCTCTTGCTGGGCATCAACAACAGCCTCAATGACATCCTGCCGAGGCGGAGTCGTTGCGGCCGCATCCAAATAGATCTCAGCTTCCACCACGTTCAAAACGCGAGCGTGTGCGCTGCTCCAAGGAATCGCTGGCCAGGTTCAACATCGAGTCCAACGATGTGTCGTTGAGAAACGCTTGCACCTTGGCGAGTGCTGCCGCTTCATCCTCTGGGGAGGGAGCAGGGGTGTTGTCAACGGGAGTCGTGCCAGCGATCGGAACAGGAGGCCTCGAGTCCGAAGGAGATGGGGCGGGAACCAATTCCGGTGTGATCACCCCATCAAACACGGCCTCTGCAGGCCCCGTCATCAAGACAGATCCGCTGCGACCCGGCCAGGCAATCAGAAGAGGGCCTCCAGGGAGCATCACCTCAGCCTGCTCATCGGAAAGGTCGAGCAGGACAGCGGCAACCAGGGTGGCGCAGGCCCCAGTCCCACAAGCCAAGGTCGGACCAGCCCCCCGTTCCCAAACGCGTATTTCCAATTGGTCACGGGAGTGGACCTTCAGGAAATGCACATTGGTTTTGGCAGGAAAGGCCGGATGCACCTCCAAGGCAGCCCCCCATGCTTCGAAGGGAATCTGGGTTAGGTCATCGACGGGAACCACGACGTGGGGGTTGCCCATGCCGACGGATGCAACATTGAGCGGAACCCCATCGATCTCGAGGGACCCACGCGGCAATCCACCCAGAGGCTCAAGCGTGGTGGGGATCGACGCTGATTCCAAAAACGGGGCACCCATATCCACCCGTAACTGTCCATCCGCCATCAACTCAGGCCGAATCATTCCTGCTGGGGTCTCAATCGCCCATCGACAGCCTGGAGCCTCTCCATCGGTGTCTGCCAGATAACGGGCAAGGCAGCGAATGCCATTGCCACACATCTCAGCTTCGGTGCCATCCGCATTGAAAATCCGCATGCGCAGATCACCACCCGCCTGGGGTGGGAGAGCCAAAATCATGCCGTCACCCCCCACACCAAAGCGACGATCACAAATTCGACGAACCCAGGCGGGATCAGGTTCCTCAATCGCAACATCCAGCTGACCCTGACGGCCCTCAAGAATTAGGAAGTCGTTGCCAAGACCCTGATATTTGCTGAACTGCAGCATGCTCCCCCTACGTGTGTTCTGAATTTTATGGAGACCACGCCCCTTGATCCGAGTCTTCCGGGTGTGCGGATGCTGCAGAACTGGATCCGTGAGGGTCTCGCCGTCAGCATTGCTGTCCTTGATCAGGAGCGCATTGAAGGCCGTTTGATTTGGCAAGACCCCGAGTTTCTCGCCCTTGAACGCCTCGGATCCACACGCCCTGTTTTGATCGCTCGCCGTCACATCACTCTGATTCGATCCATCGATTGATTAACAGGTGTGTGGCACGATCGCAGCCATGCCACATGCGGGTCCTGTGAACGCTGCCTCTTCTTCGGCTTCAGCTAACAACAACCCGCAGGAGAACCGATATGACCCCTCGGCCCTGGAACAGCGTTGGAGGGCCCGATGGAAAGACCAAAGGTTGGACGCCACTGAGACCGAGTCCAACAAACCGGCCTTCTTTGCCCTTTCGATGTTTCCGTACCCCTCAGGGAGCCTGCATATGGGGCATGTACGGAACTATGTGATCACGGATGTGATCGCTCGTGTTCAGCGGATGCGTGGTGATTCGGTTTTGCATCCCATGGGCTGGGATGCCTTCGGATTACCTGCCGAAAACGCTGCCATCGAACGCAATATCGACCCCGGTGAATGGACTGATCGAAATATCGACCAAATGCGAGACCAGCTCGATCGACTCGGACTGTCCATCGACTGGGATCGCGAACAAGCCACTTGCCATAGCGATTACTACCGCTGGACCCAGTGGCTCTTCCTCGAATTATTCGATGGCGGACTGGCCTACCGAAAAAACGCAACGGTGAACTGGGATCCGGTGGATCAAACGGTGTTGGCCAATGAGCAGGTGGATGGCGATGGCCGCTCCTGGCGATCGGGAGCACTGGTCGAACAACGCCAACTCAACCAGTGGTTCCTTCGAATTACCGATTACGCCGAAGCCCTACTGAACGATCTCGACAAACTCAAGGGTTGGCCTGAACGGGTCCGCACCATGCAAGCCAACTGGATCGGACGTTCAGAAGGGGCCGAAATCACATTCCAAGTGGCCGGAGCAGATCAAGAATCAATCACGGTGTTCACCACCCGACCCGACACCTTGTCGGGGGCGAGTTATGTGGTGTTGGCTCCAGAGCATCGACTGGTGGAAACGCTCACGACGGAAGCGAACCGGGCTTCCGTTGATCAGTTCCGCAAGCGCGTGGCTCGCCTCAGCACCATTGAACGCACCAGTGACGACGGCCCCAAGCAAGGGGTTGCCACCGGTGCCTGCGTCACCAATCCCCTCACGGGCGAACAAGTACCGGTTTGGATCGCCGATTACGTCTTGGCCGACTACGGAACAGGTGCGGTGATGGGCGTACCAGCCCATGACCAACGGGACATTCAATTCGCTAAAGCCAATGGATTGCCGATCCGTCAAGTGATCGATGCCGAGGGTGCCCAAGACGCGATCGATGCAGGAAAGGCATGGACAGAGCCAGGAACGCTGATCAACTCCGGCTCGTTTGATGGGCAGCCCTCAAACCAGGGCAAGGCATCCATCACGGGCCACGGAGAGAAGGCCGGATGGGCCACCAGCAAAGTGACCTACAGGCTGCGGGATTGGTTGATTTCACGACAGCGGTATTGGGGCTGCCCCATCCCTGTGATCCATTGCCCCAGCTGTGGAGTTGTACCCGTTCCACGGGAGGATTTGCCGGTGGAATTACCGCGTGGAATCGATCTTTCAGGAAAAGGCGGGTCACCCTTGAGCCAACAGACCGATTGGGTCAATGTGCCTTGCCCTTGCTGTGGTGGAGCGGCCAAGCGTGAAACCGACACCATGGACACCTTCATGTGTTCGTCCTGGTATTTCCTGCGTTTTGCTGATCCCCACAACACAGAGCAACCCTTCAGCAAGGAGGCCGTGAATCGATGGTTACCGGTGAAGCAATACGTGGGAGGCATTGAACATGCCATCCTCCATCTGCTTTATTCGAGATTTTTCACCAAGGCACTCCGAGATCGTGGACTCATTGAGATCGATGAGCCCTTCGAGCGTCTACTGACCCAGGGGATGGTGCAGGCCATTACTTATCGCAATCCGACAACTGGTAAATACATCGCAACAGCTGATGTGAGCGATCCCAATGATCCGCTGGATCCAATCACCGGTGACAAACTCGAGGTGCTGTTCGAGAAAATGTCGAAGTCGAAGTACAACGGCGTTGATCCAGCGGCAGTCATCGATCGCTACGGCGCCGATACCGCACGCATGTTCATCTTGTTCAAAGCACCCCCCGAGAAGGATCTCGAGTGGGATGACGCTGATGTGGAGGGGCAATTCAGATTTCTGCAGCGACTCTGGCGTTTGGTGGAGAGTGCAACGTCAACGCTGACCAATCTGAATACAACTGACTGTCCAGCGGATTTGACGGATCAGGAAGCCGATGTTCGACGCGCCCTTCACTTGGCGATTGATGCGGTTAGTGATGATCTCAACGGTGACATTCAGCTGAACACCGCCATTTCTGAATTAATGAAGTTGTCGAACACGATCACTTCATCAGGACCTGATCGTCTTCGTCCTGCGATCCTCCAGGAAGCACTCTCTGGCCTAATTCGATTGCTAGCTCCCTTTGCACCGCACATTGCCGAAGAGTTCTGGAGTCGTCTCGGTGGTGAGGGCAGCGTGCATCAACAGCGCTGGCCATCGGTGGACCCCAACGCATTAATCCAAGACACCATCTCCATTGTGATTCAAGTGAAGGGCAAAGTTCGTGGCAGCATGCAGGCACCAGCGGATGCAGACAAAGCGACCCTGGAATCCATGGCACTGTCTAGCGATGTAGCCAGTAAGTGGCTTGAAGGAGCGTCGCCAAAGCGAGTGATCGTCGTACCTGGAAAGCTCGTTAACCTTGTGCCCTGATTTACTCAGTCAGGACATTTGCTCAACAGGATAACAACATTTAAGAGTCAAAAAGCCAAGACCTGATGGGCGCAAGATTTATGTCAAACACTTATATATCTATCCTTTGCTGAAGCGCATACCGGCGGGATTCGACCAATCCCCTTGTGCCATGTAACTGCGTTGATTACCGGTGAGGTGTCGCATGATCCAAAAAATAGATTCATCACTGCCATCATCCAAGACTTGTCGAATCTCAGAAACAGAGCGCGGCACACCGTCCTGAAGAATATCCTCCACCCGGCGTTGAAGATCGAGGATTGCCGCTGCAGCTTTCTTGCCTGCCTCAACTCCCGGTTGGTGGTAAGCATTCACATTCACCAGTTCTCCATAAATTCCAACCGCTCGTTCAAACAGCGCAACAAGGGCACCGAGGCGACGTTCATCGAAGCGCCGCATCGTGATCGTCAAGTTCTGACGATCTCCTTCCGTTAATGCAGAGCGAGTTCCTTGGAGGAAACCGTCGAGGAAATCGCCTGGTCGCTCTCCCTTGATCTCAGGAATGTCATCACTGTCTTCAAGCTCTTCAATAAATGTCGCAAAGAAATTATCAACTCCATCACGCAATTGTTGAACATAAGCATGTTGATCAGTGGATCCTTTATTTCCATAAACAGCAATACCTTGATGCACCACCTTTCCGTCCCGATCCAGCCGTTTGCCGAGGGACTCCATCACCAGCTGTTGGAGATAGCGGCTAAAGACCTCCAGTCGATCGCGATAGGGGAGAACCACCATGTCGCGGCGTCCTTTGCCATCACCAGCCGCATACCAGGCGGCTGCCATGAGAGCTGCCGGATTGCGACGACTATCAGCCACCCGAGTGGCTTCATCCATTTGGGCAGCACCCGCTAGAAAATCCCGGATGTCACAACCGATGAGGGCCCCTGGAAGCAATCCAACCGCACTCGTGATGCTTGTTCGACCGCCAACCCAATCGAACATGTCGAAGCGCTTCAGCCACGCTTCTTGTTGGGCTTGTTGGTCAAGACGACTGTTCAACATCGTGATGGCGACAGCCTGACCAGCCCACTGACCGCCGGCTTCCTCGAGCCGTAAACGGGCTTGCTCCATACCGATGTGAGGCTCCGGTGTCCCACCGGACTTACTCACCGTCACCACCAACGTGGTTTTGAAGCGTCCAGCAAGAGCTCCAAGAACGTTGCTCATCCCATTGGGATCAACATTGTCTAAAAAATGAAACGGAAGCCCCTGGTTGTTGTTTTGGAGCGCACGAATCATCAGCGCAGGACCAAGCCCACTACCGCCGATCCCGATCCACAACACATCAGTGAATGATTCACCGTTAGGGGCTTTGATTTTTCCGTGAATCAGATCGCGACCAAAGGCCTCGATTTCGTCCACTTCCCGAGAGATATGAATGCGTAGTTCATCGGAGGGGGCCAGCTGGGGGGCTCGGAGCCAGTAGTGACCGACCTGCCTGTTTTCATCAGGGTTGGCCGTGGCACCAGCCTCGAGCTGCTGCATCGCGGAGAAGGCGCGATCCATCGCCGGTTGCATCTGCTCAAGTTGCGAGGCGTTCAGGTGCATACGGCTGACGTCAAGCCATAAACCGAGGTCGTCGTGATACCAGAGCAGATCGCAAAACCGCTGCCATTGAATCTGAGCGTCGCTAGCGCTGAAATCCGGAAAGCTCACGGGGTCTGATGCTGAGATCTAGCTGAAGCTATCCAGGATCTGACGAAATGCGCACTTTCTTGGACACCCCGGGTAGTTTCATCCATGTTCCTTCGCATTTGACAGCGAGTCCCCCATGCCTGATCGTCTGCGCTTCATAGCTGCAGGGGCCTGTGCCGCCGTTGTCTTCGGGCTGGGGTTCCTGGGATCCTCCCCAAATGTGGAGAGGGAGCGTGTCAACACGAACACAAGCTCGGAAGCACATCCCAACCCTGCCGACTTCAGCGTTGAAGAGCTGCAAATGCTGCAACGGCGCTTTGGGGTGCATGGGCCACAGACCCCGCTGGCTCAACTGTTTACCGATGGGGTGGACCAATTCCAGCCACTACGGTTGCGCACCCTGGATCGTCTCCAAGCACTCAAGCCAGCAATTCTCCGAGAATCAGCACGGCATCGGGTGAATCCGATGCTGGTGACAGCGATCCTGTTTGATGAAATCCAGCATTGCAAGCCTGGAGAGGGATTGCCATTCATTGCCCATTCAGGCTTGCTGAAGACCCACGGCCCCGCCCAACTCGGCATCAGCGAATTAATTCACCAGAACAAACTTCCCGAAAAACCGAACTCAGAGGAAGTGGCTTGGGCACGCGACCAATTGTTGAATCCAGAGCAAAACGTTCAGCTCTTGGCAGGAAAACTTCAACGACTCAAGCGCGAATTAGGGCTTTCACCACAGGCTGCCCTACAAGCAAGCCGGTCCTATTTGGATGCAAAAGCCATTGCCACCCTCAGCTATTTGCATAACGGGAAACTGGATTACCCAGCACGAGTGCTGCGCTACATGCAGGACCCCGAGCTTCATGGTTTGATTTATGGGAAACGGGTCACCCCCCTTCCACACCTGATCTGAACACCGATAGCCAAGAGATCAATCAAGGCCAAAAGCCTGACTCAAGCGGCGATTGAGTAAACAAAATAAGTTAAAGATGCTGCAATTTACCTCTAGCGATCCGATTCATTCATTCTAGAAAGGGCGTTTCTGTCTTATACTTAAATCTCAAAGTTTCACGAACAAGAATCTCTCTAAAGCTTTAAATTGTATTCATTCTAGCTTTCCAGGCTTGTTTACGCCTATAAGAAGTGATGAACCATCTTAAATTCTCCATTCAATCAAACAAATGACTACACAGATCAATCAGATCACGAAATCTTAGTTCGACACATATTCAAGCTATGCAAGACCCAAAAACTGAATCGAGGCAACCCAAAGCAAAACATTGAACGTCCGATGAGCCTCAGCATCAACTCAAAGATTGACAACAACCATCAATGAAGACCTGGGTATTAATCTAAGCAAGATGTCGTCATCGAGGGCTTGAACGAGCAGCAAGAACCGACATACCAGGGACAATCTTTTGAGGTCGATGTTTCAAAGCAAATAGCCATCACCAATACACCTGTCGTCACTAATTCGCTAACGACTAGACCGTCTTTTAAAACGTTGCAGAGCCTGTGACCAAGCTCACAGGGCCGCTTGTCTCAGATCATCTCCCCTGCCATGGATTCCGGTGATGGTGTGTTCATCGGGGGGCCACACAACTCTCCCCACAACACTCTCACCGGATCAAAACCATGGGCATCCTCAACAACGGCTCCACCTTCTCCGTTCGCACCTTCCGCAATGGCTTCAGCGAGTACGTCGATCAAACCGGGCTCGTTCAAAACAAGGGCGCT
>JBDQPG010000091.1:0-4242 GCA_040260695.1 Synechococcus sp. SFB_27S_18OctNov_coas_78 | reverse complement strand
GGTTCGAAACCCTTTTTCTTCAGCTGTTCTGCTGCTTTCACACAACCCTCGGCGCGAATGACCTTTGTTTCCGTTTCCATTACAAGGGAGTGAACCCCCTTTGTATTGCCACGGTCGAGGGGGTAGCGAAAATATTGAAGTTTGTCGGAAACGAGGCGACTTTGATCAAGGGGATTAATCCCTAAAGCCACCATTTGATGGCCACCTTGCTCAGCCAAGCGCTGGACAATGTGAACATATTGCCCAGGAAAATTCTGATGAATAAAAAGAATTCTCACGTCGAATTCAAAGTCGTTGCAATGATTCAGCCTTGTCCTGGAATTCACCCAGTAGCAGCTGCAAATACGACACCTTACGCAATTTAATATTAGCCGTGAGACTCATGCCAACCTGCAGTGGCAGTTTAGAACCACTTTTCAATTTCAAGACCTGCTTGTTTAATTGGATGGTCACCGGAAAACTAAACTCCTGTCGCTGTTCTTGTTGATCAGGAGCTAACGCATCGGAAGCGATGCTCGTCACTTTGCCTTCAATTACACCAAAATCAGTGGATGGATAGGAATCAATGCTGATATCAGCATTCATACAATCTGCCAATTGTTTCGGACAGCCCGCAGGAATCTTGACAAAACCAATTTTGTTGCTGGGAACTTCTACTTTGGCTTCAAGGGCTCCAAAGGGCACCACCTTCATCACAGTCTGCGTGGACTGAGCCGTAAAACCAGAGGCTGTGGGCTGCAAATCAAAAACCACTCCATCCACAGGAGATTTAAGCTGCTGGTACCGCAGTGTCACCCGGATCTCGGCCAACCGACTCTTAAGTTCGGCCAGTTGTTGATCCAAAAGAGCCAATTGGCGGAACCGATCTGCTTTGGTCTGCATTAGACGACCACGCGTCTCCTCAACGGTGTTGCGTTGCGATAGAAACTGAAGCTCAGATTCAGCACCAGCCTCCTCAAGTTGCTGATAACGGTCAAGAATCTCCAACTGTAATGCAAGATTTTTTTGCAACATTTCTACCTCAGAGACTTTCATTTCTGAATATTTTTGTCGCTCAACTCCCTTGAATTTGATCGATGCTTCGAGGCTTCGGCGCTGTTGTTCACTGGCCTCAGTATCAAGCTTCATCAAAATCTGGCCCTTCTTCACCGAATCACCTTCTTCCACAAGAATCTCGTCAACAACACCACCCACCGGCATCTGAATATCCTGAACAGACCCAACTGGCTCTAATTGTCCCTGAGCCACAACAATCTCCTCTGTTCGGGCAATGGCGAGCCAGGCAATACCGAAGACCGTCGTACCAATTAACGTCCAGGTGACGGTTCGCATCCAAAACCGACCCTGCTGAAGAACAGATTCGTCATATTTAGATGAATCTTTGTCATCCTGCTTGGAATCAGGATCAAGAGCCTTAAACGGATTGAGCTTCATGATTAGGCACTCTCCTGCTGACGGTAAAGGGCAAAGTATCGACCTCTATGTTTCATCAATTCATCATGGGTTCCAATCTCAACGATGGCACCCTGATGCATCATCACGATCATGTCGGCTTGACGAATCGTTGAGAGTCGATGCGTAATAAAAAAGACAGTTTGATCAATCAGCTTTTCATGCAGATTGTCGCAAACCTTCCGTTCTGTTTCGTAATCCAAAGCACTTGTTGCTTCGTCCATCACCAAAAGCTTTGGATTGCTTAACAACGTGCGTGCGATCGCAACCCTTTGCCGCTGACCACCCGAAAGATTGGCCCCCCTCTCTCCGACTGGAGTGCTGTAACCACTTGGTAGTTCCATAATAAAATCGTGAGCATTGGCAAGACGTGCTGCCTTCACGATCTCTTCACTAGACACATCAGGATTAGTGAGAGCAATATTTTCACTCACCGTGCCACTGAAAAGAAGAGGATCCTGAGGCACAATGCCAATTTGACGACGAAGAGAATACAATTCAACTTTATTAATATCATAATCATCGATCAAAATACGCCCTTTCGTAGGGTCATACAACCTTGGCAAAAGCTTCATCAGCGTGCTCTTTCCGCTACCACTTTGGCCAACAATTCCAACAAATGTACCGGACTCCACTTCAAGGTTGACATCTTTAAGCACATCAGGCTTACCAGGGCCAAAGCTGAACGAGAGATTCTCAAAGCGAACTTGGCCATGAATGGGGGGAAGCATCACCTTGGACTTATCCACCTCGTTGGATTCTTGAGGCGTGTCAATCACATCCGCCAAGCGTTCAAAGCTAACTTTTAGTTCTTGAATGCTTTGCCAAATTGTGGAGAGCCTTAGTAGGGGCTGCGTCACATATCCAGAAATAATTCGGAAAGCAATCAACTGACCCAGCGTCAAGTCTCCACTCAGAACAAGAGAAGCACCAATCCATAAAACCATCAACTGTGAAATCTTTTGCAGGACCTGACTGGTCTGATTCAGGGCTGTGCCTGTAATCGTCTTTTCAAAGGTGCGGGCGATGTAATTGGAATAAAATTCTTGCCAACGCCAACGACTCACCATTTCTACATTCTGAGCTTTCACAGTTTGGATACCAGTGAGCACCTCAACGAGATGGCTCTGTGTTTTGGCATTCTCTTCGGCAGCCGCCCTATATTGACGTCGGAACAGCGGAGCACCAAGAAGAGTCAGGCCAATCTGAATCGGAAGCACCGACAACGCGATCAGCGTGAGCAGCCAGCTATAGACAATCATCACCATGATGTAGATCACGGAAAACGCTGCATCCAGAATCGTGGTGAGGGCCTGTCCAGTTAAAAAGTTGCGGATTTTCTCGAGCTCTGCCACACGCGTTCCAAGTTCACCGACAGGACGTCGATCGAAATAGCCCAGCGGCAAACGCAGTAAATGATCAATCACTTCAGAGCCAAGCCGCTGGTCGATTCGATTGGTGGTTTCTGCAAACAAAAATGTTTTGAGACTGTTCAAAATCCCCTCAAGGATCGTGACAACCACTAAGGCAAAACCCAGAACCTGAAGTGTGTCGAGACTTCGCTGACTAATCACCTTGTCGATGATCACCTGAATCAGCAAAGGGTTGGCAAGCGTAAACAGCTGCACCACGAAACTGGCAGCCAACACTTGAATGAGGACACTGCGATAGCGCTTCAGTGCTGGCCAAAACCATCCAGGACCAAATTTTTGATCAGGCGTGGCATTCGAACGCTCCATCAAGAGCAATTCAATCCCGTCGGGGAAACTGTCGTCCAGCTGATCAGGGGGAAGAACAACCATGCCATGCTTCGGTGAAGCCAACTTGAGTCCTTGCTCGTTGCTCGCCACAACCAAAGCGAAGCCATCCTTCCAAGGAAGCATTGATGGCACCTGGAGCCTCGTCCCAGCCAAAGCCGGAACCTTGGCTCCCATCACGTGAAGACCAAGACTGGCGGCTAGCTGACCGCATAGCTGAAGGCTGGGCTTAAGACCTCGTCGAATGTTGTCTTGAAGGACCTTTTCAATGGAATCTCGACGAAACGGCAGCTTCATCAGCTGCGTCAACATTTGGAAGCAGGCAAGCGTTTCTGGGATTGGCCCATCTGCGCTCAAGATGGTCAGGCTGTCGACCAGATTGCGCTCAGGGCTGTAACGACTGATCGGTGGAAGCGGCTCGGCAGTCTCAACGAGAGCTTCGACAATTGATTCAACAGGTCGTAGCTCATCATCTGCAGGCTTGGCTGACGGTATCGAGATCAATCGCAGTGCGAACCGATCGCTTGATGGCAGATCACTTGTTGACTCAATCCGCTGACCGAGCTGGGCCTGTCCCCAACTACTGGTGACGTACACCAAGCGTCCGTTCGCGAGTGCTGCCTCTACAGCACTCGCTGTTGGAGCACATTTCTCAGCGGTTTGCAGCACATCTCCGAGCGCTTCCAAAGGAGATTGATCGGTTTCAGCGGATGTCTGATCGAGAACCTCCAGCAAACCCAAAAGTTCTTGGGGCCAAAGCTGACCATCGCACCAATCGCGAAAGGACTCCTCGGAGGCATAAAAGTCTTTCCAGTCTTCATCCGAAATCGCACAAGCGATCACTTCATCGGACGCAATCACATTTTCACAAGGGGCACCTGTCATCAGGCTTGCCGCACCAATCACACTGCCGGGGCCAAATTTTCCCACCGTGGTGAGTAAGCCGTTACTGCGACTCACAAACCGAGCCTGTCCTTGCAGGATGACAAGAACTCGGGCAGGAATGGTGTCGCCATCGCAAAGCGGCTGACCC
>JBDQPG010000067.1:0-8082 GCA_040260695.1 Synechococcus sp. SFB_27S_18OctNov_coas_78 | reverse complement strand
CTAAGCCCAACGATCCATGATTTGCTGCACAACAACCCGTTGCATTAGTACCTGCAACACAACCACGAGCGGAAGAGCCAAAAGCACTCCAGGCAAACCCAGCAAGGCTCCGAGGCTGAATTGCGCCATCAATGCCACTGTTGGCAGCAGGTTCACCGTTTTACGAAGCAACAGCGGTGTGAGCAGAAAGGCTTCGAGGTTCTGGAGAATGAGTCGAAACACAAGAACAGACACCATCAATTGGGGTGACTGGAGCAGGGCTAGACCGGTGGGGAGGAGTGTGGCTGCCGTTGGGCCAATGGTGGGAACGAAGGTGAGGAGCCCACAAACCAGGGCACTCAGTAGCGCAAGCGGTGCTTTGAGGATGAGCAATCCCCCCCAGGTCAGAAGAAAAACCGTCGTTGCCGAGAGGGTCATCCCGCTAAGCCAGCCGCCAAGCGCTTGTCTGCATTCATCCAGAAGGTGATCCAACTGTTCCCTGGCTGGACGCGGACAGGCGGCAATGAGCATGCGTCTGTGAGCGCTCGGATCCAGTGCAAGAAGAATCGCCAGCAAAACCATGAGGAAAAGCTGGATCAAGGTGTTGGCAGCACCCCCTGCAAAACCCAGCAAGGGTTGAAGTCCTTTGAGGTTGATGGCAGAGCCAATCGCTTGGTCGAATTGCTCTAAACGGGGATCGCTGCTGAGTAGTTCAGATAATTTCCCAACCAATTGGGGTAAGTCTCGCCCCAATTGACGAAACTGATCTAGTAATTCCGGTAGGAGGAGTTGCCCAAGAACAACTCCCGCCAAAAGCAACAGGCCGAGCACAACGGCGAGCGCCATGGGGCGTTCCAGCTTGGTGCGTTGTTGCAGGCTTTGGATCAGCACATCGAGCGCTACAGCCACCACAACGGCGCCGAACAACACCAACAACACCCAGCGCAAGTGCCATGCCAAAAGGGTTAGTACAACAAGGCTCAGGGCAACTAAGACGCTTCTTGCCGTCATGGCGTTGCTCCGGAGTTGTTCCATTGATCCAAAACATCGTGGATCACAACTTCACGAATGACCACCTGAAAAACAACGGCCAGCGGTAGTGCTAAGAGCAATCCAAGCGGTCCAAAAATCAATGTGAATATAAATTGTGCGGCTAACGTTAATCCTGGGAGCAATTTCACTTGGTGATGCATCACGGAGGGAGTAATCACGTAACTCTCCATGTTTTGAATCACCACATAGGCCCCGAGAACTGCGATCGATTTCCAGGGTGCGTCCAGTACAGCAACCGCCATTGGAAATACGGTGCTCATCGTTGGTCCCACATTGGGAATGATGTTTAAAAGACCAGCCAGGAGAGCATTGGCGAGCACTAATTTCACCCCCAACAGAGACAATGCGATGCCGCAAAGTGCTGCAACAGCGAGTGAACTGATCAACACGCCCACCATCCAACTGCTGAGAGCTTGTCCACATAGATCCAAGACCTGTGAGGCCCGACGTCTGTAAAACGAAGGAATGAGTTGCAGACAGACTCCGCGATAGGCCTGGGGCTGAACACTCACCATGAGGCCCACTGCAACCACGAAGAGCAGGCGCAATAGGGCGTTGCCCAGGTTGCCGGCAAGTCCAAGCAGACCAAGCACACCGCTGCCGACACCAGCAGCGATCGATTGGCCGTCTGGGACCAATTTGCTGGGGTTAGCCAAGCCAAGTAATTCAGTGTTTGCAGGAGAATCGACCCCATAGATCGCCTGGCTAATGCCATCGATCCAATTCATCGACAATCCCAGCAACGTCTGTGCTGCTTTGGGAAGTTGCTGCAAAAGAACTGAAAATTCCTCAAGGAAAGGAGGAATCACCACCGTGAGAATCACGGTGAAAATCGTAAAAAGGCCTCCTAAGCAGATCAGAAGTGCGAGGGAACGGTCCATGGGACGTCGTTCTCGCAAAATACCCACCAAAGTGCAAAGAGCCATCGCCAGGACGACCCCTGCAAAAACGAGAAGGAGGACCTCACGCAGAGACCAAAGAAGAACAGCTGCTGCAATCAAGGCTGTGAGGGACAGCCACTGGGGCAATCTCAAGCTGGCTCTTCAGTTGTCGCGTCCGCTTGATCAGACTTTTGATTTTGGGAATAGCCAAGGCCATTGGAATCGGCGTAGCGCTGAGCGAAGCGCATAAACCGTTCGAAATCCTCTTCCGTCTTCCAGGTGTAAGTGGCTTCAAGGGCGCTGGGGATTCCGTTCACGAATTTGCCGTTCACCTCACGGGTGACCATTTCACCCTCCTCATCCACCATCCACATTCCGCCGATGTTTCCGAAGGTTTCGGGGGCTAAGGCCTGAGGTTGCTCAAACACGAACGTGGCCTGGCCAGTCCTCCCATCACGGCTGCGGGTGAGACGAATATCGGGGACAACGGGCTCGTCCACCCCCCGGAAAAATTGAATCGACGCCGTTCCTTTTGCCTCGGCCATAGGCTCCCCTTTCTTGAAGCGGGATCTTAGGCGGAAATCTCTACAAGTTCGGCCTTAAGTAGCGTCGCTGCGGCCTCCGCCGCGGTCTGACCGGTTAAATCAATGCTGTTTCGATCGGGACAGCGTGCCAATTCATGGTCGTAGCAGCGGTCGTAGTAATCGAGTGTGGCTCGGCAGGCTGTTGCCCAGTCTTGTTCTGCGATCGCCTCCAAAGCTTGCTGGGTGCGTTGCGGACCAAGGCGACGACTAATCCTGTTGGTTGCTTCTGCTAACGCTTCTGCGCCCTGTTGTCCATAGACCCCCACCAGTTGTTCAACGCGTTCCTCAAGGCTGCGCTGGATTTCAAGAACAGGTGCTGTCTGCATTTGATCAAAAAGCCCTTTAGGGATGCGGCAACGTCCCACTTGAATGCTTTCGGCCTCTAACCAGATCGATCCAGCACCCTGTCGTTGATGCTGATCAAGACCCTCCGCCAGAAGATTCTCGTAGTGCTCGGTACTGGGTTGAGCCGGGAGTCCAAGGCCTCCGAAACTGCTGCCGCGATGGTTGGCCAGACCCTCAAGGTCTAAGACGGCAACGCCTTTGTTCTCAAGAGCTAGTAGCAGATCTGTTTTGCCTGTTCCGGTACGACCGCCCATGATCCGCAGGGGCCAATCTTGATCAAAACTCGTTTGAGCCCATTGGCGATAAGCCTTGTATCCCCCTTGAAGCAGCAGCGGCTTGAGGTCAATTTGCTGCGCAAGCCAGGCCATGCTGGCCGAGCGCATGCCGCCACGCCAGCAATACAGTCTCAGGCGATCAGGCCCTCTGAATTGGTCAAGCTGTTCGGCGAGATCGGCCATCTTCGGTCCTGTAATTCGAAGCCCCAGGTGAATGGCTTCCAGCCGGCCGTCCTGCTTGTAACTGGTGCCAACGGCGGCGCGTTCATCGTCACTAAATAGCGGGAGATTAAACGCTCCTGGCCAGTGACCTCTTTCGAATTCAGAAGGACTCCTGACATCGATGAGGGGGCCACGCAGTTGTCGCAGCTGGTCGATCGAAGTGGAATGGTCTTCTCCCATGCCTGACATAGTGGGATAACGCCGTGCTCGACAAAGCCGGTTGCGAAACATGCTCTCCGGTTCTTCCCCCACGACATCCCTCAGCGTCGAGTCGCTCATTCAGCGCTTCGCTGCCGGTAATCCACGTCAGCGCCGTGCGTTGATCAAGACGATTGAATCTCGGGTTGACGACCTGCTGACGTTGGATGCTTCCGAATTGCTGCCCTTTGATCCAAACGGGGACGATTGGGCGCCTGGTTGGATCCTTCAGGTGATTCAGCGTCATCAACCTGCTGCTTTGGCGGAACTGCTGAAGGATTCCAAGGGCGGCTGGTTAAGCGTTGAATCAGCCATAGGGCTCGATTTTGTCGCGTTACAGCGTGATCTTTTGAAGCAAGATTTTGAGGCCGCAGATCGTCTCACGAGCTGCATGTTGCGCGAGCTCGCTGGAGCTGCTGCCGTTCAGCGTGGTTACGTCTACTTCAGTGAAGTCCCCGCAATGCAGGGCGTCGACCTTGTCAGCATCGATCGTCTTTGGACGGTGTATTCCCAGGGACGGTTTGGCTTTACGACCCAGGCACGGTTGTTAACGACCTTGGATGGTCGTTTTGACCAACTTTGGCCGCGTATTGGTTGGAAACGCGAGGGGGTTTGGACGCGATATCCGGGTTCATTCACATGGTCGTTAGAGGCACCAGAGGGCCACATGCCTTTGATTAATCAGCTGAGGGGTGTGCGTCTGATGGATGCTGTTTTGAAGCACCCAGCCTTGATGGCTCGTCGGGCCTGAGTGATCCTGTCATCGGGTCTTGAACGAGGTAGGTTCAAAAGAGGTCGTTGCCGCAGGGCGAATCGTGTCTTTTTATCGATTCCGCTGGGCTGACTTCGTTTTGCCGTCCACGCTTCAGTTGGCTCCCCTCTTGGAGCTTTTGGTTGAACCTGTCGGCTGTGAGATGACCAGTCAGAAGGTTGAGCTTGGCTTACACGAAGCGTTGGTCAATGCTGTGCGCCATGGCAACTCCGAAAACCCCCAAAAACAACTGCGCGTTCGCCGAATCCTCACGCCCAATTGGTTGATTTGGCAGGTGCAGGATGAGGGCCATGGTTTACCTCCGAACGCTCGTGCCGCGGCTCTTCCAGTCGCAATGGACGCACAGCATGGTCGTGGTTTATTCCTGATTCACCAATGCTTTGACGATGTGCGTTGGAGTCGCCGTGGAAATCGGCTCCAACTCGCCTGTCGTCGTCCCGACTAGTGGCGTGGACAACCCGGATCTTTGAGTTCTCCGTTGATCCACCCCAGAGCTTGATGGGTGAGAGCGGCAACATCTTCAGGCTCGCCGTCTTGGATCAACTGAACGAGAGCTGCAGTGAGTGATTCGGCAGCGCGGCGGTTGGCTTGTGATTTCAGTCGATGCCAATCCCGATCATTGATTGTTAGAAGACTGTGGAGCTCAGTTGCCTTTGTTTGGGCTTCCTCCGGCCAGCTCGATCCTGGTTTGGCCATGGCAATGCGATGAAGTGGATTTAGTTTCGGAGCTAAGGCAGCTGAGCGGATGTCATTGCAGACACGTCGTCGCGAACCGCGACAGTTGAAATGGCTTCATGGCGTTTCCAAGCTGATCCAGCAGGGAGAGTGTCAAAAGCAAGTGGGAGTAGGGGTTCAAGCACGTCGCTGGAAGCAACGGCGCCTGTTTGGTCAACAAGTGTTGGATCACGAGTTCAATGGCTGGCTTCAACCAGAGCGGTCCGGTGCCCGTTTCTGGAAAGGAATGCGCTGGGGAGGATCCGGATTTGTTGTGGCTTGGTTTTTGGCCAGTCTCTAAGGGAGTTCAGGCCACCAACTGACGATGTCCATCTCCGACCACCACGAGTGAGGCGGAAACTGATGCGTGAGGATTGAACTGCGAATATTTCATTTCTTGGTTGGTGTCGGGGGAATCTTGACCGCGTAACCAAGCCTGGCGCAATGCTCTGCGACGGCGATCCTCCCCTAGAACCAAACGATCTGCTGCGGCCTGCGGAGTTTCTTGTGGAAGCAAAGGTGTACGGATGGTGATGCCAAACCCCTGAGCCTCAACTTGTACGTGTCCTTCCATGAGGACAACCTGAAAGGTCCAGCCCTCCAACCAACGCAACCGAAAGGGATTAGTCATGAAGTCCCTTTGGGGGTTGAAGTCACCCTATGGCCCCCAGCCTCGTCGGCACAGGGCCATGTCAGCGAATCCGCTCAGGCATGGTTTGCCAAAGGCTTCCGGGCAGACCAAATGCGCGTCATGAAATGGGATTCGGCCGTGATTCCGACAAAACCAGCTGTTTGGAGGCGAGCTTCGATGTCATCACCGATGTAGTCGCGGTAATAGGGCTCATGGAAAAACTTGCGGAAATTTTCCATCACAACGCTGAATTCAGGGGTGTCAGCCAGTTGAATCGAGTCGGCTAAAACAAGCACTCCTCCAGGCTCTAAAACCCTCCAAGCTTCATTCACAACGTTTTGACGTGCTTCCCCAGGAAGCTCATGTAGCAAGAAAACAGAGGTCACTCCCTGCAGGCATTCATCAGCAAGTGGCAGGGATTCGCCATTGGCTCGAATCAATTGCACGAGGGATGATTGTGCGTTGTTCAACCAACGATTGGCTTGGCGTAAGTAAGCGTCGGAGAGGTCTGTGCCGATGAGTTCAGCGTGCGGAAGTGCGGCACGGATCTGGTGCAGGGTTCGTCCGGTGCCTGTCGCGACGTCAAGAATGCGTAGTGATGCTGGAGTGCGATCGGAAAAGTGCTTGAGGCCGCGTTTCAGAGGTGCGATGACGCGGCGACGCATCGCATCAGCTGTTCCGTTGAACAGAATTTCAACCTGCAAGTCATACAAACCAGCGGAATGATCGCTGAGGTAGCCATCGGTTTGATGGTGAAAGTTTTGTAAGTAGTACTCAGGGAAAAGCGATGGGTCGGTGTCCTTTGGCAGATCTCTCACATTGCGATCTTTTCTCCGATTCCAAATCGCTGGCAAGTCGAGCCAAACCTGGGGGTAGCGGCTGGCCCAGTCCAGCCAAGGTGCGTCAAAGAGTAGAGACGTTGGATAAACACCTTGTTCAGCTTCTTGCCAATCGCGCTCCTCTAGCTGTGCCATGGCACTGCGCAATGTTTGCAAAATGTCTGACGACACCGATTCCGTATTCGGCATGGCGTCCGGCGCCACAAGCTCCATCAGCTTGGTGCTCAGCTCCTTATGGGCCAGCCCAGCGATGCTTTTGCCCTGTTGAAGGGTTTGATAAGCCAATTTGCTGAAGGGCGTGGTCGCCATTGAGACATCGCACAAGACCACCATTCCAACGAATACAACGGAAAAATGCGGCCCTTGGTAGGCACTAAAAAGCCCGCCTCAATGGACATGGGCAGTCCCCACGTCAATCTCGGCATTCGGAGTGGCTAAAGGCCATGACTGTCTTGATTGATCCGAGCTGCTTTCAAAGACCGGTCTGTAGCAGTGATTTTGCTGGGTGGCCTTGTTGGGTCTCTGATCCGATCACCCCCAACCAACAAGAGCTCCAGGATATTTAGGGTGTGGTCTTTGGTCGTTGAGCGATGGGAATAACCCTCTATGGCGGTGCTCAAACCCGAGCTTCGATCCCGCGTTGGTACCTGGAGGAAAAGGGCATTCCCTATGAGCTGGTTGAGGTGTCCCTTCGCTCCGGGGAGAATTTGCAGACGGATTTCCTATCGATTAATCCGTTTGGAAAGCTTCCCGCCATGCGAGACGATCGAATCCTCGACGTCAGCGGGAAGCCGATTGTTTTGTTTGAGTCGGGAGCGATCTTGTTGCACCTTGCAGAACACCACGGTGGAGAGGTGTCGACACCAAGTGATCGATCTCTGATTAGCCAGTGGACCCACTTTGCTAATTCGACCTTGGCTTTTGCGATTTTTGTTCCAGATCAGAAGGCCAAGGTGCTGCCGAGGCTGCTGAAGCGGCTCGACGATCTCCTTGGCATTGGGTTTCTTGTGGGCAATGCATGGGGTGCCGCCGACTGTGCCGTTTCGGCTTATTTGGCTTACATCAAGTTGTTTTTTCCCAATGAAGATCTGAGTGCTTATCCAGCGATCGAAGCACTGATTGCCTCGACACAGCAGCGACAAGCTTATAAAAAGGTGATGGGAATGATCTGAATAGACCCATGTTCTAGATCCTCCCCCTGAAATGTTGAGGCCATTGTTTGGTTGTCGACAATTGGCTATTTGATGTAGCTCGATATCAATCTTTCGTCGACATATACATGTCGAGTCTTGGTTCTACTACTGTATTTTCAATCAAATTTTTTGACGTACCCCAATGTTCTCTGGTGCCATTGCTGATGCGTTGAAAATCATTGATGTCGTTGAACAAGATTGCTTTAAAAGGTGGGTCATTAGCAATGCTGTCGATACAAGGTCTCCTGTCGCTGATGTGATGTGCTTATCGGCAAAGGGCGGTTGACTCGATCAGAGCAAAAAAAAGAGTCCCCGTTGTGGGGACTCTTGGTGGGACTTTTCCGGTCTTGAGTGGTCGTAAGCGCTTGGGATCAAGCGTCGTAGTACATGGTGAAT
>JBDQPG010000055.1:0-15603 GCA_040260695.1 Synechococcus sp. SFB_27S_18OctNov_coas_78 | reverse complement strand
CCATGGCCATGTTCCGAGTGAGATGTTCTACGGCTGCTTTGGAAGTGGCGTAGTGGATTCGATTGAGTTGGGCTCGCCCCCCCAGCGATGAGGAGATGTTGATGATCCGCCCCGGGACATTACGCTCCAGCATTGCCTTGGCAACACGGGTTGAGAGTTGCCAAGTCGCTTTGAGATTGACCGCCATCACGGCGTCCCAGTCATCCGATTCAATGGCAAACATCGGGGCGTCGGCCCCAAGAATGCCCGCGCAATTCACCAGAACATCGATCTGACTGTGCTCATCCTCAATCCTTCCGATTAAGTCTTCGATCGCCGCGGAGTCGGTGAGATCACACCCATAGGCTGAACAGGACTGCCTTTGGTCTTGAAGATCTGCAACGAGGGCATCCATCGCCTTCAGATTGCAATCAACGAGAACAACATGAGCTTGAGCAGCGGCCAGGATCCGGGCTAATTCAGAGCCGAGACCGCCACCTGCTCCGGTCACGATGGCCAGCTGATGGTTCAAGTCAAATAAGCGTGCAGGGTTCACAGAATCAGTTCCTTGGAGTTGGTTGCTCGATCGCGCGGGGGTGATCCATCAGCAGTCTGATCCGGACGGGGCTGCCAGTGATACGCGTAGGGACTGGCGCAAAGCCTTTAATGCTCAGTTGGACGCCACAGTCTCATCCCTACAGCCCCACTGCCACAGGGTTTAGAGCAGTTGGCTGGTCGTCAGCAAGATGAAGTGAGACCAGAAGCCGCTTCCATAGCCACCCAGCCCACCACTAAAGATTTCCCAGCCCTGCCCCATGCGTTCTTCTGCCGTCCAGCAGAGGTGGTCGCACCAGAGTTGATCGGTTGCCTGCTGGTGAAACGCCAAGACAACGGCAGCCTGCTCTGGGGTGTGGTGGTGGAAACGGAGGCGTATTCCCAGGACGACCCCGCCTGCCATGGCTACCGCCGCCGCTCCCCCAGCAACGAAACGCTTTTTGGTGAGCCAGGGCGTTTTTATGTGTATGTGAGCTACGGCATCCACCACTGCGTGAATGTGGTGACGGATCGCTCGAATTGGGCCAACGGTGTCTTGCTTCGGGCGATCGCGATCCAAGGAGAGCCAGATCGGGTGGCAGCTGGTCCAGGGCTACTGGCTCGGCGTTTTGGTCTTGATCGGGGAGATGACAGTTGTCCGGTGACGGGCGAACATGACGTGTGGCTGGCACCAAGGCCAGCATCCCTCGCTAGCCCAGTGCTTGTGACCACAACGCGAATTGGAATCTCTCAGGGACAGGAGTATCCCTGGCGTTGGTATTTACAACTGAGTCGCAGCGTTAGTCGTCGTGCCAAGGGGGATCGGCGGCCATCCCGTGATCAGGCTTGGTCACCGTGTGATGGGGAGACGTTATGAGCGGTTGGCACCACCGTCACGTCCTTGATCTTGCTTCATTTTCTCGGGACGATTTTGCTTCGATCCTTGAGCTCGCTCAACGGTTTCGATCCCTTCCCGTCACGGGTGTTCGCAAGTTGCCGGCGCTGCAGGGGCGTCTTGTAGCCACGCTCTTTTTTGAGCCCAGTACTCGCACGCGGAGCAGTTTCGAGTTGGCGGCCAAGCGACTATCAGCCGATGTGATGAGTTTTTCTCCCTCCAGTAGTTCGCTGAGCAAGGGGGAAAGCGTTTTGGATACCGCCCGCACCTACGTCGCCATGGGTGCTGATGTGTTGGTGGTTCGCCATCGCTCCACATCAGTTCCTCAGCAGCTCGCCGCTGATTTGGATCAGCTTGGGGAGCGCACCGTGGTGCTGAATGGAGGAGATGGGCTCCACAGCCATCCAAGTCAGGGTTTGTTGGATCTCCTCACCCTGACCCGTCATTTCGATGCACAGCAGCCAACACCTCAAGCCTTAGACGGTAAAAAAATCGTGATTGTTGGGGACATCCTGCATTCCCGCGTGGCCCGCTCCAATCTCTGGGCGCTGACTGGCTGTGGAGCGGATGTGGTGCTGTGTGGACCCAGAAGTTTGTTGCCGGAGGAGTTTGCAGCGTTTGTGGATGCCCCACCGCCCGGGCAGTCCTGTGATCCCATTGCTCAGCGCGGAAAGGTGAGCATTGAACGCCGTTTGGAACAAGCGTTGCCTGGTGCAGATGCGGTGATGACCCTGCGACTCCAGAAGGAACGCATGACACAGCAGTTGTTGACCAGCCTCGAGCGTTACCACCGGGACTATGGCTTGAGCCACACGCGACTTCAGTTGTGTGGACGCCAGGTGCCCGTCTTGCATCCGGGACCTGTCAACCGTGGCGTTGAGATGACAAGCCAGTTGTTGGATGACCCATCAATTTGCCTTGTGGAAGAGCAAGTCAGGAATGGGGTTCCTGTGCGCATGGCGCTGCTTTATTTGATGGCAGCAGCTGAGTCCGCTGCGGAATCCTCATTGGTGTCGATCAGCTCTTGAGTGTTCGACTTTTGAGTGATTGATATGCCTGAGATTTCCTTGGAGTAGTACTCCATGGCTGCTTGCAAGGCAGCATCTGGGGAGGCAATCGAAGGCCCTTCTCCCGAGCGCATTGGAAAGTGCGCGTCCACGGCATTGAGGCCCATGTGTTGGCTGGGCATGCCTGTGAGCAACATGGATGACCGCTGCCGGGTCAAAAGCGCAAACATCCACTTCGTGGCGAGAGAGACCCGTTGCTGCATGTCGTGGATCAGCCCTAAATGCACTCCAGCCCAAAGCAGCACTCCAATTAGGCCTGAGAACTTGAAGCCTCGCAGGTCGGCAACTGCGCTGGATCCATCGATGATGGCCATGCTCCCGAGATCCAAATATTGAAATTTGGGTCGTGGACGGCTGGCCACCATGGCGGCAATGTCTTTGCCAATAAAGCTGCCTGCTTGTTTGGCTGGGGCGGCCATTCCGGGTAGGGGTTGGCCATCTTTGGTGTGGCTGTAGCTGCAGAGATCCCCAGCGATTCGAATCTCCGGATGGCTGGCAATGGAAAAATCAGACTCCACGACGACCCGTCCACCGCGATCGACGCTGCATCCTGTGGCCGCCTCTAGGGCGCGACCAAGGTGTGAGGCACGAACACCGGCGGTCCAGATCACAGTGGCGGCGCGAATGCATTGCTCTCCATCAGGAGTGCTCACCACCACTTCGCCTGGGCGCATGCTTTCCACTCGACTCTTCTGGAGGAATTCCACGCCCGCGTTTTGCAGGGCTTGAAGTGCCTCTTGAGAGAGCTCCTCAGGCATGCTTCGCAGTACGTTTTCCCCCGGGTCGATCAGAAGAATGCGAGTTTTGCTTGGATCGAGCTGTTGATAGGCATCCTTTAAAGACCATCGCAGCATTCGAGAGGCGGCCCCTGCCATCTCGCAGCCACTCGGTCCACTGCCGATCACAACAACGGTTTGCAAAAATTGCCGTGCTGCGGGATCAGGAGTTTGCTCCGCCTGCTCCATCGCCATGAGCAGGCGTCTGCGGATTTCTTCGGCGTGCTCAAGGATTTTCATCGGTGGCGCAAAGGTGCGCCAGTTGTCTTTCCCGAAAAAGCTGCTGCCGGATCCCGTTGCGAGCACGAGATGGTCGTAGCTAAAAGTTTTTCCGTTGAACACGATTTGGTGTTCATCCGGGATCAATTGGGTGACTTCGCCGAGCAGAATTTGCACGTTTGCTTGCTTGCCCACCAGCTCGCGAAGCGGTGTTGCAATGTCGCCGCTGGCGACTAGACCCGTTGCAACTTGATAGAGCAACGGCTGGAATAAATTGAAGTTGCGTTTGTCAATCAGGGTGATGCGCACCTCGGATTGCGCCAGGGCTCGACAAGCCTGAATGCCAGCAAATCCGCCTCCAACAATCACCACATGGGGAGCATGGCGAAGCCGCTCTTCAGGCGGTTCGAGTTCCAAAAAGTAGTGATCGCCGGCCATGGATGGCAGAACAAGGACCAATCAGCAGGGTATGGAGCTCCTTGGGATTTGTCTGCACCACATGCCAGACCACTTTCAAATCAGCTTGAAAGCTTCAAGAAACAGCCCATAAAGAAAGCCGATTCGGCTGAGGTCGAACAGCTGTTCTGGAAGCGTCCATGATCCTCCCGATCGACGCACGCGCCGCATCGTTAGTTCGGTTCCCAAAACCACAATGAGCGAAGCCACCGGATCCATTTGGGACAGAACACCCGCCACAGATGTAACGGCGCTACCTAACAAAAAGCCACTTAACAGTGCAATGGCCAGCAGCGACAAGCGTCTCCATGGATTCTGTGTCCATCGCTCTAAACGGTTAGTGGCCTCGCCCCACTGGGTCTGCAGGCGTGTGGATTGCAGTCGACGCATGGTTCACACTCCCAAGTCAGATGGAGCGAATGAGCCAGGGATCCCCATCACCCGGTCAGCGCTGCAAACCCTGTTTACATCAGGTGTCAGGACCTGACAGGTTTCGTGTTTTACCAAAAGCTGATCCCATGAAAAAGCCCAGGTTGACCTGGGCCTGGTGAGGAGGACTGCCTAGCAAAGCCAGAGTTGGTGATCTCTGACTGTCAGAAAGGCTTACTTGGACTCAGCCTTCGCTTTTCGGGACGATTTGCCCTCAAGTAGCTCGAGTAGCGCTTCCATTTGCGCCATGACACCGCGAACTTCGCCTGCTTCGGGCAAGAGGCCGTCTTCCATCACTCCTTGATGCATCTCACGAAGCTCCTGTCGGATGTAGCGCAGGTGGCTCACGACCTGCTCGCGTTTCGACTGCGACATCGATAACAGGGGGTTAACTCTTCCCCTTTTACCCCATGAGAGGTCAATGGCGTCGGATTTGTTGGCGACCCACAGCCCAAGCCATGGCCAATGCTGTGAAGGTCAGCAGTGCGGCTGGACGGGCCAAAGTGCTCAGTAGGACGACCGAACTGAGCGCCAGCAGAAGGGGAATGTGGCGTCTCATTTGAGTGGAGAATAGGGGACTCGAACCCCTGACCTCTGCGGTGCGATCGCAGCGCTCTACCAGCTGAGCTAATTCCCCGCTAACAAACGCTAGCTGTCAGGGATTGCGTCAAACTGGTGCGTGGCGCTTTGCGTGAAGCTGATGGTTACGCAGGAACAGCTCGAGGCCTTTGATGACGCCACGACGGCAGATCTAGCCAAGCGACTGGAGGACGACGATTACCGCACTCCTTTCGACAGTCTTTCGGATTGGCATTTATTGCGTGCGTTGGCGATTCATCGTCCTGAGTTGACCCTCCCGTACCACCATCTTGTGGATCAGGAACCGTTTGATGAGGACTGATCCAATCCCTAGTTCGCTGGCGGGTCGGCATGTCCTCGTGGCGGCAAGCGGCAGCATCGCTGCTGTGAAAACACCGTTATTGGTGAGTGCCCTTGTGAAAGCTGGTGCCGACGTGCGCTGCTTGGTGACTCCCAGCGCTGATCACCTTGTCAGTGCGGTGGCCTTGGCAAGCTTGAGTCGTCATCACTGTTATCGCGATGGCGACCAATGGGATCCGTCGAGAAGCCGGCCGCTTCATATTGACTTGGCTGAATGGGCGGAACTGGTTGTTGTCGCTCCCATGAGTGCCAGCACGCTGAGCCGTTGGTCCCAGGGATCAGCAGAAGGCCTTTTAGCCAGTGTCCTTTTGGCGACTGAGGTGCCTGTTTTGGTTGCTGCAGCAATGAATACGGCCATGTGGAATCACCCCGCTGTTCAGCAGAACTGGAGTGCCGTTCAAGGCTTCCCAGGTGTTGTTCCCCTCGTGCCTTCCTCAGGGTTATTGGCTTGCGATCGCCGTGGGGATGGACGGATGGCGGATCCAGCCTTGATTGAATTGGCCGCGGCAGCTTTGTTCAGCCGCAACAAGCAGTGTGCCGTAGCTGATCGTGATTGGGAGGGAAAGCATGTGCTGGTGACCGCTGGCGCCACCCATGAGCCCATTGATCAAGCCAGGGTTCTCACCAATCGCAGTACCGGGCGGATGGGGGTCCTGTTGGCTCAAGTTGCGCGATTGCGGGGAGCCACTGTGCAGCTCGTTCATGGTCCGCTTTCTGTCCCAGAGCCATGGTTCGAGGGCGTTGATTGCATCCCCGTCACCACTGCTGAGGAGATGCAGCGGGTCCTTACTGACCGACAGCCGTCCGTGGATGCCATCGCGATGGTGGCGGCTGTGGCTGATTTGCGCCGAGTGGAGAGCTCAGAAAGCAAGGTGTCGAAACAACAGTTGCCCGAGTTGCTGGCCTCCGGTTGGAGTCAGGTTCCGGATCTGTTGGCTGCTCTTGCGCAGCATCGACCGCCTGGCCAGACGCTGCTTGGCTTTGCTGCCTTGGCGGGCGAGGACGCCGCGTTGATTGAACAGGGCCAAGCCAAGCTCCATGCCAAGGGATGCGATCTATTAATGGTGAACCCGATTGATCGGCTTGGGCAGGGATTTGGTGATCAGGCCAATGGTGGTTGGTTATTGGGGCGTGGTTGGACCCGCGAAATGCCGTTGATGTCCAAATTGTGCATGGCGCATCAGCTTCTTGATGCGATGCAGCTGACCCACACCGCTGCCGTGGCCGCAGTTGATGCTGATTATCAAACGAGTTGTTGAGACCTGCAAAAGCTGGTTCTGTCTTGAGTTTTAAGCCCTGTAGGATCAACATTCGACGGCATCGCCGTTCGTAAAAGCGTTAAGTCGTCCGGCTCCTCCCATGCGCATTCGTTCCCTGCTGGCAGTTGTGCTGGCCTTATGCCTCACCTTTTTCACTACGGCTTGCAGCGGTGGCAATGATGCAAACCGTGGTGGGTCCAACGTCACCTATGACGACATTCGCAACACTGGTAAAGCCAATGATTGCCCCACGATTGGCGATTCCGCCCGTGGTTCGATTCCGTTGACCGCTGGCCAGAAGTACCAACTTCGCGAGATCTGTATGCACCCCGTGCAGGTTTATGCGAAAGAGGAGCCCAAGAACATTCGTCAGCAGGCTGAATTTGTCGAGGGCAAAATTCTGACCCGCTACACCTCAAGCCTCGATGAGGTGTACGGCGACCTGACGGTGACCGAATCCGGTCTTCAGTTCCAAGAAAAAGGCGGGATCGACTTCCAGCCGATCACCGTTCTTGTTCCCGGTGGCGAAGAATTCCCATTTTCGTTTTCAAGTAAGTCTTTGAACGCCACTGCTGATGGTGCAGCGATCACCACCAGCACGGATTTCGAAGGCACCTACCGCACTCCGAGCTACCGCACCAGCAACTTTATCGATCCCAAAGGACGTGCTCTCACCACAGGTGTTCAGTACGCCCAGGGCTTGATTGCCCTCGGTGGTGACGAGAAAGACCTTGAGAAAGACAACAACAAGCGCTACATCGATGGTGTCGGCACGATGAGCATGTCGATCACCAAGGTTGATCCAGAAACCGGTGAGTTCGCTGGTGTCTTCACCGCGATTCAGCCCTCCGACTCCGATATGGGTGGTCGTGAAGTGGTCGACATCAAAGTGAGCGGTGAACTGTATGGCCGCCTCGAAGAAGCTTGATTTCCAGGCTTGATCGAGAACGATGAAGGGGGCGAAAGCCCCCCTTTTTTTTTGGGGCTGTGCGTTTCGGCGTTCATCTGTGAGAATCGCGCGGTCTTAGTGAGTTGCCATGACCGCCAGTGCTTCTGCCTCAGCCCAGCGATCCGGAGTGATCGCGCCCTACGGCGGCACCCTGGTGGACCTCATGGTGCCCAGCGCTGAGCGATCTGCGCTTAAGGCGGCAGCAACCAAAACATTGGAGTGCTCCGACCGCAATGCCTGTGACGTGGAGTTGCTGGTGGTGGGTGGCTTTTCTCCCCTGCGTGGCTTCATGCACCAGGAGGACTACGACGCGGTTGTTGCCGGTCATCGCATCTCCGCAGGTCATCTCTTCGGTTTGCCGATCGTGATGGACACCGATCGAGAAGATGTGGTGGTGGGCGACAAAATTTTGCTGACCTACAAGGGGCAGGACCTTGCTCTCCTCGAAGTTGAGGACAAGTGGGAACCCAATAAAGTTGCTGAGGCTCAGGGCTGTTACGCCACTACGTCGTTAGAGCATCCGGCGGTGCGGATGATCTCGATGGAGCGAAAATGCTTTTATCTCGGAGGAACGCTCAAGGGCTTGGAGCTGCCAAAGCGCGTGTTCCCGTGCAAAACGCCTGCTGAAGTTCGCGCTGATTTGCCCGACGGTGAAGACGTGGTGGCGTTCCAGTGCCGCAACCCCATTCACCGCGCGCACTACGAACTCTTCACTCGCGCTCTTCACGCGCAAAATGTGAGTTCGAATGCTGTGGTGCTGGTTCATCCCACCTGTGGCCCAACTCAGCAGGACGACATCCCGGGAGCTGTGCGCTTTGAAACCTATGAGCGCCTGGCCGCAGAGGTGAACAATGAGCGGATTCGGTGGGCTTACCTTCCCTATGCCATGCACATGGCAGGGCCTCGGGAGGCTTTGCAGCACATGATCATCCGACGCAACTACGGCTGCACCCACTTCATCATTGGCCGCGATATGGCCGGCTGCAAGTCATCACTGACGGGTGACGATTTTTATGGCCCCTACGACGCTCAGAACTTTGCCAAGGAATGCGCACCGGAGCTCACGATGGAGACCGTTCCATCGCTGAATCTCGTTTACACCGCAGAGGAGGGCTATGTCACCGCTGAACATGCGGAAGCACGTGGCCTCCATGTGAAAAAGCTCAGCGGCACCCAGTTCCGCAAGATGCTTCGCGGTGGCGAGGAGATCCCCGAGTGGTTTGCCTTCAAGAGCGTCGTTGAAGTGCTCCGTTCCTCATGAATTCCTGACGACCCGTTTAACATTCCTTCATCTTGTAGAGGCAACCTGTGAACAAGCGTTGGCGAAACATCGGGCTCGGTGCCCTATTGGTCTTGGCGATTGTCGTCATTGCTCCCGCTTTCTTTGGTGGCGGCGGCGGTGGTAACCAGCCCCAGGTCAACACGATTCGCTATAGCGAATTTGTTGAGGCTGTCAAAGACGACCAGATCAGCCGTGTGCTCATTGCACCGGATCAAGGCACCGCCCAAGTCGTGGAGAACGATGGTCGGAGGGCGCAAGTCAATCTTGCTCCTGATCGTGAGTTGCTTGGTCTTTTGACTGAACACAACGTTGACATCGCGGTCCAGCCGTCCCGTCAAACACCTGGTTGGCAGCAGGCTGCCGGAAGTTTGATTTTCCCGCTTCTCCTCCTGGGTGGCTTGTTCTTCTTGTTTCGCCGTGCCCAGGGTGGCGGTGGTGGCAACCCTGCCATGCAATTCGGTAAGAGCAAGGCTCGGGTCCAAATGGAGCCTTCAACGCAGATCACCTTTAGCGATGTCGCCGGGATCGAGGGAGCCAAGTTGGAGCTCACTGAGGTCGTCGACTTCCTCAAAAATCCTGACCGTTTCACCGCTGTCGGGGCCAAAATTCCGAAAGGTGTTTTGTTGGTCGGCCCTCCAGGAACTGGTAAAACTCTTCTCGCAAAAGCGGTCGCAGGCGAAGCAGGCGTTCCTTTCTTCTCCATCTCCGGCTCTGAATTTGTCGAGATGTTCGTTGGAGTTGGTGCAAGCCGGGTGCGGGATTTGTTCGAACAGGCGAAGAAAAATGCTCCTTGCATCGTCTTTATTGACGAAATTGATGCTGTCGGCCGCCAGCGCGGTGCTGGCTTAGGTGGCGGTAATGACGAACGCGAACAAACCCTGAACCAGCTCCTCACCGAGATGGATGGTTTCGAGGGCAACACCGGCATCATCATTGTTGCTGCCACCAACCGGCCTGATGTGCTCGACGCAGCTCTCATGCGTCCAGGTCGTTTCGACCGTCAGGTCACCGTTGACCGTCCTGATTACTCCGGGCGTCTTCAGATTCTCGGTGTTCACGCCCGCGGCAAGACCTTGGCCAAGGACGTTGACCTTGACAAGGTTGCGCGACGCACTCCCGGCTACACCGGAGCCGATCTTGCCAACCTCTTAAATGAGGCCGCAATTTTGGCGGCTCGCCGTGAATTGACTGAAGTCAGCAACGATGAAATCAGTGATGCAATCGAGCGCGTCATGGCTGGCCCCGAGAAAAAGGATCGGGTGATGAGTGAGCGCCGTGCTCGCTTGGTGGCTTATCACGAGGCGGGTCATGCCTTGGTCGGCGCTCTGATGCCTGACTACGACCCCGTTCAGAAAATTTCGATCATTCCACGCGGAAATGCGGGCGGTTTGACGTTCTTCACGCCAAGTGAAGAACGGATGGAATCGGGTTTGTATTCGCGCGCCTATCTCCAAAATCAAATGGCGGTTGCTTTGGGTGGTCGCGTTGCTGAAGAGATCGTTTACGGCGAAGACGAAGTCACAACGGGAGCCTCGAACGACCTTCAACAGGTCGCCTCCACAGCACGTCAGATGATCACGCGATTTGGCATGAGTGATGTACTGGGTCCAGTCGCCCTGGGCCGCGCGCAAGGAGGGATGTTCCTGGGGCGAGATATCGCTGCGGAACGCGACTTCTCTGAAGAAACTGCCGCCACCATCGACCAGGAAGTTTCCGAACTCGTTGATGTCGCCTACAAGCGGGCCACCAAGGTCTTGGTGGATAACCGCGCCGTTCTTGATGAACTGGCGGGAATGCTCATTCAGCAGGAAACCGTTGATGCCGAGGAGCTTCAGGAGCTCTTGATCAAGCGAGACGTACGAGTTGCTGAATACGTCTAATTGCAACCATTCCCAATGGCTGGCGCGGCAGGAGGCATTGATTGCCTCCTTGCGGCGTCAGCCTTTTTGCTTGGTGGTACGTCCTCAGTTGGACGATCCCTTGAACTCTCAGCGGCTCCTCGATCAGCTGAAGGTTCTTCACGCAGCTGGCCTTCGTCACCTCGAGGTGGCTTGGAGCTCCCACGTGGGTTGGCGAGGTTGGGTGCAGGGCATCCAGGAGTGTTGCCCTCGCTTTCATCTGGGCGCAGCTTCGGTGACGGTGATGGAGGCTCTTCAAGACTTGCAGTCCCTTGATCTTGCCTATGCGATGGCTCCCTGTTGGGACCCTTCGCTTGTGGGTCAGGCGCGTGATCTGGGAATCCTGCTCATTCCAGGGGTCTTGACTCCCACGGAGGTGCAACAGGCTGCACGATTCGGTTGCCGTCTCGTCAAGTTGTTCCCAGCTGTCACGGTTGGTGTCGAGTACTGGAAAAGGCTTGAGGCTCCCCTGGGGCCGTTGCCGTTTGTGGTTGCTGCAGGTGGTTTGACCACGAACAATCTTTCCGATTGGCTTGGAGCGGGCCACGATGCCGTCGCTCTTGGGCGTCAAGCCATCGGCGATCACGGTTTCGGTGATCAGTGTGTTGATCCTGAGCTTCTCGCTTGGCTGAACCGGTCGTCGACGACAACCTGAAGGCGTCTGAGTGGTTGCCGTGAGTCCGGAATGCTACAGATGAGATAGTCAATGCATTGCGTGATGTCGCAGATCACCATCAAGCTCAGCGATAAGGCTGATGCTTTGATCGCTCAGCTTCAGAAGGAAATTTTCAACCGACGCCGCAAAAAGGTCACTGCTGCAGGAGTCGTGGAAACGCTTATGGAAAGCGGCGCGAAATCTCAGTCCGATAAAAGGTTTGCCACGTCTTGGACCAACTTGATCAAAGACATTGAGAAGGCTGCCAAGTTGGCGTATGCCCATGGCAGTAAGCCCTCCACTCTCACCGATGAGGAATGGGCTTTGGTGCTGAGTCATCGAAGTCGCTCCAGTGCCTCTCGTCCGCGTAAAACGGTGAAAAAGAAGCTCGCTACGAAGAAGCCTGTGCGTCGAACGCGCACGCGAAGTTCCTCAACATCCGCTGTTGATTCGTCTCCGGAAACGCAGGATCCAGCTGTTGCGCTGAAGGCGGGCTGATTTTTAAAACAGGCTGCACTGGCCCTGTTGTCGCAGCAAATGATCTGCAAGCGTCAGGGCCACCATTGCTTCCACCATCGGTACGGCCCTAGGCAGCACGCAGGGGTCGTGACGTCCTTTGGCAGCGAGGGTTGTGGCGTTGCCATCAGAGTCGATGGTCTGCTGTTCTTTGCGAATGGTGGCGGTTGGCTTAAACCCCACCCTGATCACGATGGGTTCTCCGTTGCTGATGCCGCCTTGAATGCCACCGGAGTTATTGGTGGCGGTATGGAGGCGGCCATCGTCTCCTGGGATGAAGGCGTCATTGTGTTCACTCCCTTTCAAGAGCGTCCCGCCAAATCCAGAGCCGATCTCAAATCCCTTCGTGGCAGGTAGGGACATCACCGCCTTGGCCAGATCGGCTTCCAATTTGTCGAAGACCGGCATGCCGAGCCCCATGGCAGGGTGCCGCACGACGCATTCGATCACGCCACCGCAGGAATCACCCTCGCGACCGATCGCCTCAATGCGCTCGATCATTTGGTTCGCGACGGCGGCATCTGGGCAGCGCACAATGTTGGCCTCAATGTCATTCATCGAGACTGTTGATGGGTTGATGCCATTGGCTTCGATGGAGTGAATCCGTTTCACCCATGCGAGAACTTCCGTTCCGGCTGTTTTGCGTAAGAGTTGCTTCGCAATCGCGCCAGCCGCCACTCTGCCGATGGTTTCTCGGGCCGATGCGCGTCCGCCCCCACTGCGAGCTTGGATGCCGTATTTGGACTGATAAGTGGCATCAGCATGGGACGGGCGAAAGGCCACGGCCATGTCTGTGTAATCGCCCGGGCGCTGATCTTTGTTGCGCACCAACATGGCAATGGGGGTGCCAAGGGTTGTCTTGCCATCCAGCAAGCCACTCAGAATCTCCACCTGATCGGCTTCTTTGCGTGGTGTGGTGATGTGACTTTGACCTGGTTTGCGACGATTGAGTTCTGCCTGGATTTCGTCTAAGTCCAGTTCCAGTCTTGGTGGGCAGCCCTCAACGATCACACCGACTCCTCCGCCATGGGATTCGCCGAAGGTGCTGATGCGGAAGAGATCGCCGAAGCTGCTGCCCATGGCTGATAGTCGATCAAAGAGAGGCTACGAAGCCGTCATACTTCTCCGCTCACCTTGTGCTGGGTTTAGATCAGTTCCGGGTGGGGCAATGTCGGGCGTTTTGATTCCAGTTGTTCCCGCAACATCTCAAAGTCGGCAAAGTCGAAACCTGGGCCGACGCAGCAACTCACCAAGGCATACGACCCGTTGCATCGTGCCGCTTGCCACCAATCAGCAGGCACCACATGGAGTGGATTGTCCCCATTCAGCATGATCTCCTGCAGTCCTGAACCATCTGGTTTGCACTGGACCAGGTTGAGATCGGCTCCATCGATGTGGATCCATGCTTCATCTGCGCCACAAACCCGATGCCAGCAGCTGATCTCTTCTCTCGGTAACAGGAACAGAATGGCCGTTAATCCAGAGCGTTTTGCACGATCGGGTCGTTGGATCAGCGTTGTGCTTCGGTGCATTTCTCGATACCAACCTCCTTCTGGATGGCGCTGAAGCTGGTGCTGTTCGATCAGTTCCTCAAGCTTGGTCATCGCAGCAGGGCACGCTCGCGCATGTTTTGGAAGTGTTGCCAAATCTGGGCAACCCAGAGGAACACCCAACTCATGCCGATCAACCAAAACGGCTGGTCGTGCCGGAAGACATCAAATAACAGAACCACCCGCGGTTGTTCAGAACGATTGACTGCAGAGTGGAGAAATGTGTCATCCCAAAGGAATCCCTCCCCTTCCTGGAGGTGATAAGTGACTCCATCAATCATGAGTTCACAGGATGTCGTGCTGTTCTCCAGCTTTTCCACATAAAGCGGAAGGTGAAAACGCCACACCCCTTTGAATGGTCCTTTGTGTGGTCGCAATATTTTTCCAGGTGGGAACAGACTGACAGCAGCAGACACCACATCGGGGTGGCGTTTTAAAAATGATTTGAGTGTCGGGATGAGGTCCTGATTGGCCGGATAGTTGTAGCCGTAGCCCCGCAGTGGCAGCATTCCCCAAGCTTTGCGGTCAAATTCGTAAAGAGTTCGCTGCTGCTCCATGATTTCGTGGTTTGCAGGTAGCCGACCGGAAAGCGCGATCTCCAATGTTTCTCGACGTATGGCGTCGTAGCTCTGCAGGAGTTCGCCATGGGCAGGAAACCCAAGAGCCGCATCCACAACGGCAGGGTTATGCAGAGATTGCTCGTAGCACCATCGGGCGATCTCTCTCCAAAAGCGGTAGTGCCAAGGCCCCCAGCGGATGACACGTTCGATGGGCGAGCGGTGTCGCTTTCGGCGCTGCTTTGGGGTTGTCGCGTTATCTGTCGAGGTGAGCATCGACCGAGCCTCTGTCATCCCTGGAGCTTTGCAGATCGGATTCACTTCAGCGTTTCTGCAGCATGGGTTTCAGGGCTGCCCATCCCCGTTGCAGGGTTGCCACCCATGGGTCGTTCCCCCGTCGCACCAGACGGGTGTGCGGATACAGCGGTGATTGGTCGCCAACGTTGGGCCAGTTTGTAATTGAGCCGTTGTCGAGAATGACGACGCACGGCACGCCTAAGACCCCAGCCATATGGGCGGTTGTATTGCTGATCGTTAGCACCCCACGTACCTGGCTGACTTGCTCGGCAAAACCATCGAGATCATTGAGCTGATCGACGGGGCGTGAGCTTTGAATCCGTTGTCCGCTGAGCTCTTGGAGTTGACGAATCCGAGCCGGTTTCTCCATGTATTGGAGGGAGCGGATCGGTTGACGAATGGTTTGGAGGAGCACTGACCAGTCTTCGACGCTGGGGAAGCTTTTGTTTTTTGATCGAGAGAACCAGCTAATGCCAATGCCACGACGCTTTTGCTGTGGTTCTCCACGGGGAATCAACGGACGAAAATCAGCTTCGATTTGTTTGGCATCGGCACCAAACCACAGCGCGAGTCGTTCCTGTGCCGCCATATGAGTGATTCCATCAAGGGGTGGTGCTTGGGTTGGATCCGAGCACACCAAGCCTGGAAAACTTCGTTCGAGAAGCGGTGCTAATCGAGGATCGACGAGGGCTGTCACCCGTTCCATATGGGCCTGGAGATTCCCGAGATAACGAAGGATGCGTAGTTCATCTCCCAAATCACGAGACCTTGGCAGCACGAGCACTCCGTGACTGATCGCTTCAGGCCCTGGCCAAATTGGCAGGGTCTGAGTGGATGTCTTTTCCACCATCTGAGCCAAGACATCCCATGCCTCGCCATAACAACCCGCGCGTTCAAACCGGTTGCCAATAAACCGAAGTTGCTCCCACTTGCCCTCTAGAACAGCCGTCTGGGCTTGTTCCTGCATGGCGCATTTGAGAGCGTGATCCATGGGTTGGAGGGCCTGGGTTTTGAGCGTTAGTCCAGAAGTGTCTCGCGATCACTAATGGGTCGGCAATTCCTCTCGTTCTTTCGTTCCCTGGGGCCTGGAGATATGGCTGGCGCCCCCTTGTTCGATTGGGAGCAGTGCCTTGTTTTGCTCGAACGAGGCGCATTTGTTGTGTGCGTGTGCGTCGAGCGTTTGCCAGCAAAAAGCCCCCGCCTGCGGCGGGGGCTTTGCGATTCAGTTGATCTGAATCGTTTGGTCTGTTCCGATGGAACAGGATGGATTCCAGATCAACCGATTGCAGGTGCTTGGAGTGCCACAGGAGTGGACTCAGCAGCTGCCAGGTCGAGGGGGAAGTTAT
>JBDQPG010000019.1:0-35322 GCA_040260695.1 Synechococcus sp. SFB_27S_18OctNov_coas_78 | reverse complement strand
TCCTTATAGATCCTTTAACACCAATAAAGTCCATGATTGCAGAAAAATTGGCTCATACATGCTTTTTCAAGGTGAACAAACTCAACTTCATCTACAATCCTCTTATCGTAAGATTATCTTGCCAAAAGATATCCATTTAGACAGAGAGAAGCCAATAACATGTATTCAAATTTTTGAAAGACTCCCCGAAAAAGTTAGGTGGTGGACCTTACTTAAGTTTATGTTAAAAGGAACTTATATTGAATTATCAGTTGTTGTGATAATTGCAATCACTTTATCTCTAATTACTCTATTGCCTCCTTTAGCTATTACTTATACAATGTCAAATTTACTTCCATATTCTACTGTCATACCATTTATTCAAATTATAGGGTTATTGATTGTTATTGGCTCCGGTGCATTTATTCTTCAGTTAATTCAAGCGCGATATGCGGTTAGGCTTGAAACAAAAGCTGACATTAATATTCAATCTTTTACGACCAGTCGATTACTTCAATTACCTGCATCGGCAATTATGAATGTAAATAGTGGTGATCTCGAATCAAGGGTAGCTAACTTGTCGCAGCTGCGTTCAATTTTTACATCGACCTTATCACCATCTATAACGCTTTCCTTAACAATAGTATTTAACTTAGGACTATTAGTTTATTACTCATGGCCTTCCGCAATATTTTCACTAATTCCCTTGTCCATAATTGTAGTCTCATCTTTGTATGTAGGTTACCAAAAATCATTATTCTTGAAGACAGTTTTAAAAAATGACGGTAAAATATTTGCCGGTTTATTTATGTATATGAAAGGTGCTCTGCCGATCAGGTCAAATTTATGTACAGATTTTGTTCGACTAAATTACCTTAAATCAGCGCGACCATTAATTGTGAGCCTATTCAAGGCTACACGTTTAGGAAATCGTTTAAATACTCTTGATGCCGTAATCAGGCCACTGACTTATGTCTTTATTTTTGGTATTATTTCTTTTATGACAAATAAAGGTTGGGAGACAGGAATTACTGTCGCTGTATTTGCTGGTTTTAGTGCAGCTTTAACTACTGTTTTTTCATCGACAAGAACACTTGTAGATTCAATCTTTGGTCAAATCACTCAAGGTGTAGCAATTTGGCAAAGATCTCTTGAATTTCTAGAAATTAAGCCAGAAAATCCATACACAACTATTTCTAGACTCAATCCAACGGGTAAATTATCTTTTAAGAACGTCTCGTTTCGTTATCCAAATAATTCAGAAGATACCCTGAAAGATATTTCTTTTGAGGTTGAGAGCGGTGAGTTTATTGGTATCACAGGTGAATCAGGATGTGGGAAATCAACACTCATGCGTATGGCTTATTCTGTTTTAGAGCCGAACAATGGTGCAATTTATTACGACAGAATTGCACAATCACAAGCAAATAAGAGATCTCTTCGAGAAAATTTTGGCGTTATAACTCAAGACATTAAGTTAATAAACGGGTCACTTCGTGATAATTTATTGACGGGTATATATCAGGATGATTCGAAAATATTTGAAATACTGGAAGCATCTTGTTTAAAAGAATTTGTAGAGAACCTACCAATGGGTTTAGAAACAATGATGAGTGAGACATCTACAAGTTTCTCGATGGGACAGCGTCAGCTAATTTTAATAGCGCGAGCTATTTTGAAACAACCACGTATTCTGTTCATGGATGAAGCTACTTCGTACCTTGATCGTAATACAGAATCAATCATATCAAAAAATATACGGCAAATGGGTATCACCCGATTTGCAGTTGCTCACCGTTTATCCTCCATTGAGGAAGCTACTCGAATTTTAATGCTTGGCGAAGGTAATATTCTAGGTTTTGATTCCCATTCAAATCTTTTAGAAAGCTGTCCTAAGTATAAAGATCTTTACGTAAGTGCTAGTTCTGGCTAATTTAAATGTCACCCAATATTTTAATATTCAATTTTTTCTTTGCTTTGAATATCCATTCGTCATTAACTACTTGACTGATTCTAGGAATCGGCTGATCAAACCCATAAGTTCTTGAAGCTATTTCAGATAGTACATTGATAAGACAAAACTGGTTATTTACAACCCCTGTTTCAAGAATTACTGTTCGCACTTGTATGCCAAATGATTGATAAATATTAGATCCTATTGCGTCTATTAGAAATTTACTCCTGGGAATACTACTATTGCCTTCGTAGAATAGAATGGTTTCTGCATTCAGACCTATGCCAGCATGTATATCGATGAGAGTTATTCTTGAAGGATTTGACCGATTAATGTTTCTACAAATGAGTTTCGTTAAAAACTTGATCCGTTTGTTCTGCATAGGAACATTTACATACCCGAAAAAATCTCGATCGGTTGTCTGACAATGATTGAATAATTGGCCTATGTCAAGTCCAATCTGATGGATTCGAATCAAGAAATTTTGAATTTGCTCTAAATCTTTTGGCTGACTCGCACGCCACTCTTTAAGTAAATGATTATATTCATTGTTATCGGGAGATTGCCTAGTAATGATACGATTTGGATCACTCATTGTACGATCAAAGCGAAATTCGTTTCGGTAGCTCCAGGGACTTACAGGACCAATGACATAAGTATCTAGTGAGTTAATCTGGGTCAATTTATCAACAAAAAAATCGGTAACTTTACCTGTAACAATTGCTTCATCACCATGAGTACCCCACAATAAATAAACTTGAGATCTTTTCTTAAATGTCAAAATTTGAAATTAATACCGAACCATCGTTGGGTCAATCTCTTTAGCCCATGCATCAATTCCTCCTGCTAAATTATACGCAGGTATGTCAAATCTTTTCATTGCTATAATAGCTTTTGCTGAGCGACCACCCAATTTACAGTGCACGATTAGCTTATTTTCGCGAGCTAATTCTCTAATTTTTGGAATTGACTCACCACTTTCAATTGTATTCAATGGTATTAGGATAGTATCGTTCATATGAACCAGATCATACTCTTGTTCTGTTCTAACATCGATAATGCATATTTTTTGACTTTTATGATTTAATAATTTGTCCAAGTCGTGCACAGAGATGTTGTCAACTGTTCCAGCTTCTTCATCAATTGACGCATCTTTAGATAAACCACAAAATTCCTTGTAATCAATCAGTTGATTAATAGTAGGAGAGTTTGGGTCAGGCCTAAGCTTCAATTCTCGAAATTTCATTTTCATAGCATCAAAAACAAGTAGACGCTTGTCCAAGGTTTGACCAATCCCAGTGATTATTTTGATGGTTTCAGTAGCTTGAATAAGACCAATAATTCCCGGAACAATCCCCATAACCCCACCTTCGGCACATGACGGTACAACCCCTGGTGGGGGTGGTTCTGGAACCAAATCTCTGTAGTTAGGTGAGTTTTCAGTTAAATTAAAAACTGATGCTTGTCCTTCAAATCGAAAGACTGAACCGTATATATTTGGTTTTCCAAGTATTACGCAGGCATCGTTAACTAAATATCGTGTTGGAAAATTATCAGTTCCATCACAAACAATATCATACGGCTCAATAATATCTAACGCATTCTCTGAGGTTAAGAGTTGATTATATATTTTGACCTGACAATTAGGATTTAATCCATTTAATCTCTTCTTAGCAGATATGGTTTTTAGTGTCCCGACGGTTTCATCGCTATGAATGATTTGACGTTGGAGGTTAGATTTGTCAACAATATCAAAATCAACAATGCCGATATTTCCAACTCCTGCGGCAGCAAGGTACATCAATAAAGGAGAACCCAAGCCACCTGTACCAATACAGAGTACAGAGGCAGACTTAAGTTTTTTTTGACCTTCAATACCAACTTCTGGTAGGGTCAGATGTCGTGAATAACGGGAGATTTCCTCTCGATTAAGCTCAGCATGAGTAGCTTCAGGCATAAGAAATAATAGTTACCCAATGATCTTATATCATTATAACCATAGCGACTCTGATTGGCAGAAGAGACTTGCAAATTAATGGTTCCCCATAATAAGATTGACTCCAAGAATAATACGATTAAAATATAAATGCAAAAACTGTCGGCGAAAAAATCAGTGCCAAAAAATAAAATGAAGAATCATTCAGAATCCATCAGGTATTGCTACAAACTTTCTGAGAGTATTCATATCGTAGAAAAAGGTGAGCAAATCGCATTGATTTCTGAAAATATCTGTCAGTTTTCTGTTAGTTTCAGCGAAGCCTTTCTTAAAGAACTGAGCGACCTAAAAGACAAAGGTAAATCATGTTCTTTTCTAATTGATCCAAAGTCTCTGACTTCTAGTCCATCAAATCTTGAGAACAGTTCTCTTTTCGTCAGTCTATTAGAGTTAGGATTATTATCATTAAGCATTTATGTTAACAACAAAATAACAGCTTCAGTTGACTACTTGAAGCCATTGAGTCAATCAGTCTCTTCATTGAGTAACTCGACTTCTTTTTGTTTATCATCTTTCTGCTGGATCAGACTTATTAACGGCAATTTTATTATTCAGGATGCATCTCAATCCAGCCAATTAACAGTCTATGAATTTGAATACATGAGGATCATTGGTGAGCTTTCAAAAGTTACAACAATAGATTCTCTAAAAAATACCTTAGGGCAAAATTTGTCTACGCTCATCCCTTCCATAATCAAGCTAATGCTCAACAGCAATTTAATCCATCTTAAACCACAAATTTCGAATCACATGTCTTGTAATTTTGATGACAATTATTGGAGTTTTGAGGATTTATTATTTCATGAACGAAGTCGATGGGGACCTCACAATAAATTTATTGGTGCAAATTTTCCACTTGAAGAAACTACTCCAGTACCCTCTATTGCGCCAGCAATTTATTCAATAAAGGAAATTCCTTTATTGGAACCTCACGAAGAAATGATTGATCAGTCTTTTTTTGATATAATCTTAAAGCGTAGAAGTTACCATGAATTTGGGAATAAGCCAGTATCACTTAAAAATCTTGGCCTACTTTTATGGTTTGTTTTACATATAAAAAGCCGGCATAGAGCTCAAGCCATTAGTACACATCGAACATGCTACGAATACACAAAAAGGCCTGTTCCTGGCGGAGGAGGCATGCATGAAATTGAAATTTATTTAGCAGTAAATCGCAGCGAAGAAATTGAATCTGGTATGTATCACTATAATGCTGAAAAGCATTGCCTGGAAATGGTCAGGCATAAAGACGAACATTGTAATCAACTACTGTTAGACGCAGCAAGCGCAGCTAACCTTCTAAAAACCCCGGATATTTTGATTATATTAGGCTATAGGCCTCATAGATTAGCCTGGAAATACCATGGAATTGTTTATTCTTTAGTCCTGAAACATGTAGGCATTATATTCCAGCAACTATACCTTGTTTCGACAGCCTTAGGGCTAGCTCCATGCGCACTGGGAGTAGGGAACAGCAGAACTTTTCGATATGCCGCCATGAATGATTCTAGTCAAGAGATTATGTATTCTGTTGGAGAGTTTATAGTTGGTTCGAAGCCTGACTCTGAACATCTTGAGTAAATATTTTAGTTTGCTTTACTCTTATGCCTGTTTGCTTTGGGAAATTAATATCTCGAAAGTATTTCGATTATTATCCAACCACCAAGCCCTATAGTCACCTTCTTTGGACTGTATTAAAAGTAGACTATCGACCAAGCCCCAATTCATATCATGAACAGAAGGAATTGCCTCACCACTCGGATGTGAATGTGCTACACCAAACACTGACAACTGCTGGCTTCTTGACCATATTTGTGCCGCTAATTGCTCGCGAGAGTCAACAGCAAACCTTGTACATTTATCTACAACAAATCCCTGATCAGAATCAGAATTAAAAATGGCACCGATCCCATCATTGTTGAGTTGCCAAACATTTAAGCAAGGCCAAATCCAATCTACCACCCATTGTTGCTCGTTCAAAATATGCCCGATGAGCAAAGCACATCCTTCTTCCGGATAAACCGCCGTCAATGATTTTCGAAGCTGAGTTTGACATCGCGAATCCATAACCAGGATTGATGGCGGGTTTAACGACATATCGAGCCTCCTAGTAAGTTGAGAATCTAGTGCGTCTGACCCACATGCGTCATCAGTTCACAACACATGTGGGTGATGTCTTGTCCGTATTTGGACTGATCACGTTCCACCAACATCGACTGCAAACTTTGTGCATTTCCATCTGTGATTGCTCTCTGCAACCTCATAAAGCCAATTTCGATTCTTTGAATGTACAGGGCTTGCCTGTGACGAGAATGCTATTTCTGCGCTTAATGACAGCTAGCCGCACATTATCTACACCTGCGATCTAGACAACATCCACTCCGAGATGGTGTGCCACAAGCACTACGCCGAACAAGGCATCGAACTTAAGCGTGGGGTGGATTATTAGCAATTTTTCAAGGGTTAGAACACAGCTATTAGGCGCTAACGATCTTTTTGGGAAAACGCAAATCCCTTTCTTCCCATAACCACTTCCCTAGTCAATACAGAAATCACACTTACACGTCCCTTCATCAACCATAGTTTCAGACTATGGATTGACTGGGACTAAAAGCCTATCCCAAACTCCTTCGACTTTGTTCTAACAGGATCAATCTATAAGATGGCACTTCATTCCAGTCAAAGAAATCATTGAAAGAGTCTCATCGCCTACTCCAACACTGGCAGCCTGACTTGAGCAAAAACAAATGGAACGAACATCAAAAGAGGAATCAGCACAAAGCCTTGACCACCAATCATCCCGATGATCAATGAGATCGGAGTAATTAGCGACAATGCGATTACTCTCAGACGCAACAACCTTGAGTTAAAGCACGCAGAACTTGAATCAATCCACGCTTCTTTTTTTCTTGAGAAAATGAACAAAATAAAATGAATAATTAATACCGTAAATATTGTGGCCGTCCTAAACATAAGAGACACATCGCTACCTGCAAAATTGCTATCCATGGCTTCTCCAGTCGCCGCAATATTTACGGCGAATAAAGAATCTGAGAAATGTTCAGCAATGTATAACAATGGCGGAATGAGCGTTGAAAGCCATAGCGTAGAAATACAAGCCAAATTCTGACCAATACTCGATCGAGTCGACTGAAATAAGCTTTTTTGAATAGACCAAATATCATAAATTACTACGGCCGAGAGAAAGTAGCCGACAACATCCATTCCAAGATTAAAATAAAGATTCTCAATACTGCCCGCGTGCTCAATAATTTCAATAATTAACACAGGCATTTCTATGACCAAAAGCGTCAGAACAATTGCCTGAGCACCATCAATCAAACCAAGCAAAGGCTCTCCATTCGAGCTTTTATGAGACTGTTGCGCAAGATGCATAGTAGAAAATTAAAAAGGAAGGCTTAAAGACATGAGAAGCGTATTTAATATTTCATGGAATGATTTATTTGCGCTCAATAGTAATCAAGACGGTTGATTTACTTTGCAATTATATTGCATTTTGGTCAAGCACTTTCAAACCTATAACCCTTGAAACATCGCACTGTCAACCAAAAATCCTCAACAGTTTATTCCTTGCCTCGATCAATAGATAGAGATGTCATTCGCTCAATTATTCTGGCATGTATATGTAGCGCAAGGGACAATTGAAAAGCCATGTTTTTAAGTTGTTGTCATGAGGGACTTCCTAGTAGAGCTAATACCGTCAGCCTCGACAAGGGAGAGCTGTTCAACAAACACCATCATTGATTGCCGCACAGTTTGACCAACCTCACTACAGGGATGATGGAGTGCCATAAGTGCAACGCCAAACAAGGCGTGAATCTCAAGCGGGCTGTGGATTACTAAAGCAAGGGGAGACTTAATACCGGGGCAACATTGGATCCACCTCTTGAGCCCAAGCGTTGATGCCACCAGTCACGTTGGTCGCGGAGATTCCATGCTCAGCAAGGAGGTGAGCGGCTTTCGCCGAACGCATCCCTAACTTGCAGTGCACAAAAAGACGGCGCCCCTCTGCCAGAGAGCGGACTTGCTCAATTGCTTCTCCACTCTCGATCGTGGCGAGCGGGATGAGCACCGCAGAAGGGATCACCACAATCTCTGCTTCGGCGGGGTTACGGACGTCAACGAGCGCCACATTGCCAGCATCTCGTTCGAGAAGAGCCTTGAGCTCCATGACAGTGATGGACTCGAGCGCAGAAGGATCCATCTCAGTTGTGGCTGAGCCACTGAACTGTGCACAGTCAATCAGTTCCTTGATCGGAGCACAATCGGGATCGCGCCGCAGGGTGAGTTCTCGAAAGCGCATGGACAGGGCATCCACAACCAACACACGGCCATCCAGGCATCGACCTATGCCAGTGATCAACTTGATCGTTTCAGTGGCCTGAAGTAGGCCAATCAGGCCCGGCATCACACCCATCACGCCTGCTTCTGAGCAAGAGGGGATCGCGCCAGGCAATGGGGGAACAGGCAACAAATCTCGAAAATTAAGACTATCTGAATTGCAATTAAAAACTGAAACCTGACCTTCAAAGCATTGAACAGAGCCATAAATCAATGGCTTGCCTGACAACACACAGGCGTCATTAATTATGTATCGGCTGACGAAATTATCCGTGCCGTCCCAAACAACATCGTAGTCAGCGATCAGATCCATGACATTGGTGATGTCATAGATCACGTCATGGACATCAATCCGACAATGAGGGCTGAGCTCATGGAGTCGCGCAGCGGCAGACTTGGCCTTCGAGCGACCCAAAGCGTCGGAGCCATGAATCACTTGACGCTGCAGGTTCAAGAGCTCAACAGCATCTCCATCAACGATGCCAATACGGCCAACCCCAGCTGCAGCCAAATTAAGAAGAAGAGGTGAGCCCAAGCCACCAGCTCTTATTCAGATCACTGATGCAGCCTTGAGCCGCTCCTGACCAGCAAGGCCAACTTCCGGAAGAATGAGATGGGGGCTTAGCACCGCCACTCATCAAGGAACGGGTTCTGATTTGGGGTGGAATGGCTTGGCTGCATGAATGTGATTTTCCCAGACATCAATCGAGATTTCGAGGGGAACCCGATCAGCACCCAACCACCAGGCACGCAACTCTCGCGTGCCCGACAAAATCATCATCAACCGGTTGGGTTCGGCCCACTCACAATCCCAAATTGACGGTTCTGGAGAAGTTTTCGGATGGGAATGGCAAACACCCAAGACCTCTAGCCCATGCAACCTCGCCCAACGTTGGGCTGCAATTTGTTCCCGGGGATCCAATGCAAAACGGCTTTCACGATCTCTCGAGCCGTCACCTCCCCAATCTGTTTTTCCCCATGCATTGCAGCTAGGCCAAAGCTTTACCAGCGTCAGCCGTGGGGTGCGCAGACCTGTCCCGAGCAGCAACCCGCATCCTTCTTGGGGCTTGACCGCCAGCAACGATTGCTCGAGAACAGTGAGGCATTGGAGATCGAATCCTAGGAGTGATGGCGCAAAAGGCTCCTCACCGATACGCTCTGCTGACTGAGTTAAGAATTTCACTGACCCCATGAGTGACGCCACCACCGAAGTGAAGGATGACGCCTCAGCAAACACCTGGACACCCAACGTCGGTGCAAGCGCATCATCCAGTGAAGAGACGGCCTCATTTGCTGATCGCTACAGCGATGTGCTGGGGAAGGTGAATCAGACCCTCGACCAGGTCGATTGGAATCAGATGGGTCGAATCGGCAAAATTGTTGGAATTTTCGCTGCGGTCATCGTTGCTCAGATTCTGATTAAAGGAATCCTCGACACGATCAATCTGCTACCAGTTGTGCCCGGTTTGCTCGAACTACTGGGCCTCGTCGTGGTTGGCCAATGGAGCTGGAAGAACCTCGCCACCAGTGATAAGCGCAGTGCTCTTCTCCAACGCGTTCAGAGCATCCGTCAAGAATATTTGGGCTAATTGCTAAGTCATCTGTCGGGCCAGTCTTCTGAGACTGGACCGACTTTGATCCCTATATCCACCGCCAAACAAATTGGCATGGTTCAACAAGTGATAAAGGTTATAAATTTCTAGCCGTTCATCTGCCCCATCGATCGGCGGTATAACGCTGTCGTAGGAACGGTAAAAGTTGTCTCCAAACCCTCCAAATAGACGGGTCATTGCTAGGTCGACTTCTCGGTCCGCCCACCAAGAAGCCGGGTCGTAAATCGAACCGCGACCGTCCACTAACGATCCGGCGTTACCACCCCAAAGATCGCCATGGACCAAGGCGGGGATGACCTCACGCTGATTAAGTAGATCCGTCACACCCCGTAAAAGGGCCTCGACCTCAGCAGCATCCATTCCAAAACCGTTGCACAGTTTCAGTTGCGGTCGAAGGCGTAGATCGACGAAAGCGTCGCCCCAACCGATCCGCCACCCTTTCGGCTGCGGTCCTGCGCCGATATATCCATCTCGTTGCCATCCGAAACGCTGGGGGTTCTGCTCGCTTGAAGCTTGATGCAACAGAGCCAAACCGCGTCCCAAAGATTGCTGATCCCCTCCTCCCAACGGCAACCAAGGCAGCAGCAAAACAGCACCATGGGGCAACTGAGCCAAGGACAAAGGCTGGGGGACAACCAAGACGTCTGACTCTGCGTACTGACCAAGCGCCATCAGCGCCTCAGCCTCCACTTCAAACAAATCGAATGCATCAGCGGAACCCGTTTTGGCGAACAACTGACGGCCATCACTCAGCCTGAGCTGCCAGGCCCGATGAATACAGCCCCCTCCCACCGACGAAACATCGGTGATCTTGACTCCCGCCAGAGGCCCATCCGCCGCGACGAGATCGTCCCGGAGAGCGCTATTCATCCTCAAGCTGCCGTTGTAGTTGCCAGCATGCCCCTAATCAGTACACGGTCTTGACGAAACACCGCGTAATTGTGATCGGTGGTGGCATCGCAGGCCTCACCGCAGCAGCCCTGCTCGCCCATGACGGGCTTGCGGTGACCTTATTAGAGGCCCATCACCAAGCTGGAGGGTGCGCCGGCACCTTTCGCCGCGGCCCGTGGATTTTCGATGTTGGAGCAACCCAAGTAGCAGGCCTTGAACCTGGAGGGAGTCACGCACGAATCCTTCAGCATCTTGGTCTTGCTCTGCCCGAAGCAAGCCTGCTCGATCCAGGCTGTGTTGTCGATCTGGGCGACGGTTCAGCCCCCATCAGTCTTTGGCATGACCCCGCGCGATGGGCTGAGGAACGGATTCGTCAGTTCCCTGGCAGCGAGCGCTTTTGGCAACTCTGCGAGCTTTTGCACACCAGCAACTGGGCCTTCGCAGGGCGTGATCCGGTCGTCACCCCTAGATCCTGGTGGGATCTCAGCACGCTGGTCGGAGCTTTACGGCCGGAGACGTTGGCCTCAGGACTGTTCACAACATTCTCGATCGCCAATCTGCTGCAACTCTGTGGCTGCCACAACGACACGCGACTGCGTCGTTTTCTAGATCTACAACTCAAGCTCTATTCCCAGGAACCCGCAGATCGCACGGCAGCTCTCTACGGCGCCACTGTTCTGCAAATGGCACAAGCCCCGCTAGGCCTCTGGCATCTTCAAGGGTCCATGCAAGTGCTCAGTGAACAGCTCTCCCAGGCCATCGAAGCTGCTGGTGGGGAGATCCGACTGCGTCATCGGGTGCATCGGATGCATCCGTCCGCCTCAGGCTGGACCGTCTCAACGACAGGGGCTGATGCGCAATCGCAGGAGTGGCATGCCGGTGACGTGATCTGCAGCCTCCCACCGCAATGTTTGGTGGATCTGTTGCCCGCAGACGACTTACCCCATCGCTATCGGCAACGGCTGACAACCCTCCCGGAACCGAGTGGAGCCCTCGTGCTGTACGGCGTCGTGCAACGAAAAGCGTTACCAAACGACTGCCCAGGCCATCTTCAACGGGGCACCGAACAACCTGGATCGTTGTTTGTGTCGATCAGCCGAGACGGGGATGGCCGCGCCCCCTTAGGGCAAGCCACCTTGATCGCCAGCGTGTTCACACCAACGGCCGACTGGTGCGAGCTAGAGGAACCCGATTACCAGAGTCGAAAAATAGAACGACTGAAGACGATGAAGCACGAACTCAACACTTGGCTCGGCCTTCGCGAAGACGATTGGATCCATACGGAACTCGCCACACCGCGGGGCTTCGCAGGCTGGACCGGACGACCCCGCGGCATGGTGGGTGGCCTCGGACAGCACCCAAGCCGGTTTGGCCCCTTTGGCCTTGCAGGCCGGACCCCTTTAACAGGACTCTGGTTATGCGGCGACAGCCTCTACCCGGGAGAAGGCACTGCTGGTGTGACGCTCTCCGCCCTCAATGCCTGCAGACAGCTCATGGAGCATCGGGGCCTTCAACTAAGTCTCAAGCGCTGACGCCATCTGGAGCCTCCAGGAATCCCGGTCGTAAGGCCTGGGTTCTCTGCAATTCGATCTGCAGCTGAGGCCAGTTTTCCTGGAGCACAGCATCCTCAAGCTGTTCAAGGCTCCATCGATACGCCGCGAGGCCCCGAAGCAACGCCTCACGGTTCGTCGAAGCCATCGCCACCCCGAGGTCGGGATTGCCACCACCAACCCTCGTGGTGTCGGCAAATCCACTGGAGGCCAACGCAAGCGCCAACCGCCGAATCTCTGGATCGCGCTCATCGCCAACGGCACGCAACAGTGCTGCACTCACCAAAACCGGCATATGGGAAATCAAAGCCACCGCCTGGTCATGTTGTGCAGCAGCAGCCGTCAACCAATGACTCCCCAGGCTGAGTGCAAGCGACTGCACCATCGCTAAAGCCGATGCATCCGTTTTTGGCTCTGGGGTCGAGATCCAAGGACGTCCTCGAAACAACCCTTTGATCCCTGACTCGACACCCGACTGCGCCGTTCCAGCCATTGGATGACTCGCCACAAAACGGGGGTGACGTTCACGCCATGCCTCCAACACTGGCTGCTTCACCGATCCCACATCCGTAACCACGGCCTCAGCTGGCAACGCCTCCAGTAGCGAGGGCTCGGGCTGCAACAGGAGGGGAATCGGCAACGCCAAAATCACCAAATCGCAGCCGGCCAAACAGGCGGGATTCGTACTCACATCCGACACGAGACCACGCTTTTTCGCCCGTTCAGCCGTTGCTGAACGATGAACTAATCCCTGCACATCCCAGCCATTGGCCTGTAAATCCAAGCCCAACGATCCCCCGATGAGCCCCAGTCCAACGATGCCGACGCGTTTTGTTTCCCTCGCCATCACGCCCGTTCACTCGTAACACCATGTTGATCGATGGCTCGCGTTGAGCCATTCAGCGCAAGAAGGCTGCGTATGGTTTTCCAATGCTGGAAGCCCAGGCCCACAACCGGCTGAAAACCCTGCTGAGGCAGGAAGAATCGGACTGGCCCCATCACTTAACGCTGAGTCGCCTTGTCGGACGAAGTTTGCGACGACGCGACACCACGCTGTTGCAACTCCCACCAAGCAGCGGGGAACGTTGGTGGCTGGGGGTGTTGGTGCCTTTATGCCTGACACCAGGCGCTGCAGCCATTGTCTTAACGCCAGCCCAGCGAAAACGATTACTGCAACTCGAACTGCCCCGCCTCAAAGAGCAAGGATTACAGCTGCCCTGCTGGCAAGGGCTCATCCCCCCTCCAGGCAACCAGCTGTGGATCTTGGATACCAATGAACTGATTGCAGCGCATCAACAGGATCTTCTGGGAGATCGGCAGTTGCTCCTGCCCGATGCCCATCAATTGAGTGATCGCCTTCGACGCAGTCTGGCCATCCGGATTGATCACAACGATTGGGAACGCCTACGTCAAGCGCATCCGGCAGTGGACCAGGCCGTGCTTGAGCTGCACGAACGACTGAGTCGACAGGTGTTCCAAGAAGCAGCGAGGGCCGACGATTGCATCCGTCTGCAAGGCGGTGCCTGCCAGTCACTGCGTGATCTTCTGCACCTCATCGAGCCCTGTCCAGAACCCTGGACCGCTCTACTCGCAGCGGATCCCGTTCAATGGGCTGAGTGGGCTGAACTCGACCATCGGCTCCTGCAATGGACTTGGCAGCTCGAACCCCTTGAGCCCCTGCAGTTGCTCAACGGTTTGCTCAAAAATCGCCCAGCCTTAATGCTGAGTGAATCAGGGGAATGCTCGCGAATCGAGCACGAACTCAGCCAAGCCGATATGCACGTCACAGTGACCGCCACCTTGCGAGAGCAGGAACTGGAAGAACCCTTACCGCTTTATGCCCCGCGCCGGCAGCCGTTACCCAACACAGAGATCTATGCCCAGCATCTGCTGGAGCAGAGTCGCCGACTGATCCTGGGGCGCACGGGTCTCACCATTGTTTTGGTCGACGACCAGCAATTACGACGACAGCTCACCAGTGCCCTAGCAGCAGAATTTGGACGGCGTGTTGTTGAAGAATCAACGGCACCAGACAGCAATGGGGTGATCAGTGCCCATTGGGACTGGTGGCTGCAGCACCACGAACAAGTCCCTGCACCAGAGCAGTTGATCGTGGCGCTACTACCGATCGCGAGCCTCAGTTCACCGCTGACGGCCTCGCGGGTGGAACGGTTAAAGCGGCGAGGTGAAGACTGGTTTCGCACATTGCTCCTACCCGAAGCCCTCAGCCTTTTACCCGGTGCCATCGCTCCACTCCGCAGGGCTGGCGGCCGCTTGGCCATTCTTGATGGACGGCTGCGTGGCCGATCTTGGGGTGACCAGGTGCTGAAGCAACTGGAGCCATGGAGACCCTTGCAACGCCTACTCCCGGATTAAGGAGTCGCCTCGATCAAGCCAAGGGCAGCTTCACTCTTTAACCTCCAGCTAGCACCAAAATCGTGAATGGGAGAAGCTCGTCGACGCGCCGCTCAGGGCTTACCCCCACGCAAGCCCCAAAAAAACTCAAAAGCCGTCGATACCTCTCCAAGAGTGGTGTCTTGGTTACCACTCACGAAAAACCAGACCCAACAATTTGTGGCCGTGACCACCCGGGGAGCATGGTTTGGCATCGGCGCCATGGTGCTGCTTTGGATCACCGTGCGCTTTATCGGGCCAGCGGCTGGCTGGTGGACCTTATCTGACATGCCTTAGCCGCCCCGAATACAGGACTGGCAGCCCCATTGACCGCAAATCAAAAGAAAACCTTTAATATTGATCTCACTTAAGACTCGGCCATGTTTCCTCGGCTCGCGGAGCACTACAAGTCCGTTGTGCAGGATCTCGTGATGAGTCTTCAGGCTTTAACAAAGAGCCTGAGATCCACTGGGATGACTGCCACTTGCTATGCATGTGGCGATGGCCAAGATGGCCATGGAGCGTCCTTTGTTGCAGAGATCGGGGAGGGGCACATGGTGCGCTTCTTGGTTTCCGATTTCGGGATTAGCTGGGTTGAATCAAGGAATGGACGGGAGCTCGTCAAACTGGAGGGGGCGGAAGCCATCCATGAGTTGCAACGGATGGCCGACATGGTGCAAATGAGCCAAAGCGCCATGGCGACGCCTCTGGCTCAAACGGCCTGAACGACATCAGGCAGCGGCGTTAGCTCCTTTCGTTTCGGCCGGCTTCTCCGTCGCAGACTTTGCGACAGCCGGGGCCAACGGCTTCACCGTATTGGCGGTGACTTCGGTCCCCTCATTGAGCTTTTGACGCACCAAGGTTTCAATCTTGGTTGCAGCTTCCGGGTTTTGTTCCATCCAAACAATGGTGTTGTCGCGTCCCTGGCCAATGTTGTCGCCCTCATAGCTGTACCAAGCACCTTTACGCACCACCACACCCGTTTCTTCGGCAAGATCCAACAGACAGCCAAGCGTGCTGATGCCGCGTCCAAACAAAATGTCAAATTCCGCGATACGGAATGGAGGCGCAACTTTATTTTTGGCCACTTTGACCTTGGCACGAATTCCAAACTCCTCTGTGCCTTTTTTCAGCGTTTGAATCCGACGAATATCAAGACGAACCGAGGCGTAGAACTTCAGGGCATTACCACCGGTCGTGGTCTCAGGATTTCCATACATCACCCCAATCTTCAGCCGCAGCTGATTCAAGAAAATCACCGTGCAACCAGACTTACCAATATTTCCTGTGATTTTTCGCATCGCCTGACTCATCAAGCGCGCCTGGCTACCAACGGAGACATCTCCCATCTCGCCCTCGATTTCAGCGCGAGGGGTTAAAGCCGCCACAGAGTCAATCACCACAATGTCGACCGCAGCAGAACGGACGAGTTGGTCAACGATCTCCAGTGCCATCTCCCCCGTGTCCGGCTGGGACACCAGAAGATTTTCAACATCCACGCCGAGGGATGCCGCATATTGAGGATCAAGTGCATGCTCTGCATCCACAAACGCCGCAACACCGCCACGCTTTTGAATCTCGGCAATGGCATGGAGCGTCAGTGTGGTTTTGCCTGAGCTTTCAGGGCCATAAATCTCGACCACTCGACCTTTTGGATACCCACCGCCGAGGGCTAAATCAAGCGTCAACGCCCCCGTCGAAATGGTTTCCACCCTCATGCGAGAGGCATCACCAAGTCGCATGATCGAGCCTTTCCCGAAGTTGCGCTCGATTTGGCCAAGCACTAAATTCAGCGCTTTGTCACGCTCTCCGGAGGAACGAGCATCGGAGCCGGGAGCGGTGGTTTTCATGTCAGCAGGCATGGAATCAATCTGAAGCTAAGGAACGAGAGACCCAATGCCACAGAAGCGCCGAATCGTCTCAGGTAGTACAAACGTACGTTACCAACTTATGGCCATTGCGCTAGGGGTTTCGCAAAAGCATCCAGATCAATGAGCTTGATGCCAGGTGGCAATCCAATCAGGTCTGAGGGTTTGAGATAACCCCATCGAACCAACCAGCACTGGACCGCCTCGAGCCCAGGGGTCGAACAAACCGTTTCCAGCGTTGCGCGCCGATCTTCGATGAAGGAATGGACATGACGCTGGGACTGCAAGCGGCGCAACACATCAGGCTTTGCCCCCGCCTCTCGCCCATCAAGACGCCAAGGCGTCAAGGCAAGGCTCTCCAACAGCTCAGCCGTAAAGGCCTCGCTCTTTGTGGTTAAGACTGCCCAATCAACACCCTCACCATCCAGCGCTTGCAGCCGCTCCACCAAGCCCGGGAATGGGCGATGCAACGCCAACCAAGCGGCGCGATCATTGCGGACCGCCTGCTGTCGCGTTTGGTCGAGTGCCGGCTGCAACTGATCGGGCTGCCAACCACGGCGGTCCATCGCTCGGCGTTGTTGCCCGTCGTAATCATTCAGCCAACGCTGGAGATCAAGCTGAGGAAGCTCAGCGGCCAGCAACACCATTTCCCAGCCATGGTGAACCCAAGGGCGCAAGGTTCGAAACGCGTCAGGTACAACGTCGGACGTCAAACCCGAAACATCAGCCCCAAGGGAACAACTGGCATGCCAGGAGCTCCACCAATATTCGGCCATTCCGTCGACGATGACGCCGTCGAAATCAAAAACAACGAGTGGACGTTCCGACATTTCGGAAAAAACTGGGCCGCTAGGATTCGAACCTAGGAATGGCGAGACCAAAACCCGCTGCCTTACCGCTTGGCGACGGCCCATTGATACAGATGTGATGGCCTACGGCGATCTCATCTGGGCCTACATAGTTACCCATACAACGCTGACCTTCGTCAATCCATCAAATCCATTCAGGGGGGAAACACCCTGAGTCGACAATGTTCTGCGTGTCCGAAGACATCACAACGCAAGCGATACCGGTTCACCAATTCGGCCTGCATCCCTCGCACCCGCTCCGTTCGGGGAACAAGCTCCACAGGTCGGCCTTGAGGCATCACCACCTGTTCAATCGCCAGGCGGCATTCCTCCAACCCGGCGAGTTCATCATCGTGTCCGCTCAAATCAACCAGGGCAGCGCTGGGGTCAAACGTGGAAGCTTGTCGACTCAAAAGGCGCTCTAATGCACGTTCTATTTGGGGGAGCGTGTCCGCTTTGATCACCAAGATCGGCACATGCTGGTCTTTGGCTTGACGACGCAACCCAGATGCGCGACTGAGGCCTTGCCGCACACTGAGGACCACATCAGCATCACAAAGGTCGTCGACGAGGCGAGCTGGCCAGCGATGACGTCGAATCGCCTGCTCCACCAATTGCGGCGTAATCCCACAACACAACACCTGAAGCGCACTGGTGCGCACGGCTTCGTCGTTCAGCTGAGCCTGAGGTGCATCAGCAGGCGACAAAGACGATGTCGGCGCTGATGTCGGCGCTGAACCTGGGGGTTGAGGCGGAAAGGCAACAGCTCGAGAAGGACGGCGTAGGGGGCCCGTTAAGTCCTCTGGATCCAACCGTCGCATTCCGCCTTCGTTGGTGAGTTCACGCTGTTCAACCCTTGGTTGTTGTCCGCGTAGAAGCTGATCAACCGTGGAAGCAACATCCACATGAATCGACCAACGATGGCGGCTGTGCATCTCCACCGCTAGGGGAAAGGTGGGTGCTGCAGCACGCTCAAGCACCGTTTTTTGAGTGCGACGACGACGGGCTTCTTCATCGCCAAGCGTGACCGACTGAATCCCCCCAACCAAGTCGCTCAGCGTTGGGTTTTTGATCAAATTCGCCAGAGCGTTGCCGTGGGCCGTCGCCACAAGCATCACGCCTCGCTCAGCGATGGTGCGCGCTGCGATTGCCTCGAGTTCTGTGCCAATTTCATCGATCACGATGACTTCGGGCATGTGATTCTCTACCGCTTCGATCATCACCTGATGCTGATGTTCAGGACTCGAGACCTGCATCCGCCTGGCGCGGCCGATGGCCGGATGAGGGATGTCACCATCTCCCGCAATCTCGTTACTGGTATCGATCACGACGACCCGACGCTGCATGTCATCAGCCAGAACACGGGCGATTTCTCGCAACGCTGTGGTCTTACCGACACCTGGTCGTCCCATCAGCAGCAACGACTGGGCGCTGTCGAGGAGGTCACGCACCATCGCCACCGTGCCAAAGACAGCACGACCCACACGACAGGTCAGACCGACCACCTCTCCCTGTCGATTCCGTATCGCACTGATCCTGTGGAGGGTCCGCTCAATTCCAGCGCGATTATCAGCACCAAACTGACCCAACTTGAGAACCACATCAGCCAAGTCTTGGCGGGTCATGGCACGATCCCCTAGTGCCGTTACACGGCCCGAATAGCGCGCCTCCGGAATCCGCCCCAAATCGAGCACGACCTCAAGGAGTTGGTCATGACTCGCCTCTGTGGACAACGCAACCTGAACCGATTGCGGCAGCAAGTCGAGAAGTCGATCGAGATCATCCGTGACCCGCTGCGTACCCATGAGATCAAATTCTCATTGCGTTTTAGCAAGGGCGATTGATCCATGGCGTCACCAATTCGCGCGCCAATGCCACAGCTTGTTCCCAACCCTCAGGCCACTCCCGCAACGACTGGCCACGGAGTTGAGCCTCTTTCAGAAGCGGAACAAGAAGTCGCCGTGCCACACCACCAAAAGCGATGCCGGCGGGTCGTTCGTCACGATCAAGATTATTCAGGGTGGAGTGGTTGGTTCCTCCGGCCAATTGCAGAGGGCCAGGGGGAGCTAGAGGACGCATCGCTCGCCAAAGCTGAACCGCCGAGCGGGCTGTCCCTGCCCCCACATCACCACTCATCGGCCGTCCATCGAGCTGCCACAGCGGAGTAAAACCGCTGCATCGCAGACGGGAATGACGGTTCCAAAGAGTTTTTGCAAGTTGCTCAGCTGTCATGCCATGGGCTTCCAGGCCACAGCTGACGGCTAAGCGTCGCAGCGACAGTGATGCCTGGTCCAGGTTCTTCAGCAAGACATCAAAACCTTGGTCATGACTAGGGGCTGTGTGAATCTCAACGGCATCAGGGCGTATCGACATCAGCAGCGCACCAACCGATCCCTCCTCAAGGCGGTGATCCCGTTCCTCAATCAATCCATAGGGACACGCCGGCAAGCAACGTCCACAGCCGTAGCAAAGCAAAGAGTTAACAGCACCACGATCAGCAATGGCTTCAGCGGGACAAACCCGTTGACAGGGTCGTTGGCACTGAGGTGGACAGCGATCTGGGTCGAACCAGGCCTTGCGAAAGTGAATATCCAATCCATCGCTCAGGCTCACCATCAGCCAAGGGCGCCAACCGTTGCGCGTCTCAGCCCAGTCCAAACCTTGTCGCGCCGCATGAACCACCGCTGGGTCAGCAGCCACATCAACGCAATGCACACCTGCAGTGGCATAAACAGCACACAGGTCTGTGATCGCTGGAAGATCTTGATTGCTGGCACCACAAATTAATTTGACCCAGCGGCCATGGGTCAGCGATTCTTCAGGGTTCAGGCACCCAGTAAGGCTTTCATTGGCTGCCATCGAAGGCTGCGGGCTCCACCCATCTCAACGATGATGCGTAACCGAGGTTCTCGCTGACAAAGATCACAGAGCGACAACAGCTCAGATCGAGATAAGACCTGACCCTCTAAAACCCACAGGGCTACGGAAGAGTCCCCCTCAAGAAGGTCTCCGATCAAAGGGACAACTTGCTGAACCTCTCCTACGGCAGCACCGCGACCCACACAATTATGACCGAGGTGTGGCGGCCGAATCCCATGCTTTTGTGTCAAGAACACTTCGGGATCACCCAGGCCGCGAGCTGATGTCATTCGGGTGCGATAACCCGCCCCACGAAGACGACGTAGAAGCCGCGTTTCAGCACCACCCTCGAGGGGAGCATGGACCGCAAGGCAACCATTGGCTTCGAGATCACGACGGAATCCCCGACCGGTGAGAAGCAGGGGCATGGAGCATGCATGACTGAGGTAAGTCTGGCAGCTCAAGAGGCGACATTGAAGAGAACGATTTCAGTGGTGATGTAGGTTTGTTGTTTGTTCTGCGTTTCTGTGCCCGTCCGCTAGCCGGGCCTCCAGTCGGCAGAACAGATTCGGCGATTGCGCCGGATCTTCAGGCCAGTGCGATTTCAAATCATTTTGAAATCTGCCGAGAAACTTTTTGAGCAATCCCTTGCCCAAAAAAGTCTCAGCCTCGCTGAATCGTTCGCTAGCCCCATTCGAACCCGTCCAATTTTGGAACGACGTTCGAAGCACGACTGCGTTATTCCGATCAGCACTTTTGCTCTATCCGAGAAATCGGGTGGTGCTTGTTCCCGCTGGCGCTTTCTCCCCCATGTCAATCGGCATTCTCGGGAAGAAGTTGGGCATGTCCCAACTCTTCGACGAGCAGGGCAGAGCGGTCCCCGTCACCTTGATCGAGGCCGGTCCCTGCCGCATCACACAACTCAAAAACGATGACACCGATGGCTATGCCGCGGTGCAAATTGGTTTCGGCGAAACTCGCGAGAAACTGATCAACAAGCCTTCTAAAGGCCACCTCACCAAATCCGGTGATGATCTTTTGCGACACCTGCGCGAGTACCGCGTCGACAATGTCGACGGTTTCGAACTTGGTGGATCTATCACGGTCAGCGACTTCGAAGCTGGCCAAAAAGTGGACGTCAGCGGCGACACCATGGGTCGCGGTTTCGCAGGTCTTCAAAAACGCCACGGTTTTAGCCGCGGCCCGATGACCCACGGTTCAAAAAACCATCGGCAACCGGGCTCCATCGGCGCAGGTACAACCCCAGGGCGGATCTACCCAGGCAAGCGGATGTCCGGCCGTTACGGCGGAAAGAAAACGACAACCCGTGGTTTGACCATCCTTCGCGTTGATAGCGATCGCAATCTTCTGGTTGTCAAAGGTTCTGTGCCAGGCAAGCCTGGTGCGCTTTTGAATATCAAGCCAGCCGTGCGTGTGGGCGCCAAACCTGCAAAAGGAGGTGAGTGATGGCTAATTGTGTTGTCCGCGATTGGCAGGGGAAGGACGCTGGAAAAGCAACCTTGGACCTCAAAGTGGCGAAAGAAGCCACAGCAGTTGACTTGATGCATCGTGCAGTTCTGCGTCAGCAGGCTCATATGCGCCAAGGCACCGCAAGCACGCTCACCCGGTCGGAAGTCCGTGGTGGTGGCCGCAAGCCCTACAAACAAAAGGGAACAGGACGCGCAAGGCAGGGTTCTGTTCGGACCCCACTGCGTCCCGGCGGCGGCATCATTTTTGGTCCCAAGCCCCGGAGTTACAACCTTGCGATGAACCGCAAGGAACGTCGCTCGGCCCTCCGCACAGCTCTGATGTCACGGGTCGACGACATCACCGTGGTGAAGGATTTTGGAACTGCCTTGGAAGCGCCCAAGACACGCGAAATCACTGCAGCACTTGAACGCCTCGGCATCGCCGCGGACACCAAGGTCTTGATCGTTCTGACGAATCCATCCGAAATGGTTCGTCGATCCGTGCGCAACCTGGAAAAAGTCAAGCTGATTTCAGCCAACCACCTCAACGTCTTCGACCTACTTCACGCCAATTCATTGGTCGTTGGAGAGGACGCTCTCACAACCATCCAGGAGGTTTACGGAGATGACTGAGCGTTTCCAATCCCGTCTGGCGGATGTCATCCGCCGACCGCTGATCACCGAGAAGGCAACCCGTGCCCTCGAGTTGAATCAGTACACCTTCGAGGTGGACCACCGCGCCGCTAAGCCAGACATCAAGGCCGCCATTGAGCAGCTCTTTGATGTCAAGGTCACCGGCATTAGCACCATGAACCCACCTCGACGCTCCCGTCGAATGGGCCGCTTTGCTGGCAAACGTGCCCAAGTGAAGAAGGCCGTGGTGCGCCTAGCGGAGGGCAACTCGATCCAACTCTTCCCTGAGTCCTGAGGAGTCTGAATCGTCATGGCAATCCGTAAATTCCGCCCATACACCCCCGGTACACGCACCCGCGTTGTCACCGACTTCAGTGAGGTCACCGGCCGCAAGCCGGAGAAGACCCTTGTGGTGTCTAAGCACCGCAAAAAAGGCCGCAACAACAGAGGTGTCATTACCTGTCGCCACCGCGGTGGTGGTCATAAGCGGTTGTACCGCCTCGTGGATTTCCGTCGCAACAAGCACGGCGTGACCGCGAAGGTGGCTGCAATCCACTACGACCCCCATCGCAATGCGCGATTGGCCTTGCTCTTTTACGCCGATGGCGAAAAGCGCTACATCCTTGCTCCAGCAGGAGTTCAGGTCGGCCAAACCGTTGTGTCTGGGCCAGAAGCTCCGATCGAAAACGGCAACGCAATGCCGCTGTCATCGATTCCCCTCGGTTCAAGCGTGCATTGCGTCGAGCTCTATGCGGGTCGCGGTGGACAAATGGTCCGAACCGCAGGCGCCAGTGCTCAAGTGATGGCGAAGGAAGGCGACTACGTCGCTCTCAAATTGCCCTCCACCGAAGTTCGCTTGGTCCGCCGCGAGTGCTACGCCACTCTTGGCGAGGTGGGCAACTCAGAAGTTCGCAACACCAGCCTCGGCAAAGCCGGTCGGCGTCGTTGGCTTGGACGGCGGCCTCAGGTGCGAGGCAGTGTGATGAACCCCTGCGATCACCCCCATGGTGGTGGTGAGGGCAGAGCACCCATCGGCCGCTCCGGTCCCGTAACGCCCTGGGGCAAACCCGCCCTCGGTCTCAAGACCCGCAAGCGGAATAAACCCAGCAACCAATATGTGCTCCGGAAACGTCGCAAGACGTCCAAGCGGAGCCGTGGCGGACGCGATTCCTGATGCCAACCATCACTTTGCCGCTTGCTTAAACCGCTATGGGACGTTCACTCAAAAAAGGACCGTTTATTGCTGACAGCCTGCTTCGCAAGCTTGAAAAGCAGAACGACAACGACGACAAGTCCGTGATTAAGACCTGGTCACGCGCTTCGACAATCCTGCCGATGATGATCGGCCACACCATTGCCGTTCACAACGGCAAGTCCCACATTCCGGTGTTTATCACCGAACAGATGGTGGGGCACAAGCTGGGGGAGTTCGCTCCTACCCGCACCTTCAAGGGCCACATCAAAGACAAGAAAGGAGGCCGTTGACGCCATGACTTCGTCTACATCTACGGCTGCCACCGCTCAGGCCCACGGACGTTTCATCCGCGGTTCTGTATCGAAGGTGCGTCGTGTACTCGACCAAATCCGAGGTCGCACCTATCGCGACGCTTTGATCATGCTCGAGTTCATGCCCTACCGCTCCACCGGCCCGATCACCAAGGTGCTCCGGTCTGCAGTAGCCAATGCCGAAAACAACCTCGGTCTCGATCCAGCCTCCCTTGTGATCTCGAGTGCCAGTGCCGACATGGGTCCATCCATGAAGCGGTACCGGCCCCGAGCCCAAGGCCGGGCTTACCAGATCAAGAAGCAGACCTGCCACATCAGCATTGCTGTGGCAGTTCAGACCGACTCCTGACCCCCGGACTCCGACCCAATGGGACACAAAATCCACCCAACCGGTCTGCGCCTGGGGATCACCCAGGAGCACCGGTCACGCTGGTACGCCTCCAGCAAGACATACCCGGCGCTTCTTCAAGAAGACGACCGGATTCGCAAGTTCATCCACAAGAAATACGGTTCTGCCGGCATCAGCGACGTGCTGATCGCCCGCAAAGCCGATCAACTGGAAGTTGAACTGAAAACTGCACGCCCAGGTGTCCTTGTTGGACGTCAGGGCAGCGGCATCGAAGATCTTCGTGCCGGCATCCAGAAAACAGTCGGTGACAAGAGCCGCCAAGTGCGGATCAATGTTGTCGAAGTTGAACGTGTCGACGGCGACGCGTTTCTGTTGGCCGAGTACATCGCCCAGCAACTGGAAAAACGTGTGGCATTCCGCCGCACCATCCGCATGGCTGTTCAGCGCGCCCAACGCGCTGGCGTTCTCGGCCTCAAAATCCAGGTATCAGGCCGTTTAAACGGTGCTGAGATTGCCCGGACTGAATGGACCCGTGAAGGTCGTGTACCCCTGCACACCCTGCGAGCTGATATCGACTACGCCACCAAAGTGGGCAAAACCACCTACGGCGTTCTCGGCATCAAAGTGTGGGTGTTCAAGGGAGAAGTGCTGAGCGAACAGTCTCAGACAATGCCGGTCGGGGCTAACCCCCGTCGGCGGGCCAGCCGTAGGCCCCAACAGTTCGAAGACCGCTCAAACGAGGGTTGAACCGGAGGCCTAAACCATGCTGAGTCCAAAACGCGTCAAATTCCGTAAGCAACAACGGGGCCGCATGCGCGGCGTCGCCACTCGAGGCAACACGATTGCCTTCGGTGAGTTTGCATTGCAAGCCCAAGAGTGTGGCTGGATCACCTCGCGTCAAATCGAGGCCAGCCGCCGTGCGATGACCCGTTACGTCAAACGTGGCGGAAAAATCTGGATTCGGATTTTTCCCGACAAGCCAGTCACCATGCGTGCCGCTGAAACCCGAATGGGTTCCGGTAAGGGCAACCCAGAATTCTGGGTTGCAGTGATTAAGCCAGGTCGGATTCTTTTCGAAATGGGTGGTGAGGAAATCACCCCCGAAATCGCCAGAGAAGCCATGCGCTTGGCGCAATACAAGCTGCCAGTCAAAACGAAATTCATCGGTCTCGATGATGAGAAGAAAGCTGGAGGCAAAACTTCGGCTGCTTCTGAAGCCGTCACCGTGGAGTCCTGACCATGGCCCGTCCCAACCCCAGCGAGGTGCGCAACCTGTCAGATGCGGACATCAGCGAAAAAATCGACGGTTTACGCCGCGAACTTTTCCAACTCCGCTTTGAGCAGGCCACGCGCCAACTCACCAACACTCACCGCTTCAAAGAGGTCCGCATCAAGCTGGCCCAGTTGCTGACGGTGCAGTCGGAGCGTCAGCGCTCTACCGCCTCCTGATCCCCCCTCTCTAACCATGGCAGTTAAAGAACGGGTCGGCACCGTCGTCAGCGACAAGATGGAAAAGACAGTGGTGGTTGCGGTGGAAACCCGCTTCCCCCACCCCATCTATCAAAAGACGGTCAGCCGCACCACCCGCTACAAAGCCCACGACGAAGACAACTCTTGTCGCGTCGGTGATCGTGTTCGTATCACGGAAACCCGTCCGATGAGTCGCCAGAAACGCTGGGCGATCGCTGAGGTCCTCAGTCACAGCTCCAAAGCTGCTGCCGCCGAAGCCAAAGCAGAGGAGGCCAACAAGTGATTCAACAGGAATCTTTCCTTACCGTTGCCGACAACAGCGGTGCCAAACGCATCCAGTGCATTCGTGTTCTGGGTACCAACCGTCGCTACGCCCACGTCGGTGACGTCATCGTCGCCGCTGTCAAAGACGCAATGCCCAACATGGGCGTCAAAAAGTCAGATGTGGTCAAGGCTGTCGTAGTTCGCACGAAAGCAACCTTGCGTCGTGATACCGGAAATTCGATTCGGTTTGATGACAACGCTGCCGTGATCATCAACGACGACAAGAACCCAAAGGGCACACGCGTTTTTGGACCTGTGGCCCGTGAATTGCGTGAACGCAGCTTCACCAAAATCGTGTCCCTCGCTCCGGAGGTGATCTGACCATGGCGACAGCAACTTCAAAACCAAAAGCCATTGAGCGCATCAAGATGCGCATCCGCAAAGGCGATACCGTCCAGGTGATTGCCGGCAAGGACAAGGGCAAAACCGGTGCCGTTCTCAAAACACTTCCCAATGAGAACCGCGTCATCGTGGAGGGCGTCAATATGCGCACCCGTCACGAGAAACCCAACCAAGAAGGCGAAAGCGGACGCATTGTCACCGAGGAAGCATCCCTGCATGCCTCCAACGTGATGCTGTATTCCACCGATAAAAAGGTGGCAAGCCGCGTCGAAATCGTTGTCGAAAAAGACGGCACGAAGAAGCGCAGGTTGAAGAAAACCGGTGAAGTCCTCGACTGATCCCGACTTCTGACCAAGCCCAGAAGCAACTCACCCCCGTTATGTCACTTAAGAAGCGCTACCGGGAGACCATTCAGCCCAAACTGCTGAAGGATCTCTCCCTCTCCAACATCCACGAAGTCCCGAAGGTGGTGAAAGTCACCGTTAACCGAGGCCTCGGCGAAGCTGCGACGAATGCCAAGTCTCTCGAGGCTTCGGTTAAGGAGCTTGCACAGATCACTGGCCAAAAAGTGGTGGTGACCCGTGCCAAGAAAGCAATCGCAGGTTTCAAAATCCGCCAGGGCATGCCCATCGGCTGTGCTGTCACCCTGCGCGGTGATCGGATGTATGCCTTTCTCGAGCGACTGATCAACCTTGCACTCCCGCGAATCCGCGATTTCCGTGGGGTGAGCGCAAAAAGCTTCGACGGGCGTGGCAATTACACCCTTGGGGTGAGGGAACAAATCATCTTCCCTGAAATTTCCTTCGACCAAATCGATGCCATCAGGGGCATGGACATCACCATCGTGACCACTGCCCGTTCTGACGAAGAGGGCAGGGCCCTCCTCAGCGAGATGGGAATGCCATTCCAGAGCAACTGAGCCCTCCCCGTCTATACCTATGGCCAACCACGATCCAATTTCTGACATGCTCACTCGCATTCGTAATGCGAGTGAAAAACGTCACGAGACCACCAAGGTTCCCGCTTCACGGATGACCCGCAGCATCGCGAAAGTGTTGCAACAAGAAGGGTTCATCTCCGACATCAACGAAGAAGGCGAGGGCTTCAGAGCCGAATTGGTGCTCTCCCTCAAATACAGCGGTAAGCACCGTTTGCCCACCATCCGTTCCATGCAACGCGTGAGCAAGCCAGGTCTCCGCATCTACAAGAACACTCGTGGCCTTCCCAAGGTCCTCGGAGGGCTTGGTGTCGCGATCATTTCCACCTCAAAAGGGGTGATGAGTGACCGTGATGCCCGCCGAGAGGGCGTCGGCGGCGAAGTGCTCTGTTACGTCTACTGATCCGGAGCTGAACCATGTCACGTATTGGAAAAAACCCTGTCCCCGTCCCGGACAAAGTCACCGTTTCCCTCGATGGTCTAACCATCAAAGTCAAGGGACCAAAAGGTGAGCTCGAGCGCACTCTTCCTGAGGGCGTCAGCGTCAGCCAAGAAGCCAACACGATTGTTGTTGCTCCCACGAGCACCAAGCGGATCTCACGTGAACGCCACGGTCTGAGCCGCACCCTCGTCGCCAACATGATCGAAGGGGTCAACAACGGATACAGCAAAGCCCTTGAAATTGTTGGCGTGGGCTCACGGGCCCAAGTCAAGGGAACGACGCTCGTCGTGAGTGCTGGATACAGCCACCCCGTCGAGATGCCCGCCCCAGCTGGGATCACCTTCAAGGTGGAGAACAACACAAGAGTGATTGTTTCCGGCATCGACAAAGAACTCGTCGGCAACGAAGCCGCCAAGGTTCGCGCCATCCGTCCTCCCGAGCCTTACAAGGGCAAGGGCATCAAATACGAGGGCGAATTCATCCTGCGAAAGGCAGGCAAGTCCGGCAAGAAATAACGCTCTTCCAGACGTTCCTCCCCTTCACACACCATGTCGAAACTCTCTCGCAAACAACAGACGCAGAAGCGCCATCGGCGCCTCCGTCGTCACATCAGTGGCACATCCAACCGTCCGCGTTTGGCTGTGTTCCGCTCCAACAATCACATCTACGCCCAGCTCATCGACGACGCTGCCCAGAACACTCTCTGTGCAGCCTCCACAGTGGATAAGGAACTCCGTTCCGGTCTTAAAACCAACGCTGGAAGCTGTGACGCCTCCGTTGCTGTCGGTGCACTTGTCGCCAAGCGCGCAATCGCCAAGGGCATCGAGCAGGTGGTCTTCGACCGTGGAGGCAACCTCTATCACGGTCGGATTAAAGCCCTTGCCGACGCTGCCCGGGAAGCGGGCCTTCAGTTCTGATCCCTGCTTTACCCATGACAGATTCTTCTCCTCAATCCAATCCCAGTGCCGTCCCCGGCGCAGCGGATGTGCCAGCGGCTGCTGAAGGGCAGCAACAAGAACAGCGTCGTGGCGGTGGCGGCGGCGGTCGTGGTGACCGACGTGGTGATCGCCGCGGCGGACGTCGCGGCCAAGACCGCGATTCCGAATGGCAAGAGCGCGTCGTTCAGATCCGCCGAGTCTCCAAAACCGTCAAAGGTGGCAAAAAGATGAGCTTTCGAGCCATCGTTGTCGTCGGAAACGAAAAGGGACAGGTCGGTGTGGGTGTTGGCAAAGCTGGTGACGTCATCGGTGCCGTTCGCAAAGGCGTCGCCGACGGCAAGAAGCACTTGGTCAAAGTGCCTCTGACTCGCCACAGCTCCATCCCAACACTGTCGAATGGTCGCGACGGAGCAGCAAGCGTTCTAATTCGCCCTGCAGCCCCTGGTACTGGTGTTATTGCCGGTGGTTCCATTCGTACTGTCCTTGAACTCGCCGGCATTAAAAATGTTTTGGCGAAACGCTTGGGCAGTAAAACTCCCCTGAACAATGCACGGGCTGCCATGGTGGCCTTATCCAGTCTTCGTACTCACAAGGAGACTGCAAAAGAACGGGGAATCTCCCTCGAGCAGATCTACTCCTGATTCGCGATGACTCTCCGACTCGACTCACTCAAGGCCAACAAAGGCGCTCGTCGCCGCAAGTTGCGTAAGGGCCGCGGCATTGCCGCTGGTCAGGGCGCGAGCTGCGGCTTCGGCATGCGTGGCCAAAAATCACGTTCTGGCCGACCAACCCGTCCTGGGTTCGAAGGTGGGCAGATGCCTCTGTACCGCAGAGTCCCAAAGCTGAAGCATTTCCCTCTGGTTAATCCGAAGCATTTCACAGTGCTGAATGTTTCCGCCTTGAAGGACCTCAAGGATGGAAGCACTGTGAATCTGGACTCGCTCGTCAAGGACGGCATCGTGACGAGCCCCAAGCATCCCCTCAAGATGCTCGGCAATGGTGAACTCACCGTGAAGAATCTGACGGTGCAAGCCTCAGCCTTCACAGCTTCCGCCCGCACCAAGATCGAAGCCGCCGGCGGCACCTGCGAAACCCTCGACTGACTGAACGGGCTTCACGGCCTTTTCAGCCTTAGGGTCTGAGCCGTCCGCTGGACTTTGGTCCACGGGCGGCTTCGCTGCATCAGCCCAACCTTTTTATCTTCCGGACATGCTCGTCAGTCGGGGACGCAACCCCAATGCCGCCGAAGTGATCAGTCAGCTGATCACAAACCCAGGGTTGCGCAGTCGGGTGCTGACCACCCTTGGCCTTCTACTTCTGGTCCGTCTTGGCATCTATATCCCGATGCCAGGAATCGATCGGGAAGCATTCAAACAGTTCATCGATCAAGGGGGACAGCTGATTGGCTTCCTCGATATCTTCACGGGGGGAGGAATCTCCACCTTGGGGATTTTTGCTCTTGGAATTCTCCCCTTCATCAATGCATCGATCATTCTTCAACTGCTGACAGCAGCATTGCCGCAGTTGGAGGATCTTCAAAAAAATGAAGGCGAAGCAGGACGGCGCAAAATTGCACAAATCACCCGTTATGTAGCCCTTGGCTGGGGACTCATTCAAAGCATTGTCTTTGCAATGATTTTGCGCCAGTACGCCGTAGAAGGCTTAAGCGAAGTCGTCTTCGTCGCTCAAACGGCTTTAGCCCTCGTCACCGGATCCATGGTGGTGATGTGGATTGCGGAGGTCATCACCGAAAGAGGGATCGGCCAAGGGGCATCTCTGGTGATCTTCTTGAACATCGTTGCGACGCTTCCTCGCACCCTGGGAGCAACAATTGAAGCGGCTCAAACTGGAGACCGCGACACCGTTCTGGGAATTGTTGTGCTCGTTTTGGTGTTTCTGGCAACGATTGTTGGAATCATCTTTGTGCAAGAAGGTGCACGTCGTATTCCGATCGTGAGTGCCAAACGCCAGGTCGGCGGAGCCGGTGTCCTGCCAACGCGTCAGAGCTACCTACCCCTCAAGCTGAATGCCGGAGGAGTGATGCCAATCATTTTTGCTTCAGCGTTGATCTTCTTGCCCGTAACCGTGGCGAATCTCACGAAAAGTGAATGGCTGATTCGTGCCGCAAGCATGCTGAATCCCAGCGCTTCAAATCCTTGGCCCTACGCCTTGGCCTTTTTTACCTTGATCCTCGGGTTCTCGTATTTTTACGCATCCTTAACGGTGAATCCGGCAGACATCGCCACCAACCTCAAACGTGGTGGTGTGGCAATCCCTGGGGTACGACCGGGAAGCGCCACAACCAACTACCTCTCAGGTGTGCAAAACAGGCTCACCTTGCTTGGCGGCCTTTTCCTTGGCTCTGTTGCGATCATTCCTGCGGCAGTTGAACGCGCCACCAATGTGCAGACGTTTCAAGGACTCGGTGCCACGTCTTTGCTCATCCTGGTGGGTGTCGCCATTGACACCGCAAAACAGGTTCAGACCTACGTGATCTCTCAGCGCTACGAAGGTCTCGTGCGTCAGTAGGAGCAAAATCCTCCAGTCATTGTTGTCATCCCTCCCAACAACCTCAATGAAAAATCGCCTTCTTTTTCTCGGTCCACCTGGTGCCGGTAAAGGCACGCAGGCCGCACGGATCTGTGACTCCAATGGCATGAAACACCTTTCCACAGGTGATCTCCTGAGGAGTGAAGTGGCTGCTGCCTCGGAGCTCGGCAAAGAAGCCGAAGCGATCATGAACCGAGGTGAACTCGTCAGCGACAAACTTGTATTGGCCATCGTTGAAAGTCAGATGAAAGCTCTCTCTGAAGGGGGCTGGATCCTTGACGGTTTCCCACGCACCGTTCCACAAGCTGAGGCCTTGGAACCGTTACTGGCCGAGCTCAAACAACCGATCGATGCTGTTGTTCTGCTCGAACTGGATGATGCAGTCCTGATTGCACGCATGCTGAGCCGTGGACGGGCCGATGACAACGAAGCGGTGATTCGCAATCGCTTAGAGGTCTACACAGACAAGACTGCACCACTGATCAGCTACTACCAGAACAAGGGGCTGCTCATTCGTGTTGCAGCTCAGGGTTCAGTGGAGGAGATCACCGAACGCATCACGGAAGCCCTGAGTTGACCCACGTGGTAAGTTTGTCGTTTGGAAATTGGGAGAGCCACGCCTAATGAAGGTGCGCGCTTCTGTTAAAAAAATGTGCGACAAGTGCCGGGTGATCCGTCGCCACGGTCGCGTCATGGTGATCTGCACCAACCCAAAGCACAAGCAACGTCAGGGTTGACCCCAACGTTTGTTTTCAGCAACTGGTGAAGCCAACGCGTTTCATCAGCTTTCTGTCCATTGCCTCCGACTCGTTGGAGGCCATATGTCCCTTTCGATTGAATCTCCGTGGCACGGATCGCCGGCGTTGACATCCCCCGCGACAAGCGGGTTGAGGTGTCCCTCACATACATCTATGGAATTGGCCTCACACGGGCCAAGGCCATCTTGGCCAAGGCCGGGGTCAACCCCGACATTCGGGTCAAGGATCTCGAGGATGGCGACATCCAAAAGCTCCGTGGTGCCACTGAAGCTTTCACCATCGAGGGTGATTTGCGTCGTCAGGAGGGTATGGCCCTCAAGCGACTTCAAGACATTGGCTGTGTACGCGGCCGTCGTCATCGGATGAGCCTTCCAGTGCGCGGCCAGCGCACCCGCACGAATGCCCGTACACGTCGCGGTGCTCGCAAGACCGTGGCTGGCAAGAAGAAGTAATTCACCTCCGTCCCTTACCTCGTCTCCTAACGGCCCATGGCCAAAACCGCAAAAAAGTCCGGCCCCAAGAAGGCCAAACGCAACGTTCCCAATGGCGTTGCTCATATCCAAAGCACCTTCAACAACACGATTGTGTCGATCACCGACACAGCAGGTGAAGTCATTGCCTGGTCTTCGGCTGGTGCCAGCGGTTTCAAGGGGGCTCGCAAGGGGACTCCCTTTGCTGCACAAACGGCTGCAGAGGCAGCTGCGCGCCGTGCCCTCGAGCAGGGCATGCGACAAATCGAAGTCTTGGTTCGAGGTCCTGGGTCTGGCCGTGAAACAGCCATCCGTGCCCTTCAGGTTGCGGGGCTGGAAATCACTCTGATCAGAGACGTGACACCTCTGCCCCACAACGGTTGCCGCCGGCCTAAGCGCCGTCGCGTCTGAACCCAGCCTTCTTTCCGGTTCTCGTTCTCTAACTTCGCTTCAGACCGTGCTGCAGTACCAGATCGATCGCATCGAGCATCAAATCGCCGAGGATCGCGCCCAAACTGGCGTCTTTCTGATCGGTCCCCTCGAGCGTGGCCAAGCAACAACCTTGGGCAATGCCTTACGCCGTGTCCTGATGGGCGGCCTAGAAGGCAGCGCCGTCACCGCAATTCGCATTGCCGGCGTTAACCATGAATACGCCACTGTTCCAGGGGTTCGAGAAGATGTTCTCGACATCCTGTTGAACTGCAAGGAGCTGTCGGTCAACAGCCGCTCGGCAGAACTCGAGATTGGTCGCTTGGTCGTGGCTGGTCCTGCCGAGGTGAAGGCCAGTGATCTTCAGTTCTCCTCTCAAGTCCAGGTGATTGATGGCAATAGAACCATCGCCACTGTCGCGGACGGCCACAGCCTGGAACTCGAAGTTCACGTAGAGCGGGGCATTGGTTATCGGCCCGTCGACCGCCACAACGAAGACACCAGTGCGATCGATCTACTCCAGATCGATGCAGTGTTTATGCCTGTGAAGCGGGTCAATTTCAACATTGACGAAACAGCTGTTGCGGAAGGCGGTTCAGCTCGCGAGCGACTGCGGATTGAGATCATCACCGATGGCTCCATCACACCCGACGACGCCCTGGCACAAACCGCCAACCAATTGTTGGAGCTGTTCCAACCGTTGGCCACCGTCACCCTCGTTGAAGAAGTGGGTGTCGAACCAGAACCCTCCGCCGAAGCACAAATACCCCTTGAGGAGTTAAATCTCTCCGTCCGGGCTTACAACTGCTTGAAGCGTGCCCAGGTCAACTCTGTATCTGACCTGATGGGCTTCAGCTATGAAGACTTGCTCGAAATCAAGAACTTCGGGTCTAAATCCGCCGACGAAGTGATCGAAGCGCTCGAGCGCATCGGCATCTCTATCCCCCAGAGCCGCACCTCGGCCTAATTCGAGCCCCCTACTCCTCCCCAATACTTCGACCACGACAGAACCATGAGACACCAATGCCGAGTACCCCAGCTGGGTCGTCCCGCTGATCAACGCAAGGCAATGCTTCGAGCCTTAACGACCCAACTCATCCGTGAAGGTCGTGTCACCACGACCAAGGCACGTGCGAAAGCACTTCGCGACGAAGCTGAGCGCATGATCACCTTGGCCAAGGACGGCAGCCTGGCGTCCCGTCGTCGTGCCATTGGCTACATCTACGACAAACAGCTGGTTCACGCCTTGTTTGACAAAGCTCCAACCCGCTACGGCGAGCGCAAAGGTGGTTACACCCGCATTACGCGCACGGTGCCCCGTCGTGGCGACAATGCCGAGATGGCCATCATTGAATTGGTGTAATCCTGACCCCTGTCAGGGTCTGACTTTTGATCACTGAACCCTCGTCTGCACCCCCTGAGATGCCAATCCTTCGACGGATTGCCCTCAGCCTGCAGTACGAGGGTTCAGACTTTTCTGGGTGGCAGCGTCAACGCAATGCCAGAAGTGTGCAAGCCGTTCTAGAGGCAGCGATTGGTCAACTCGATCCTCTGCGCCCAACCCAGAGCTTTGCTGCTGGGAGGACGGATGCCGGCGTTCATGCTGCAGCCCAAGTGGTGCATTTCGACTGTTCCGGTCCAATCCCTGCCGCGAAGTGGGCCCCTGCTCTGAATGGCCGGTTGCCAGCCTCGATCAGGGTGCGTGAATCCGTTGAGCGACCAAAAGATTGGCACGCCTGTTATTCCGCCATCTATCGGCGTTACCGCTACACCATTTACAACGGCCGGCGACCCAACTTGTTCTTGACTCCATGGACTTGGCACCGCTACCACCATCGCCTCAATGAGGAGAACATGCGGCTTGCCCTGGAGGGAATGATCGGCCTCCATGATTTTGCCGCTTTCATGCGAGCTGGAAGTCGACGGGCCCACTCACGCACAACCATCCAGGAGGTGCTGGTGGAACGCGACGGTGACCTCATACGCGTGGAAATCCAAGCCAGCGGGTTTCTTTATGGCATGGTGCGGCTCTTAATGGCCCAGCTCGTTGCCGTGGGAGAAAATCGCCTCAGTGTGGAGGCCTTTGCCCAGCGCTGGCAAAACCGCCGTCGAGACCAAGTGAGGGAAGCCGCGCCTGCCCGAGGGCTTTGCCTACTAAGAGCGGGCTATGCAGACGTGATCTTTAGCAAAGCTGGCTGGTACGATTGCCAACCGTGGTTTTCATTAGCAACGGAGGATCCACCGACGGATCCCCCTTCTTTGCCAAAAACGAGCGACCAGAACTCTGACAACCCAGCTCCTAGGAGAGGGTTTGTTGGGGAGTAAGCTCGATCTTTGATCCACGGTTTGGTCCAGTCATGGGCCAAACCATCCTGTACAGCTTCGCCGGCT
>JBDQPG010000028.1:0-26545 GCA_040260695.1 Synechococcus sp. SFB_27S_18OctNov_coas_78 | reverse complement strand
CGGCATCTTCAATCTGCCTGTGGGCTTGGCATAGGTATCCAGCAGCATCTTGGTGGAATGCCCTGCTGCCGCTGCCAAATCAGCTGGTGAGTTGCCCATCGCTAAAGCGTGAGACAGGACGCTATGGCGTTGGGCGTAAAGACGGCGGGGCTTCAATCCACAACGCAGCAGGCTGCGGTGCCACACACGACCCACCAGATGGTCGTAGATGTTGGTGTGACTAGTGGGCGTGACAAACACCAGCCCATAGGGGTCATAAATCCCCAGCTGCTCCATCTCCCACTGGTGCTGCCTCAAGGTCTCCAGCACCTCAGGGGTCAGTGGCACCACTCTTTCCTTACCCGTCTTGGTGGGAGCCCACTCCACCTTGCCGCTGGAATACCCATCACGCCGCAGGCTCTTCATCACCAGCACCTCGCCTTCTTCCCAGCGGATGCAATCCCAGGTCAGACCCCTGATTTCGGCATTTCTCAGCCCCGTGCTGAGCCAGAGCAGAAACAGCGGGTAATACCAGGGCTCTTTGGTCTCCAGGTCGCTCAGCACCGCCTGGATTTCTTCCACACTCAGCACATCGCTCTGCACTGACCGCCGCTGCCACTTCAGCTTGTGGGAAAACAAATGGCGATTACCACCCGAGCACTGGCGGTAGTGGGTCATCAAGCCAGCGATGGTGCAGTCGCTCAGACCTTCTGCCCGCAGCCACGCCAGAAACGCTTCAGCGTCGCTTCTGTTGCGGATGGGCTTCCCGTAGCGCTTCAGCACCTTGTAGGCGTGAATGGCTGCTGCCTGTCGCTTGGTCTCAGCCCTGACCCTCAACGCCTCCAACAGCCCCACCTCCTTGCCGCCTATTAGCGGTTGATATGCCATCAGGCTGCGGTCAAAGGTGCCCTGCTGGTAGTCGCTCCAAATCTGGGCGGCGATGGCGTGGGCTTTAGCGACTGCCACAGGGTCACTCCAGCGACCCAGGCGATTGATGAAGGCATCCTTCCCATCAATCCGCACCCTGACCTGGAGGCTGCCGTTGTTGTTGCGTAGGGAAGGTGGTTTCTTCAAGGTGCTGCCGCCGCTGCTGACACCAGGGCTACGGCTGCACCACTGATTTATCCAAGAGAGCCTGGGAAGGTCGTAGCCCTTCGTAGCTGGGGGAGTGCTCTGGGAGAAAAAACGGGGGATTTTTCTGGGAGTGGCTTGGCAGTTGGCTGGGAGACCCTGGGCGACCGCTGAAACCTCAAGCCAAGCCAGAGGTCTCTGAGCGACGGGCTCGCTTGACGCAATGGTGAATGCCGTAGCTCACATAGACGTAAAAGCGCCCAGGCTCACCAAAGAGCGTCTCGTTGCTGGGGGAGCGGCGGCGGTAGCCGTGGCAGGCGGGGTCGTCCTGGGAATACGCCTCCGTTTCCACCACCACACCCCAGAGCAGGGTGTCGTCTGTTTGGCGTTTCACCAACCGGCAGCCAATCAGCGCAGGGGCAACGACCTCGGCAGGACGGCAGAAGAAGGCGTAGGGCAGGGCTTTTTTAAAGTCGTTGTGGATAACGATTCGGAATCAAACAAGTCCAGCTTTGAACGTAGACATTGATGCGGCAGGACCCAAGCACCAGCGTTGTAGAGGCGCAATCCCAGAGGGGAAGTCAGCACAAACCTTTGATCAAAAGTTTTTGATGAACACAATGGCATTGGGAGGTCCAGCCCATCAACCACGACGCACCACTTACTTCACAGAGAGCATGTCTGCCTCAATGAATCGTGTTTCCAGAAATATTCAAGCCCGGCGCGACAGCACGTTTTTAGTGCTCGCAGGCCTGTTCTTAGGAACACTTGGGATGCTCAATATCCTCGGATTAACGCGCTTCCTACAGCTCGGACATGTCGGATCTTGGCCAATCGTGGTAGCCGTTGGTGCACTCCCATACCCCATCACGTTTCTGTGCACAGACCTGATCAGTGAGCTGTGGGGAGAACAAAAAGCCAACCAGCTGGTGTGGGTGGGGTTACTGCTGAATGGCTGGGTGGTGCTCATCCTCTGGCTAGGGGGCCTGCTGCCGGGATTACCAGGCAGCGACGACAGCACCTTCCGCATCATCCAGGAACTCAGCTTTGGAGCGATCGGAGCCTCCATGGCGGCTTACCTCACGGCCCAATTCATTGATGTGCGCCTATTCCATTTTTGGAAAGAGCTAACCAACGGAAAAGCCCTTTGGCTCCGCAACAATGGCTCCACCCTGGTGAGTCAACTCGTCGATACAACCGCCGTGGTGTTCATCAGCCATTACGGAGCCCATGTCTTACCAATTAATTCCGAAATTCCACTCTTCCCACAGCTTGGAAGCTTCATCGTAGGCGGATACTTATTCAAATTGATCGCAGCCCTCGCTGACACACTGCCATTCATCTGGCTCACAGGATGGCTTCGAAAATGGCTTGAACTCAATGACAACATCACTAGCCCCGGTGAATCCAGCCATTAAGCCCCAAATCAAACGCTGAACGCCATGTCAGGCCACCACCTATACGCAACTTCGGCATCCAACAACTTCACCTCAAAAACGATCCAATCACCACAGTTCAAGCTGCTTCAGCACGACTGAGAAGCAGGCAGACGATCACCGCACACAATTGCGACGTTATTGCAATCACTGGAAACGAAGAATGCTATATCGCTCAATTCATTCACCACTACCTTTGCTTAGGGTTTAAAAATATATTTATTGGCATTAACAACTGTCAAGACAGAGCTCCAACCATTCTCAAAAGAATCACCAAGATCTATCCCAACATTTTTATCTACAATACTGATCAACCCCAACGCCTCCACCAGCAAAGTGGCTCCTACGCAGCACTGATAAGCGAAGCATCTCAGCACACCAAGTCGAGCCATTGCCTCGTCGTTGATATCGATGAATACTGGTTCTCCAACAAGCTGAACCGATCGATCACAAGCTATCTCCAAAAATTCGATTCATTTGATTTGATGTTTACCAATTGGCTTTGCACCTATGGACAAAAACATCAGGCATGCTTCACAGATCTGACAACGGCCAAGATTAATCTTAAAAAGTCACAAGGAAAAAGCCTTTTCAATTACTCAATACCATTGCATAAATTACGCGCCCATGTACCCGACGTCGAATCTCCAGAACAAGCGGTTTTTATTAGAAACGACGGGAGAGAAATCGAATGGATGAGTGAGCAAAATAAACCGAAAGCATCGCTACCTCAACACCTAAGGGAGATCAATAAATCAAGCCGATCCCTGAAAAAATCAAAAAATTTCGCCTGGATTTTGCATCAAATTGTTCGCAGCGAACTGTAATATTCATTGCGGCTATTTCAACCAAGAGTCGCCAAACACCCCGAACCATTCAAAACAAATTGTCATGGTTGAATCATGCCCAAAGAGAACCGTCAAGAACGGATCTTCCTCCAGTCAATCTTTTCCGACAGTTCGTTTCACAAGCGCTACAACAAATCTTATGAGGATTTTATTGATAAATGCCAGCTCAAAAAAGTTCTGGAAAAATCATTTAATCGCATCAGCGACAAACAAGTCATCCATCAAATTAACCAACTGAGCAATCAAACGATCGAGGCCTATCAATCTGTTTGGAGAGAGACATTTCAAGGCACCCGCTTCCTGCCCTATTTAGAGATACGCCTGCAAACAAAAAGGCGACTCAGAATCAACGAATATTCTTGAGTTCCTGAAAGTCCACCCACAAAGCCTGGAACAGCATCAAACTGGTTCTACACAAAGGAATACTGATGGACGCTGCTTTATCTGGATTCAATCTTGGGACCGTCCTGCTCATCAGTGTTGTGCTCTTTCCATTGGCCTGCCTGTTCTTCGGAACCCGAGGCGGTTACTACAACACGGATCAATACGACGGCAACGGCACGGCGCACTAGGCGCATTCAGGGTTAATAACCCGATCGATGAACACGCCCCCACCGTTTGAGATGCCTCTCTCGCTTCCCAACGCTGCTGACAACACGGAAGACATCCGCCTGGCACTTCGGAGTTGGCCTGAGGTGGAGACGTATCTCCAAACCTGCAAAGGCGTGATTATTCCGCTGGGATCCACCGAACAACACGGTCCAACGGGAGCGATCGGTACCGATGCGCTGACGGCGGAAGCGATCTCCCTCGAAGTTGGTCGCCGCACCGGTGTTCTTGTGACGCCAGCCCAGGCCTTCGGCATGGCTGAACATCACCTGGGATTTGCCGGAACCATGAGCTTGCAACCCGCAACCCTGTTAGCCGTGATGCAAGACCTCATCTTGTCGCTGGCTCGCCATGGATTCGAACGGGTGTTTGTGATCAATGGCCATGGCGGAAACATTGCCACCACCAAAGCCGCCTTTGCCCAGGCCCACGGCACAGCAGCAAGTCGCGGCCTCCCAGCCTCTCCACAACTGCGCTGTCGTCTCTCAAACTGGTTTATGGCGGGCCCGGTGATGCGGCAAGCCCGTGATCTTTATGGCAACAAAGAAGGGCATCACGCCACACCGAGTGAGATCGCTGTCACGCTGCAGATCGAACCCAGCTTGCAAAGCAAACAGCGCCCCTTAGAGGATCCAGCGCCCGCTGGACCCATCCACGGGCCTGATGATTTTCGTCGTCGTCATCCCGATGGCCGTATGGGATCCCATCCCTCCTTGGCAACGGCAGACCATGGAGCAGCCATCATCGAAACAGCCGCCACCGCGCTGAGCGAAGATCTTCGTAGTTTCCTCAGCGACCCATGAGCCGGATCTCCGCCGACGACGTCCGCAAGGTCGCCCAACTGGCCCGCCTCAACCTTCCAGACGACAAGATCGCCACCTACACCGAGCAGCTGGAATCCATTCTTGGATACGTCAGTCAACTCGAGCAGGTCGATACAACAGGCGTTCCAGAAACCACACGGGCCGTCGAAGTCACCAATGTGACGCGCAACGATGGTGTGGATCCAACACCTGTGCGCGAAGAAATTCTGAATCAAGCCCCACAAAGAGAGGGTGATTTCTTTCGTGTACCGAAAATCCTGGCGGATTGATGGGTTGTTTTTAAAACGACTTCCAGCGTTTTGGTTCAGTTTTGATCGCGAGAGAATCGACAAAAGCGAGCCAACCACGCCGCATGCGTCGTGCCGGAAAAACTCTGGCAACACGACGCATCTTCCCGCGACGTCTTTTATGACTCCTTACACCAACCAAAATGTCATAGAGAAAGTTATATCCATCGCGACGTGTTTCAAAAATACCCAACCTCTGGGGAGAACCTTTTGAATCGAGGAGCGGCTTCGTTGCTTCGTAGGCGGGCTTGTATTCAAACCATGGGATAGAAGGCCAAAGATGATGAACTAAATGATAGTTTTGGCCCATAATCAACCAATTCATTAACTGACTTGGGTAGATCCTTGCGTTGGTCCAGCGATTTCGAGATGTAAATGGTCGGTGGGGCAAATAGTCGAAGAAAAGACCAAGGGTGACGCCCACCATGAGTGCGGGAGCGAACCAGCAATTGAACACAAAGGGGAGAAAATCAAAATGAACTGCAGCCAAAACAATGGTCAAAAAGATGCTGCGTTCAAACCCCCACTGAAATAACTCCCAACGCTTCCAAAGACGTCGCTGAAAGAAGAACCACTCGTGATAGAAAAAACGAGGAGCAATCAGCCATAAAGGGCCAAACGTACTAACAATGTGGTCTGGATCGTTGTGGGGATCATTGACGTGGGAATGATGCTCAAGATGAACTCGGGTAAAAACAGGAAAACTAAAACCCAACAGCAACGCAGACCCATGCCCCATCAGTTGGTTAATCCAACGATTCGGATGGGCTGCGTTGTGGCAGGCATCGTGGATCACCGTGCCTTCTAAATGCAGCGCCAGAAAACCAGTACACAGCAACACGGGAAGTGGCCACCCCCCGACAAACCAACCCCAAATCGTCAGCACGGCAAGGGCATAGCCACCAAAGAACAACCCCACGGTGGGATTCCAATTGGAAGGCGGATCAACAAATTCGCGAGGAACAGAGCGATAGCCAGATCCGACCAGACGTTTTTCCTGTTGTTGAGCAGGGGTCTGGGTCATCAGGTCGTCAGGCAACGCATGAAAGTTCTTTCCTCACGCACCAACGTAGGTAAGAAATGCCCACCGCGAGACTTGAACTCGCACAACCGAAGTCACTGGTACCTAAAACCAGCGCGTCTACCAATTCCGCCAGGTGGGCAGTGCACACACTTTAAAGATCGCCGCACAATGGGGGAAGCGATTCGCATCGTCGAACCATGCTCGCAACCCTCAGCGGCGACATTTGCCTGCTGTTCGGCCTCGCTTTGCTTCTCCTTCCACTGCTGGCTGTGGAGCTCAGTCGTCCACGGGATGGAGTGTGGGGGGCGGTTGTGCTGATCCTCGGCCTCGTGCTGGTCACCAGCAGCGACCGGATGCGGGGAGCCCCAATGCTGGCCGTGCTGTGCGGCAGCCTCTTGATCAGCCGCCTCAGTGCCGAAGTGGGGCAAGCCCGCTGGCGCGCTTTGGGTGAGGAGGAGCAAAAAAAACTTGGATCGCCAGACCACTGGATCAACAACCTGCGGCAACTGGGCTCCGCGACAGCAAGCCTGGGTGAAGGCCTTACAGGCATCGTGAAACAACTGAAGCCAGCCGGAAAATCAGGAGTGACCTCCAAAAAATGGGTTCGTCCCGAGCCGGAACCCTCGATAGCGACCGGACCTGAGCCTGACCCCACCAGCGCCACTGAAGCCCAGCCCGAAGCAACTCCTGAGAGCACACCGGCCACAAGCCCTACGGAGCGAGAAGGCGAAGCCTGATAATTCTTGGATCAGACCAGAGAGCCTGTGAATAAAGAAACACGCGGCACCGCTGAGGAACGCCCCTCATACAAAAACACCCTCAACCTGCTGCAAACCAGTTTTGGGATGCGTGCCAATGCTGTGACCCGGGAGCCCGAACTCCAAACCTTCTGGGCAGATCAGGGCATTAATTTCAAACTTGGCTTAACCAACAAAGGACCGACGTTCACCCTCCACGACGGGCCGCCCTATGCCAATGGCGCCTTGCACATGGGCCACGCCCTGAACAAGGTGCTCAAAGACGTGGTGAACAAGTACCAAATTTTGAAGGGGCGCCGCGTTCGGTTTGTCCCCGGTTGGGACTGCCATGGCCTACCCATCGAACTCAAGGTGCTGCAATCGATGGATCAGGAGCAGCGCCAGGCGCTGACGCCCATCAAGTTGCGCAAGAAAGCCGCCGCTTATGCCCGAAAGCAAGTGGATGGCCAAATGAAAGGCTTCCAGCGCTGGGGCATCTGGGCCGACTGGGATCAGCCGTACCTCAGCCTCCAAAAGGAGTACGAGGCCGCTCAAATCGGGGTCTTCGGCGACATGGTGCTGAAAGGCCACATCTATCGGGGCTTGAAGCCTGTGCACTGGAGCCCCAGCTCCCGCACAGCCCTCGCCGAAGCGGAACTGGAATACCCCGATGGCCACACCAGTCCAAGCATTTACGCCGCGTTCCCCGCGGTCGACCTTCCCAAGGCACTGCGCGAGGCCTTGCAAACAGAAGGCATTAACCCGCCCTGCGACGCAGAGGCTCTCGGCAAGGCCCTACAAGTTGCGATCTGGACAACAACCCCTTGGACCCTCCCCGCCAACCTGGCGGTATCTGTCAACGAGCGACTCGACTACGCCCTCGCCGATGACGGCACCGGTCGTCTGCTGCTCGTCGCTGCAGACCTCATTGAATCCCTGAGTGAAACCCTCGGCCTTCCATTAAGTCGAAAAGCCACGGTCAAAGGCTCATTGCTGGCCGGCCTGATCTACCGCCACCCCCTCCTGGACCGGACAAGTCCCGTGGTGATTGGCGGTGAATACATCACCACCGAATCGGGTACGGGTCTCGTGCACACCGCACCGGGCCATGGCGTCGATGACTTCCACACCGGCCAGAAACATGGCTTACCCGTGCTGTGTCCCGTCGACGAAGCGGGCACCCTCACCGACGAAGCCGGGCCTTTTGCCGGCCTCAACGTGCTGAAGGATGCCAATCCAGCCATCATCGAGGCCCTGAAGCAGGCTGACGCCCTGCTTAAGCATGAGCCCTACGGCCATCGCTACCCCTACGACTGGCGAACCAAAAAACCAACGATCTTTCGGGCTACCGAACAATGGTTCGCCTCCGTCGACGGTTTCCGTAACCAAGCACTCGATGCCATCGACAAGGTGGTTTGGACGCCAGCATCGGGTCGAAACCGGATCGAATCGATGGTGAAGGAGCGCGGTGACTGGTGCATCTCCCGCCAGCGCACCTGGGGCGTTCCGATTCCGGTCTTCTACAACCGCAGCAATGGAGAGGTGTTGCTCAATGCCGACACCCTGGCGCACATCCAGGGCCTCATTGCCGAACATGGCGCTGATGTTTGGTGGGAAAAGGACGAATCTGAGCTCTTACCAGTGGCCTACGCCGGCGAAGCCAGCCAATGGCGTAAAGGCACGGACACCATGGATGTGTGGTTCGACTCAGGCTCCAGCTGGGCCGCTGTTGCAAGCCAACGCGACAACCTCAGCTACCCAGCTGATCTTTACCTAGAAGGATCCGATCAGCACCGCGGCTGGTTCCAAAGCTCGTTGCTCACCTCCGTGGCCGTCAATGGCCATGCCCCCTATCGACGCGTTCTCACCCATGGCTTCGCCCTGGATGAGAAAGGTCGAAAAATGAGCAAATCATTGGGCAATGTTGTGGACCCGATGGTGATCATTGCCGGGGGTAAAAACCAAAAACAAGACCCCCCCTACGGCGCAGATGTTTTGCGGCTTTGGGTGAGTTCCGTCGACTATTCAGCTGATGTGCCCATTGGGGCAGGCATCCTTAAGCAGCTTGCTGATGTCTATCGCAAAGTCCGTAATACCAGTCGCTATTTACTCGGCAACCTGCATGATTTCGATCCAAGCCGCGATGCAATCCCGGTGATCGAGCTCCCCTTACTCGATCGCTGGATGCTTCAACGTTCAGCCGAAGTCATGGACGATATCAATGCAGCATTTGAAAGTTTTGAGTTTTATCGCTTCTTTCAGATCCTGCAAAACTATTGCGTTTCCGATCTATCAAACTTTTATCTCGATATCGCCAAAGATCGTCTCTATGTGAGTGCGCCTAATGATCGACGTCGGCGCAGCTGCCAAACGGTCATGGCCTTGATTATTGAACGTCTGGCTGGCCTAATCGCACCCGTCCTTTGCCATATGGCAGAAGACATTTGGCAAAACCTTCCCTATCCCGTTGAACAAACCTCGGTCTTCCAAAACGGCTGGCCCAGTGTCCCTGCCGATTGGCGAGACCCCGCCCTAACGCCTCCAATCCAACAGCTGCGCCAGCTCCGAACAGCGGTGAACAAAGTGCTGGAGGATTGTCGCAACCAACAGGAACTCGGTGCCTCCCTGGAAGCAGCCGTCCGGTTAGAGGCCCGTAGCCCAGAACTCACCACCGCCCTGACATGGCTCGATCAGCATGGTGATGCTGACGTTGATGGCCTGCGAGATTGGCTACTGGTTTCTCAACTCCAAATCGGGGGAGAGCCATGGGCAGAACTCTTGGCCAGCCAAGACGACGAGCAAGCTTTGATTGAAGTGGCCCATGCCCGTGGCAGCAAATGCAGTCGCTGCTGGCACTACGAAGCCGACGTCGGCCAGCACACCAACCACCCCGATCTGTGTGGGCGTTGCATTGAAGTGCTGGAGCGAAGGGCCTACCAATCAGCCTGAGCCAATAAGTCAGCAGGAGTCATCGGTCCTGCCAAGACGGACTCATCGCCTGGCGTTAACGGCCCCTTCAGCAGCTCAGCTGCATCCAGCACCGTGCCGTTCGGCAACACCGATGCATCGGGGTCAAATGTGGTGGGGTGAGTCGTACTACTACTGAACCCACGAAAAATAAGCAGTTCAAACGGCTCCACTCCCACAACACCCACCAGTCGCAACACCCGATCGCCGTGGTTCCGGCTGCGCTCCTCCAGCCGAGACACCAACTCGAGATCGGTCATTAGAAATCCCCTGCAACGCGTCCATAACGTGGCAGACGGATCAGCAGCCACTGGAGCAAACCAGCCAGGTAAGCCACTAAAGCCACATAGCCCACAAACGCGGCAAACGCTTCAGTCCACTGCCCGCCAAAGATGAAATCAAACACAGTGGCGGCAACACCATGCAAACCCTGGGGCGCCTCAAGCCACGCCAAACAGCTCGCGGTTTGCTCCCCTTGAATGCAGCTGAGGCCCGTGGCGGTCATGGCCAGGCTGATGACACCAAAACCACTTAAGGCCCATCGCCACAACCGCACGGTGAGGGGTAAGGCTTTCCAAGCGGGCTGATCAGCAAGCTCTTCATTGAGATCCACCCAGAACCACACACTCACCACCATCAGCAGCGGTGCAACAACCGCTGTGAGGTATCCGAGCGGCCGTTCATCCACCAGCAGCAGCACACTGATTCCCATCAAGCTGGCCACTTTCCAGTACAGCCCAAGAAGACGTAAAACCATGGCGTCACGACGCCATGCAGACCACACCAACAAGACGAGAGGAAGACCCACCGCAAACGTGGCAGCCAGCCGGTAAGTCAGCCACACCATCGCGCGGTAAGACAGCTCGTTCACAGATGGGTTTCAAGTTGAGGCCATTATCGACGCACCCGGCAGCCCTGCAGGATTGATAAGGTCCGAACCATGCCGACGTTCTCCCCCTTCAGCTGGTTGCAAGGCGCCAACTCAGCCCCGCAATGCCGCACTGGTTTGTCATCCCACCCATCCCTCGATGAGGCGGTCCGTGATGTCGTGAATCAGGTGGGTCGACGCGGAGAGGCCGATCTGGCCCTCGTGTTCGTTTCGACTGGCTATGCCAGCGACTTGCCCCGCTTACTGCCGATGCTCCAGAACGGCCTACGCGCCAAACATTGGTTTGGATGCGCCGGTGGAGGTGTGGTCGGAACCAAAGCCGATGGCAGCGCCTCCGAGCTCGAACAGGGTCCAGCCCTCAGCGTGACGCTGCTGTCACTCCCAGGAGCTGATATTCAGACCAGTGTTCTCAGTACCGACAAGTTGCCCGACCTCGATGGCTCCTCCATCAACTGGCAGAACTGGGTTGGCGTCGATCCCAATGCAAGCCGCAGCCAGATCGTCCTGATCGATCCCACCTGCCGAGGCATCAACGATCTGATCAGTGGCTTGGACTACGCCTACCCAACAGCAGACAAAATCGGTGGGATCGCAGCCCCCCATAACGCCCCCCATGGCTCACTTCTGGTCGACCAAAACGTGGTCACGGGCGCGGCGATCTGCTCCATCGGCGGCGACTGGGTGTTCGACACCGTGGTCGCCCAAGGATGTCGCCCGATTGGGCCGGTCTTCGCCATCGAACAGGTGCAGCGCAACGTGCTGCTCGAACTCAACGATGGCACCAGAACAGCAAGTCCTGTGGCATGTCTGCAACGGGTTCTTGCCGACCTGAGCGAACCGGAACGGGACTTGGTGCGGCATTCGCTGTTTCTTGGAATTGAGCGCCGCAACCTCCAATTACCAACCGCAGGAGTTCAACCCAAAGACAGCGCTTTTTTGATTCGCAACTTGATTGGTGTTGACCCCAACAATGGGGCTGTAGCTGTAGCGGAACGGGTACGGGCTGGTCAAAACGTCCAGTTTCATTTGCGGGAAGCCGAGGCCTCCCGTCAAGAGGCCCTTGCCCTTCTCAGCCAACACATGAGTGAGGTGGAGGAGCCGATCACGTTCGGACTTTTGATGGCCTGCCTCGGCCGCGGCCAAGGCCTGTTCGGCACACCAGACGGTGATGTGAATCTGGGCCGCAGTGTGTTGCCTGACCTACCAATGGCTGGTGCCTTCTGCAACGGTGAGATCGGTCCTGTCGCAGGAACCACCCATTTGCATGGCTACACCGCCTGCTGGGGGCTTCTCCGTCAAGCCCCCATCACAGGCTCGAGCATCTCTTAGACCCTTGCGTCAGCACGTCAATCCCCTCAGTCGTTTTTTTCAGCTGCCCCTGCGGTTGCCCCCACCAGACGACCTATTCACCCAACCGGAACAACCCATCCACCTCGACATCGGCTGCGCACGGGGTCGCTGCATTCTTGGTTTGGCCAACCGTGATCCCGGTTGGAACCACCTCGGTGTCGAAATCCGTCGCCCCTTGGTGATCCCTGCCGATCGTGAAGCTCTTCAGAGCCCCCATGGCAACGTTCGGGTGTTGTTCTGCAACGCCAATATCAGTCTGGAAGGGTGGATGGAAACCTTGCCAAAGGATCGGCTGCAGCGGGTCTCGATTCAGTTTCCGGACCCTTGGTTCAAGCGACGCCATCGCAAACGCCGAGTCTTACAACCCCGCTTACTCATGGCGATCGCCTCAGCCCTTCAACCCGGAAGAGACTTCTTTGTCCAGAGTGATGTGCGCGAGGTGATCGATCCGATGGTGGCGCTCACAGAATTGTCTGGATGTTTCGACCGACCGGACGGTGATGACTACCCGTGGCGCAGCACGAACCCCCTAGCGGTGCCCACTGAACGGGAGCGCTACGTGATGGACCAGCAACTTCCCGTGTATCGCGTGCTTTTCCATCGCAACCACGCCAATCGACCTCCAATCGACGCGTTGGAGCAGCGCTGGCAGGAGATCGATAATCCAAGCCATGCTCCAACGCCAGAACTCTGAAGGATGCCCCCAACGGATGTGTCCAGTGATTCGGTACCAATGCTGTTGCGCTGGCAGGGCCTCCTCAAGGCAAGCCCCGCCGTCTTGCAAAGACTGGAGCTCGTAGCAGGCTGCCTTTTGGTCGTTCTGCTGGGTGGTCTGCCGTTTTTAACGCGCTCGGGGCTGGCCCTTTTGATCTTGAGCTGTGGGCTTCTCTGGGTGGTTTGGAGCCTGGTCACACCGAGCGCTCCCATCGACAAGATCACGACATGGCTCCTGATCATTTTGGGAGTGGCTGTTCTGGCCAGTGGGGTCTCGCCTGTGCCCATCACAGCCACAAAAGGACTGTTGAAACTCCTGAGCTACCTCGGTGTTTATGCCTTAATCCACAAGCTCCTCTTCCATCAAAAGGGCTGGTGGGACCGCCTCCTCGCTGGATTGCTCTGCGGCGGACTACTCAGCAGTGTTCTTGCTCTCAGGCAGCTCTATGCCAGCACCGAAGAACTGGCGCGTTGGGCTGACCCAAACTCCATGAGTGCCGGCACCATCCGGATCTACGGACCGCTGGGCAATCCAAACCTGTTAGCCGGCTATTTGCTGCCCCTGCTGCCGTTCGCTGCCATCGCCCTCTTGCGTTGGAACGGTTTTGGTCGTCGGCTCTTTGCCGCTGCCACCTTGGTGCTCACAGCGGGCGCAACAACGCTCACCTACAGCCGCGGCGGTTGGTTGGGGCTTCTCGCAGGCCTTGCCGTGGTGGTGCTCTTACTCCTGGTGCGCAGCACGCAAACGTGGCCTTTGATCTGGCGGCGTCTACTGCCGCTAGCGGTTCTACTCATCGGTGTTGTTGTACTCGTTGTCGCCGCCACTCAATTCGAGCCCATTCGCACTCGAATCAGCAGTCTTCTCGCCGGACGGGGCGACAGTTCCAACAATTTCCGCATCAACGTCTGGTTGGCTGCAGCTGAGATGGTGCGCGACCATCCCTGGTTAGGCATTGGTCCGGGCAATGCCGCTTTTAACAGGATTTATCCGCTGTATCAGCAACCCAAGTTCAACGCCCTCAGCGCCTATTCCGTCCCCCTAGAAATTCTTGTGGAGATGGGAATTCCAGGGTTAATTGCCTGCCTTGGGCTTTTCAACGCTGCGGTGCGCAAGGGCTTGGCAAGCCTTCACCTGGATCGCCCCTCTGCCTTAGCGGGCATCGCGTGCCTGGCTGCCATCAGTGGAATGCTGGTGCAGGGCTTAACCGACACAATCTTCTTCCGTCCAGAAATCCAAATCACTGGATGGTTTGCCCTCGCGACCTTATCCAGCCAGTCCGACCAGTCCAAGGAGGCGTAATGCTGCTCGCAGGATTTGATGCGGGACAAACCAAAACGCGTTGCCGCATCAGCCGCTGGCAGGACGGCCGCTGGGAACAAATCGGTGAAGGCCATGGCCCTGGCGTTCGTCACCTGGCATCAGTGGGAGGGGTGGACCGTTTCCAGGACGCCATCCGCTGTAGCAGTGCGAAAGCGATGAAGCTCCACCCGGACCTAACACTCGATGGGGCGGTGATCGGCGCTAGCGGCATTGAGCAAGGATCCACCGTTCAAGAGCAGGCCAAGGATCTACTCGCCGAAACCTTGGCGTTACCGAAGCCTCAGGTGCTGGCCACCGGCGATGAACGCACGGCGCTTCGCGGAGCTTTTCCCAATGGTGCCGGCATCGTTGTGATCAGCGGCACGGGAATGATCTGCCTCGGGCGCACTGATCAGGGTGTGGAACATCGCTGCGGGGGATTGGGCTGGCTCTTGGATGGGGCTGGCTCAGCCTTCGACATTGGCCACCAAGGCCTCCAACTGAGCCTGCAAATGGCCGATGGCAGGAGACCCGACCATTCATTGCGCAACCAAATTTGGACAGCCCTCGACTGCACGACCAGCGCAGCCGTAAAAGCCAGGGTGGTCGAGCCAAACTTTGGTGCAGCAGGGTTTGCTGCACTCGCCCCTGTTGTGGCAGCTGCCGCAGAGCAAGGCATGGACGAAGCCCGCTGCATCCTTGAGCGGTCAGCCCTGGCCTTGGCCAACTCCATCAGCACGGTGGCTCAGAGGCTCCACCTGGATGCTCCAGATCTTGTTGGCCATGGTGGAGCCCTGAAGCATCTCGATGGCTTCAGCCGAATGGTCAAAACAACAGTGACAACAGCTCTCCCGTCAAGCCGATGGATTCCGGCCTCAGGAGATGCCTGTCATGGCGCCTTGGTCATGGCCCTAGAACACGTCGTTAATCAGCGTTGAGGGATTGATCAACAACGGATGCCAGATGGTCAGCCCATTGATCCACAAGGGAATGATCAGCAGCCTCCACCATCACTCGCACCAAGGGCTCCGTGCCACTGGCCCGAACGAGAACACGCCCATCGGAACCCATGCTTTGCTCAGCCGAACGGATCGCAGCCATTAATGGTTCACAGCTCGACCACGTCTTGCGGCGCGCTGGGCTTGGCACCGTGACATTCACCAACTTCTGCGGGAAGGGCTGAAAACTGCGATCCAACCAATCGCCCAGCGTGATGCCCTGGGCATGACACAACGTGGCGAGTTTCAAGGCGGTGAGCACCCCATCCCCACACAAGCCATGGGAGGCCGCAAGAATATGTCCCGATTGCTCTCCGCCAAGGGCTGCTCCGCTGGCCACCATCGCGGCATGGACGTGCTGATCTCCCACGGGAGTGCGCTCAAGGATGCCGCCGCGCTGTTCCCAGGCACGTTGAAAGCCGAGGTTCGACATCACGGTGGCGACGAGTCGTTGATCCGGAAGGGCTTGTTGTTCCTGGAGCACGGATCCCCAGAGGAACATCACGTGATCGCCATCCACAATTCGGCCCCTGCCATCCACCGCCAACATCCGATCCGCGTCGCCATCGAAGGCAAAGCCCATCACAGCGCCTCGCTCTTTCACGGCTTCTCGCAGCGGCCCAAGTGCTGTCGAGCCACAGCCGACATTGATTCGAGAGCCGTCGGGCTCACCATGCAAAACAGTCAGATCTGCGCCAAGAGCCTGAAAGGCATCGGCTGCACAAGCTGTGGCAGATCCCCAACAAAGATCAAGCACGATCGGGACCCCGTCGAGGCGGTGGGTGCCAACAGCGGTAAGCAATAACTCTCGGTAATCCGCCAAAAGATCAGTGCTTTGCCGCAATCCTCCACAAATCGAGTGGTCATGGTCTGAATAGTCGATCTCACCACGCAGCCCAGCCTCGATCCGTGCCTGGCGCTCGGGGGCCAACTTTGCCCCATTCGCACCAAAGACCTTGATGCCGTTGTCCGCTGGTGGATTGTGGCTCGCCGAAACCATGAGTCCGCCTGCTGCTCCGAACTTGCGGATCAACAGCGGCACGGCTGGGGTGGGACACAAACCCAAATTCCAAACCTCACGCCCAGCGGCGGTGAGTCCAGCGGTTAACGCTGACGCAACCATGCTGCCGCTCGTGCGTGAATCCATCCCAATCAGGACAGGCCCCTCGACGGCCAACACCCGTCCAACCCAGTACCCCACTTGCAAGCAAAGGGCCGGTGTCACGACGCTTCCCACGCGACCACGAATGCCATCGGTCCCAAAACCAGGGATGGCATCCCCAAGGGTCGGACCAGCAGGAGAAAACGCCGCTTGAACCATGGGTCTCAATCGTGGACAGCAGATTACGGAGCGCTCTAAGGCCTTGATCACCCCAACGTGCCAGGTTCCACGCCGCCCTTGCTCCACTCCCTCAACGCCAACGACGGGGGTGGCGAAGCAAAGCGATGAGTTCCAAGCCAGCCCAAACAGCCAGGCTGACCACCACCCAGCCTGGAATCAGCTGAAGGGGCCATAACCAGCGAAATCCCCACGCCACAACACTCACCACCACCGCGAACCCTGTGCGCCTTCGCTGCCAGCACCCTGGTCGAGAAGAGGGCATCGCTGATCTGAGTAGAACCCACAGAATGACAGCAGGATTAGGACGCGCTTGAACGCAGGCCCCCGACTTGGGACCCTTTTGTTGTTGGGGACCACAGCCCTGAGTGGCTTCGCCGCCTGGGGTGGGCAGAGATTTCTGATGCATGGGCATCAGCCCTTAACGCCAGACCAATCGGCAGCGCAACTCTGGCGGACCTACCGCTGGGCGATCGATCCCCAACAGCGCCGCGAAGCCGCGCTGTTGATGGCAGCACAAACAGGTTCATTCGACGCCTTGCAAAGCCAGGGTTGGGGAACGAATCCGCTCGGAGCGGTGGTCTTGGAACAGGAGGCGGAGACGGCCACAAGGCGAGGAAATCCAAGCCATGCCAGCGAGCTCTGGCACGACCTGCTCGAACGATTCCCACACTCAGCAGCATCCGCATCGGCTCGCCGCGTTCTGGGACGCGAAAACCCAGCTCTGCATCAAGACTTACTGAAGCAACAGCCAAGCCATCCAGCTGCGCTGGCTGTTGCTGCCTCAATGGATCCCAATCCCAACAATGGTTATCAGGGAGCGATTCACCTCGCCCGCTGGGGAGCACGTTGGCCAGGAGCATTCGAGCGCATCAGCCAGGCATGCAACGACACCAGTTCGATCGCTCCAGCCACCGAAGATCGCGACGTGCTGGCTCGGGGCCTCGCCAGCCTTGGGGATGGCGCAGGGGCACTGCAGTGCCTTCAGCACCAAGCGCCTGGCCCCACGCCCCAACGTTCAAGCGAACCCTCCACACAACTCACGATCGGACGGGCCTTACTGCGAAGCGGCCACATTCAAAAAGGAACAAACCTGCTCCTAAGCCTGACGCGGGATCACCCAAAGACCTCCGCCAGCCTTGAGGCCGCTCGCCTGCTGAGCGAACCCCTGCGGCCATCGAAACAGGTGCTCGATGCCATTCCAGTGTCCGTACAAAAGCGTTCCGCCGCCCTAGCGGCAGCCCGGGTTCGGCTGGCCAACGGTGAGGGGGCCGAGAAGATTCTGCAGCGCTGGCCGGACGATCCAGACGTTTGGCAACTGCAATGGGACCTCGCTAGGGAGGCCCTGTTAGCGAAGAACTGGGACAGAGCCAAGACCATCCTCACCCGTGAACCAAGCGCAAAGGCCTTGCCCGATCCCCTGGAAACCCGGCGGCTGTACTGGCTGGGTTGGAGCGAAGCACAGCTGGGGGATCAAAACCGCAGCAGAACGATCTGGCAGCAGCTCACCAGCCACTTCCCCCCTGGCTATTACCACTGGCTTGCCAGCCAAGCGCTTGGAGACGCCGACCCCCTCCACCTCACAGAAGCTTCAACGTCAAGCCAATCGCAGCTGACGTCCTGGGCCCCTTTAAACAGCGCTCACTCCTTCGTGAATACGCTGTGGCGTCTTGGGCTTAAACAACAGGCCTGGGACACCTGGCGCAGTGGGATTGATCCCAACAGCCCACAACCCAAGACAGAACAATTGGTTGAAGGCAGGCTTCGTCTCGCCGTTGGAGACAGTTGGATGGCTCTCGATCAGCTTCGATGGCTCAGCTTGCGCTGGCGTTCACCCAGCTGCCGTGAACGAATCGAATTACACCAAAGCCTGCACCCGCAGCTGTTCCAAGACGCGCTCATTCCTGCAGCGAACGCTCACCAACTGCCTCTCGAGCTGCTTTTCGCTGTGAGCAAACAAGAATCTCGATTCGCATCAGGGGTGACCTCGACTGCGGGAGCCATTGGTCTCATGCAATTGATGCCAGACACCGCCAGGGAGTTGGCCGGATCACCGTTATCTGTAGACGAAATCCGAGCGCCCCTTCTCAACGCAACGCTCGGAGCTGCCTATTTACGGCAGCTCCTTCAGCATTGGCAGGGGGATCCTTTTCGGAGCATTGCCAGCTACAACGCTGGTCCGGGAGCGGTGGGGTCATGGTCGACGCAGGGCCTGAGCGGTGCACCAGCTCTTTGGGTGGAACGTATTCCCTACCCAGAAACGCGGTATTACACCAAAAAAGTTCTCGACAATCTGTTTGGTTACCTAGGCAGAGAGGAGGGTTTTTGTGAACCAACCCTCGACGGGATTGGGCAAAAGATGACCCAATCCAATTCCCGTAAAAACAATCAAAGCCATCAATAACATCGATGTTGCAGGCTTCGGAGAGATCCCAATGCGGGCTAGATCAAGACGGGCCAAAAGCACTGCTGATGCCAACACCAGCAAATCACTGAGCAAATTCAGAAACAGCAGATAAATGCCCACCGTGACGACAACCAAAAGGTTGACCATCAAAGTCATCACCCGGCTGTAAGCCATTAATAACGAAAACTGCCGCATCACCAAGGACGGCATCGTGCACACCAAAACAACGGTGAGCACCTGCAGTAGCTCCAAGGACCAAAACATTTCTGGGCTAATCCCCCTGGCGTTACTGAACAGGGGTTGAACGAGTTTCCAGTGATTGCCCAACACGACAGCAACACCAAAAAGCAACGTCAGAAACGGCGCCCTCACTGGCAGGGTCAGCAAGCGCAACAAGGCCATTGGCTCACGCTAATCCCGTTGCCTTGAAGGAGCTGCCAAAGTGAATCCACTTGCACATGACTGATGACCGGCAGCCCTCAGCCCATGCCGCTGGGCCGGCTTCAACGGGTTGTCCTCGTGTTGATCGCCGTCGGGCTGGCCGTCGGGCTCCTCTTGATGCGTGGTGGGATCCAAAGTGAAACCCCGATGGAACAACTGGCCCGGCGTTCCGTTGAACCGGATGCGGCGCTCACCAACGGCAAACCCACACTGATCGAGTTCTATGCCGATTGGTGTCAAGTGTGTCGGGAGATGGCACCAGCCATGCTGGAGCTCGAACGATCGACCCAAAACCGTCTTGACGTCGTTTTGGTGAATGTTGATAACCCCCGGTGGCAAGACCTGGTGAACCGCTATGAGGTGAATGGAATCCCTCAGCTCAATTTGTTTTCGGCAAACGGCCAACCCCGCGGAAAATCGATTGGCCTACGACAACCAGAGGAACTCACAGCCTTAAGCGCAGCGCTGATCAACGATCAGCCGCTGCCGCAATTCCGAGGTGTGGGAAGCATCAGCAGCCTCGAGGGTGAGAACACGCTTCAAGCAACGGTGGCGCCAACCGGTCCTCGCAGCCACAGCTGACTTGAGAGTGTTCCGCTCCGTCGCCATGATCAATGCATAACGACGACCAGCTAGCTCCATGGATCCCCGCTTCCGGGTCGAACTCATCGCGGCAACCCCCAACCCCCAACAGTGCGTCTATGCGGGGATGCACCAGGACTACAGCGAAGGTTTTGTGGCAGCAGACCGGGAACAGTGGCCCGATGAGAGCCAAGCGGGCGAAATCTGCGTCAAGCGACTGCTGGCCGGAGAGCGGGGGCACTACGGACCGATGGAACATGCCCAGATCGTCTTAAACGTGGGCTGGTTTCCTCATTCCGTGATGCAACAGGCCCGAACCCACCGAGTCGGGGTGAGCTTTGATGTGCAATCGATGCGGTACACGGGGGATCGCATCTGCAGGGCTGCGGCTGGAGACATCGACCTCGAAGAGGTGTTCTATTTGCGCCCGGTGGGGCAATACAGCGACCGACAGGGCAAAAAGTATCAGTACAGCGAAGCTGAGCGGAACAAAGATCTCCATCATTGCAAGATGAGTGCCGATCGATATCAAGAATTACTCCAAGCTGGCTTTGCAGAAGAACATGCACGCGGGATTCTTCCCTTCGATTATCGACAGCATTTTGTGGTGAGCTTCACCCTGAGGGCCTTTCTCCACTTCATGGATCTCAGGGCCAAGCTCGATGCCCAACAAGAAATCCGCGAGCTTTGCGACCTGATGTGGCCCCATCTTCAGGCCTGGACACCAGAATTTGCCGCTTGGTATGAAAAAACAAGGCTCCACAAAGCTCGTCTCGCCCCTTAAAACAGATTTAAAGGATTAAGAAATGAACAATTCTCAGAATCAAATTAGAAAAATTAAACTTTAGCTAGGGTTACACGCTCTGGTTGATGCTGATATTTCCCTTGTCGATCGCTATAGGTAGTGGAACAAGGTTCGCCTTCAAAAAACAACAACTGGCAGATGCCTTCATTGGCATAAATGCGACAATCAGCCCCTGAACTGTTGCTGAACTCAAGGGTGAGGTGACCTTCCCAACCAGCCTCAGCAGGCGTGGTGTTCACAATGATCCCCAGGCGGGCATAGGTGCTCTTGCCCAGGCAAATCACGGTGATATTGGCTGGAACCTTCATCTTCTCCAGGGCTACACCCAGCCCATAGGAATGGGCCGGAAGAATGAAGTAACGGCCGTCTTCGTCTTCATGCAAGGGCGTGGGCTCAAGGTTCGCCGGATTGAACCGCTTCGGATTCATCACCGTTCCAGGCACATGCCTGAAAATCAAAAATTCTTGAGGGGACAAGCGCAGGTCGTATCCGTACGAGGAACAACCAAAACTCAGCACAGGGCTTTCGCGCTTGTCAGGATCAAGATGGCGCACCAACCCTGACTGGAATGGTTCGAGCATTCCCTGCCCGGCTTGTTCCGTAATCCAACGATCACACTTGAGCATCAGAAACCTCGGCGTAGTTCCGTGACTTGATCAGCCATCGCCACAACATTGGCAGGAATGGCAGGACCAGTGATGATCACATCCATGGAGCCTGGACGTTGCTCAAGGGCCGACACCACCTCAGCTTCATCGATATAGCCAAGGCCGATGGCCAAGCCAATCTCATCGAGAACGAGTTGATCCAAATCACCCAAAACGAGGTGCTCACGGCAGACCGTCCAAACCGCTTGCACAGCTTCTCGACAGCCATCCAGGTTCGGTTCCGCAACACAAGCGGGAACATCGGGGCGCAACCAAATCAACCCTCCGCATAGCTGCACACAACCCGAAGGGCCCTGCTGCACGCCTCCCTTCAGAAACTGACTAATCAAGACACGGCTACCAAGACCGGCTGTCCGGACGGCCTGACTCAGCACGCTGGAAAAACTACCGCGGTAGGGAGCGGTATGCACCTGGAGCTGCCCTTCCGGAGCGACCAGATGCAGTGCCGGTAGCGGAGGAGGATCACACGGAACAGGCCGCAGGCCAACACCACATTCCGAAGAAAGCTGACCGCTGTCCCGAGAGCGGATCTGCTGAGTTTTGTGGCGGTCGGTCAGGCTTGCGATCATCTCGTCATGTCACACCCGGGGAACCCGGAAGACCTTGAATGTAGCGGCGTCATGCCATTCAACAAGGCAACCGACGCTACCTATGGTGGTCGAAGCGCAAAGGGAAGGGAACTGCGAGGCTGACGTCACTCCCCATGAACCATGAGCGACCCTTCCCAGTCCCGATCCGATGGCCGCTGCCCCAATGCTCTTCGCCCGTTTTCCGTGACGTGGGATCCGATGGGGTTCGCCTTGAGTTCAGTCACTGTGAGAACCGGTCGAACAACTGTTCTCTGCAGCGTTTGCCTCGACGACAACGTGCCGCGCTGGCGTCGAGGCGAGGGGCTGGGGTGGCTCAGTGCTGAATACCGCTTGCTGCCTGGGTCAACACCACAAAGACAGCGCCGTGAGTTGATGAAACTGTCTGGTCGCACCCAAGAGATCCAACGCTTAATTGGGCGCAGCCTCCGTGCCTCCATCGACATGGCACAACTCGGCGAACGAACCCTGCTGATCGACTGCGACGTGATCCAGGCGGATGCTGGCACCCGCACAGCGGCCATCACAGGAGCCTGGCTGGCGTTGCACAGGGCCTGCAGCCGCCTTGTTGCCCAAGGGACTCTCGAATGTTCACCACTTCACAGCCAAGTCGCCGCCGTCTCCGTTGGATTAGTCGACGGCCAGGTGCTGCTAGATCTCGACTACAGCGAAGACAGCCGAGCGGAGGTCGACCTCAACGTGGTGCAAGCCGATGATGGCCGGCTGCTCGAAGTGCAAGGAACCGCCGAAGGGGCCCCCTTCAGCCGCGCCCAACTGGATGCCCTCCTCGATCGAGCTCAACCCGGCCTCGAGCAACTCATGGAGGCCCAACGTCAAGCCGTGGTTGCTGAGTGAACGACCAATGAGTAATAACCGCTACACGACTGATCCGGGCAGATCCGTAACTTTCTGCGTAGTTGCGGTATGGCCATGAGCACCAGCACTGGTTTCACCCGCTATGCACCGCAAAGCAACACACCAGCGTCTGTTCAGCCATCAGGGCCTCGGTCGTTGATGGACGTCATCCGTGGCCTTGACGGAGCGAGCACTGAAATGGTGGAGCGCAATAAAACAATCTTTTTTCCGGGTGACCCTGCAGAACGCGTTTATCTGATCCGACGAGGCGCAGTGCGCCTCTCAAGGGTTTATGAATCCGGTGAAGAAATTACCGTTGCCCTACTCAGGGAAAACAGTTTGTTCGGCGTGCTGTCCTTGCTGACAGGTCAACGCTCGGATCGCTTTTATCACGCAGTCGCGTTTACCCGCGTCGAAATGGTGACGGCACCGGCAACGTCCGTTCGCACCGCGATCGAAGCGGATACGGCTGTTGGGCTGCGCTTACTACAGGGCCTCTCCAGCCGGATCCTGCAAACGGAAACGATGATTGAAACACTCACGCATCGGGATATGTCCTCCCGTCTCGTGAGTTTCTTGCTCGTGCTCTGCAGAGACTTCGGGGTACCTGATGAATTGGGAATCACAATCGATCTCCGCCTCTCCCATCAAGCGATCGCTGAAGCGATTGGATCAACCCGCGTGACAATCACGCGTCTACTGGGAGACTTGCGTCAATCCGGTCTCGTACAGATTGACCGCAAGAAGATCACCGTCCTTGATCCGATTGCCCTGGCCAAACGGTTCAGCTGATCGCATCTGCCGCCGAGAGCTGAAGCCATGAGTGGGTGGCTGCTGATTCTGGCTCTCCTTGTGCTGGGTGGAATTTTGTCCACCCTTGGCGATCGCCTCGGCAGCCGAGTCGGTAAAGCTCGCTTGAGCTTGTTCAACATGCGTCCACGGCGCACGGCTGTGGTGATCACGGTGCTCACCGGCAGCCTGATCAGTGCCTTATCGCTTGGCCTCATGCTTTTGGTGAGCCGGCAACTGCGGGTTGGGCTGTTCGAACTCGACACCCTCCAAGCTCGACTGAAAGACAGCCGTGCGCAACTCGATGCCGCTGAACGCGAGCGCGTCGAAACACGCAAAGCAACGGTACGGATCGAAGCAGAACTCAAGGCAGCACAACAACGGGCCAATACCCTTCGCCAAGAGTTGGCTCCCTTACAAAAGCAGCGTCAAGCCCTCGAAGCCGAAAGAGATCGTCTTAGTCGCGATATTGCTGCCCGAGATCTTGATATCCAAAAAACCGAAGCCGAACTCAAGACGGTGCGCAACCGCATCAAGTTGGGGGAACGGGAACTGCAGGATCTGGAACGCAATCTTGTCGCCCTACGCCGCGGTGCTGTTGTTCTGCGCAGTGGTCAAACGCTTGCCACGGCAACGATTCGCATGGAATCACCCGATCAAGCCAAACAGGTGGTCGATCGCCTGCTTCAAGAAGCCAATTTCAACGCCTACGGCAAAGTGTTGCCAGGTCAAGCTCCGGACCAACAAATCATTCGTGTGCCGCGTAGCGACGTGAAACGGTTACAGGGAATCATCAGCAAGCCAGGCACTTGGGTGATCTCGCTGCGATCCGCAACCAACGTTCTTCGGGGGGAAACCGTGGTTTACGCCTTCCCGGAGGTTCATCCCAACCGATTAGTGACCCAAAAAGGGGATGTACTCGCGTCCGTCAGGCTTGACCCCAGCGAACGCAGTAATGCAGCCATTCGCACACGACTGAATTTGTTGCTTGCTTCGGCCTACGCAGAAGCCAAACGACGCGGCTCGCTCACCGCCGGTCTGCAATTCGATGGCCAAGCCCTAGCGCAACTTGGCCAAACCCTGATGGACCGCTCCGAGCAGGGAGTCACCTTGCAGGCCATCTCAACTCGCGACAGCAACAGTGCTGACCCAATCTTCGTCGCCGTGGAGTCCAACCCTTGAGCCGTCTGGTCGCTCTCGATCCAGGACGCAGCAAATGCGGATTAGTGCTGATCGACTGCGAACACAATCGTGTTCTCGCAGGCGCAGTGGTGCCACCCGAAGCCGTCATGGCGTGGGTGAAGCATTGGCATGAACAGGACGGCTTCGATCAAATTATCGTTGGAGACGGCACTGGCGGTACCCAGTGGATTCATGCCTTCAACGGATTGGCCCATGTTCAGTCCGTCAATGAGCGCGGCACCACCTTGAGGGCTCGCCAACGCTATTGGGAGTTTTGGCCCCCCAGGGGTTGGCAACGTCTTCTCCCAAGAGGGTTAAGGCTTCCCCCGAACGAACTGGATGCCATCGCCGCCCTCGTGATGGCAGAAGATCACCTCAAGCAACGCTGTTCATGGCTTGGGCCACCCCCCAACCTCTCGCTTAAAACTTGGCCCGAACCGTGAAGCTGTAATCACCACCGGGTTCAAGGCGGTAATCGGTTCGGACCAGAAAACGGAGCAAGGCGTCTTGGATCAAGGCTCTCCCCAAAGATGGTTCCACCGTGAGTTCTCCACGATCAAACGCCCAATAGAACTGCCACTGAAACCCGCCGGCAGCCACTTCTCCCTCCACACATTGATCTTGAAAGCACTGCCGTAAAACGCGGAGATGCGCAGTGGTGGCAGGAAGAGCCGCCATTACGTCGCTGAAGGGGGTTCATAACGGAATCCATTGATCCAAGTGCCAGCCCGTTCCATGCCCTGACGTTTCAGACGATCCAAGCCATCCAAAACGGCATCCAGCACAACATCAACACAGGGCTGTTCGGCTCGACTGAAAGGACCAAGAACATGGGACACCGTGCGCGCGCGTCGTTCCGCTGGATTCTCCGCGGGGGCGCCAATTCCGATTCGTAACCGAGGGAAAACGGGAGTTCCGAGATGCTGAATCGTGCTGCGGAGTCCGTTATGCCCGCCGGCACTTCCCTGGGCTCGCAGCCGCAACCGGCCGAGGGGAAGGTCCATATCGTCCACCAACACCACGAGATTGTCTGGCTCGAGGCCATACCAATCGAGGGCAGCACGTACGGACCGTCCGCTGTCATTCATAAAGGTTTGGGGCATCAGCAAGTGCAAACGCTGGTCCCCAAATCCCATCTCAGCAACCAAACCATGAAATTTGGCTTGTTGTCGAAAACCCACTGCTTCCTTCCGCGCCAAACGCTCGAGGGCCATGAAGCCAATGTTGTGACGGGTGCCGTTGTACTTCGATCCGGGATTACCCAAACCAACCACAAGGCTGAGCTGATGAGCCATCACCTCAGATCAAGCTCCAGGGGGGAGCTCTTCATTGGATGGCTGATCTGAAGTCGGCAGAGCCTCGGGCTCAGCCATGGCTTTATTGATTTCACGCTCAAATTCTTTGGAAGCGGATTGAAACCCCTTCAAAGTTTTGCCAAGAGTTCTTCCAAGCTCAGGCAATCGTTTTGGCCCAAAGACCAACAGGGCTACGGCGCCGATCACCGCCATCTCGGGAAGGCCGACGCCGAACACATTCATGGTGTTGCGTTAGCCCAAGCCATTCCAGTTGACGTTGATGCCCTCGAGGATCAACGACTTGTTGTACAGCTGGAGGATCACGAGAAGGAACACCAGGAAGAGCACCATAAAGATGCCCATCACTGGAGTTGTCCCCCAACCGGGAACGACCTTGCCGTACTCGGAGTTCAGAGGGCGGAGGAGGTCTCCCAGACGGGTGCGTTGGGCCATGGCGACGCTTGGGTCTCGGGTTAAAGGAAGTGCCGATACTGTAGGGGCCAGCTCCGGTTCGGGGCTGGTCCTGCCGAAAGATTGTGATGGAAACGTCGTCCCCTGCCCT
>JBDQPG010000073.1:0-7045 GCA_040260695.1 Synechococcus sp. SFB_27S_18OctNov_coas_78 | reverse complement strand
ATAAAAAAAAGCTTGATCGCCAGCAGCCATGCTTCGCATGAAATTGCGGGCTTGATAGTTGCGGATTCCATCCCAGAGGGTTGATCCTTCGCGGCGCAAATCGTCGATGCCATATGCATCGGGTTCGCTTTTCATCAGCCAAAAGGCCACAAATCCCCCCAATTCAGTTCATTTTGAATTCTCTTTGGGGGGACTGCCAATAAAAACGCTTGATTTGTCTCACGCAACACGCATGTGGGACTGAATCAGCTCTCGGAAATGATCGCCTCGGGCTTCGAAGTCTTGGTATTGGTCGAAACTGGCACAGGCTGGTGACAACAGCAAGCTGGAGGCTTGTCGTTGCAACGTCGCGCCAACGGCGATCGGCACTGCTGCACCCAGATCGTTGCACCGGTGCAATTCCCCTTTGTAGTCGGATTGCCGGATCAGTGTCTCCAATTCCTCGGCACCGGCTCCGAACAACACGACAGCGCAAGCCTTCGATTTCAGTTCGGTCAGCCAGCCAGTGGCGTCACCGCGTTTGGTTTCTCCTCCTGCCAACACCACCACGGTGCCCACCATGGCTTTGAGACCGACCGCGGCCGCGTCGTAATTCGTGGCTTTGCTGTCGTTAAAGACTGAGGCTGAGGCGAGTGATCCGAGTCGCTCCAGGCGATGCGGAACGCCAGGGAAGCTTTCAAGTCCTGTCGCAATCTGCGCAGCGCTGAGGCCGATCTTTGTTGCGGCCGCCGTCACCAACAAGAGGTTCTGGCGATTGTGGGCGCCTGGCATCGCCAACACCTCTGCGGGAAACATTCCACCGTGCTCAGTCGACTGGACTGTTCCGTTTGCATCAATCCAAAAATCTGCCGGCTCGCCATTTGGGCTCAGGGCGGCAGTACTCACCCACATGCCGCTCTTCAGAGATGAGCGATGGGCACTGAGATCTGAATCGTCCCCATTAAAAATGGCCAACTTGGAACGCTGAAGCAGGCCACGCTTGATTGCCCTATAGGCCTCGATCGTTCCATGACGTTCGAGATGGTCTGGAGTGAGAGTGGTCCAAATGCCGATGCTTGGAGCTAATGCCGGGGCTGCTTCGATTTGGTAGCTGCTGAGCTCCATCACCAGCCAGTCCGGCGTGGGCAACACCCCTGTTGTGATTTGCAGCGCCATCTCCGCTGCTGATACGCCCATGTTTCCACCCATTGGGGCGCGCACACCTGCCCTCTCGAGCACATGGCTTAGTAAATGGGTGACGGTGGTTTTGCCGTTGGTGCCCGTGATCCCCACCCAGGGGATATCACTCAGGGCTTCCCAAGCCAGGTCGATCTCGCCGCGCACTTGGACTCCTTCCTTGCGCAGCGCCTCCAGAGTTGGGTGATTCCAAGGAATCCCTGGTCCAATGACCACGGTGGTTAAGTCAGAGCGCCAGCGCTGAAAGCTGTTGATTTCCAGGGGAAGACCCAACTCAACATGGATGCCTTCTGTTTCAAGTTTTGCGGCACAAGACACTTGAGCGGGTCCGTCACCTCGCTCAAAAACAACGACGGTTTTGCCCTGATGACGTAAAAGGCGTGCGGCGCCAAGACCAGAGCGCCCGAGTCCAACGACAATCGTCAATGTCATCGAAACTTCAGTCCCCTAAAGGGAAATGGGCGATACTGGATTTGAACCAGTGACTCCTACAATGTCAATGTAGTGCTCTACCCCTGAGCTAATCGCCCCCTTACAACCAACGGTAAACCTTCAGTGGTTTGTGTTGATCGGAATGGAGATTAGCAGCCAGAGGACGATTCAACTGCGCCTCAGTTCGACCCGCCAGCGGTCGCGTTTCGTCAGCGTGAGGGACAGCACCTCCAGAACGCCTCGGTCTTGAAGCTGGAGGCGATCGCCCACTCCGACCTCTCGACTGGCTTGACGGACAGCATTCCAGTTCAAGCGCAGTCGCCCAGCTTTGATATGGCTAACGATTTTGGCTCGGGAGAGCCCGAATCCCGCTGAGGCAATGGCATCGATGCGGCAGGAGGCTTCCACGGTTTGGAGGATGCGGGGGATGCGTTGGGCCGGTAGGTGGAGCGCTTCGACCAATAGAGCCTCGCAACGGATCTCGACATCGCGCACGCGTCCAACTTGTCCATGGAGCGTCGCGGCGCAGCCCGGGGTGCAAAGTCCTTGCCCTCCGCGATCCCCTCGAACCCAGATGTCTCCGATTTGATCGGGGGCGGCTCCCAACGCTTGAAGGGCCTCGCGAACATCTTCCGGGCTGAGCGGGTCGAACAGAAAGTTTCCCTCAATCAACAGCCCACGGACGGGGGCGCTCGCGTCCGTGACATCGTCGCGGCGATGGCACAGCAGTCTGCAACGTTCGGCTCCTGGGTAGCCGCCATCTCGGTGCCAGCTGATCTCACTCAGGTTGTTGAGCCGTGTGAGCGCTTCCTCTTGTAACCGCGCTCCGAGGAAAGGACTCCAGGCTGGTTGCCAGGTGCGTAAGACCTCTTCAGCCAGATCAATCAAACCCTTGAGGCCGTCGCGATGTTCTGCCCCTATGAGCAGGTCCTCGTGCAAGAGGGTCATAGGTCGTTGAGGCGAACCACCTGTTGTGGGTTGTTGCGTTGCACCACTTGCCATGGGGGGTCGATGCCATTCGGTGTTTCGAGCAGCACAAGCCAGCTCCCTTCTTCGCGTCGGTTCCGCAGGATGCGCACACCATCGTCATTGTCGGAATTCACACTGGCGGCCGCGGCATAACTGCCCATGAGCCCGGAACCCATTCCCATCAGACCGCCGATCAACATTTCTCCCCACGGCCCGAAGCTGGCAAAGGTGGTGAGGTTGGTGATTTGCGTGAACGTGACTCCCGCCAAAAAACCAAAGGGCATCAACCAGCGTGCCATCGCCTTTTGTCGGCGGCTGCGGGTGAGGTTGGGGCTGAGCAATTCCACTTGATCGATGGCATCGCCATCCGGTGGCAGCGTGATGCAGTTCATCAGGGGGAGTTTTGTCTCCTGGAGCTGCTGGCTCAACCCCTCCGCAGCCCGTTGATCGGACATCACCACCACGCAGACGGGCATTCGCTCACATCTTGTTGGGTGAATTCTGAACCCTGTCCTTAGTTATTGGGGGGGTGGTGGGTGTTGATCTCTACAGTTTGGCTAGGCAGTTTTGCGCCCGTTCATGACGAAAGTTCTGGTTTCCGATCCCATTGATCAAGCCGGCCTTGACATCCTCAACCAGGTGGCGCAAGTCGATCAGCGCATCGGTTTGAGCGAAGACGAGCTGGCGGGGATTATTGGTGAGTACGACGGATTGATGATCCGTTCCGGTACTCAAGTGACGGCGAAGGTGATTGCCGCTGCGAGCCGACTCAAAATTATTGGCCGAGCTGGCGTTGGTGTGGACAACGTGGATGTCCCCGCTGCCACGCAGCGGGGTGTGCTTGTGGTGAACTCTCCGGAAGGCAACACCATTGCGGCAGCAGAGCACGCCCTGGCGATGATGCTTTCGCTGTCCCGCCATGTGCCCCAGGCGAATGCCGGTATGCGTGCCGGGAAGTGGGACCGCAAAAAATATGTTGGTAATGAGCTCTACAAGAAGACCCTTGGGGTGGTGGGTCTCGGCAAGATCGGTTCCCACGTCGCCAAGGTGGCGCAAGCGATGGGGATGGATGTCATCGCTTACGACCCGTTTATCGCCGCCGATCGCGCCAAGCAAATGCAGGTGAAGCTCATCGAGCTCGATGAGCTGTTTCGCACGGCGGACTACGTGACGCTGCACATCCCGCGCACCAAGGATACGGAAAACCTGGTGAATGCTGATTTGCTTCGCACGATGAAGCCCACAGCACGCATCGTGAACTGTGCCCGTGGCGGCGTTGTCGATGAAGCTGCCATCTCCGAAGCGATCAATCAGGGTGTGATCGCCGGGGCTGGCCTCGATGTTTTTGCCAGTGAGCCTTTGGCGGAGGACTCGCCGTTGCGTGCCGTTGAACGGGGGCTGGTGTTGACGCCTCACCTGGGTGCCTCGACAGAGGAAGCCCAAGAAAATGTGGCGATCGATGTGGCTGAGCAAATTAGAGATGTGTTGCTGGGCTTACCGGCCCGCAGCGCTGTGAACATCCCTGGCCTCAGCGCTGAAATCATGGAGCGCCTCAAGCCACATCTTCAGCTTGCTGAAACCGTCGGTTTGCTGGTGAGTCAATTGGCGGGGGGGCACGTCAAAGAAATGGAACTGCGACTGCAAGGGGAGTTCGCCAGTCATCCGTCTCAACCGCTTGTCATCGCCGCGTTGAAGGGGCTTCTGAGTGCAGCCCTGGGCGACAGCATCAATTTCGTGAATGCTTCGTTGGAAGCCAAAGCACGGGGAATCCAGGTGTTGGAAGTGAAAGATGAAACGAGCCGAGATTTTGCAGGGGGGTCCTTGCAAATCACCACGCGTGGCGATCAGGGAAATCGTTGTGTCACTGGCGCCGTCTTTGCCGATGGGGAACTGCGGATCACGAGCATTGATGAGTTCCCCGTGAATGTGTCTCCAAGTCGGCACATGCTGTTTACCCGTCACCGCGATATGCCCGGGATTATTGGCCATCTGGGCTCAATGATGGGGGAGCACAACGTGAACATCGCTTCCATGCAAGTGGGCCGAAAAATTGTTCGTGGTGACGCGGTGATGGTGCTCAGCATCGATGATCCGATTCCGGCTGAACTGCTCCAAAAGATCACAGCGATTGATGGCATTCAGGAAGCCCACCCGGTCACACTTTGATGTGGTGGCGTCTCTCGATGCCGTGCCCTCCCGAGCTGGAGGAGTCGCTGGCTTGGAAGTTGAATGACTTGGGTCTGCACCGTTTTGCGGTGCAGCATTCCCCGGAGACACCTCATCAGAAAACGTTGGTGGTCTGGTTGCCCCAACCGGAGTGGCCCCTTGCAGAGCGAGAGCAATTGCTGGCCAGTCTGGAACCGCTATCGCAGCCCTTTGGCTTGGCTTTCCCAGCGGGCGTGTGGGATGAGGTGGCCGATGAAGACTGGAGCTTGAGCTGGAAGCAGCACTGGCAAGCCGATCCAGTGGGACAACGTCTGTTGATTCTTCCCGCATGGTTAGAGGTCCCCACGGAGCATGCCGACCGCCTCGTGATCCGGATGGATCCAGGCAGCGCTTTTGGCACTGGGAGCCATCCAACAACGCGCCTTTGTTTGGAGGCCCTGGAGGCGGCCCCTCCTCAGGGTTTGCTCGTGGCTGATCTCGGCTGTGGCAGCGGCGTTCTGGGGCTGGCATCCCTAAGCCTGGGAGCTGATCTGGTGTTGGCTGCAGACACCGATTCGTTGGCTGTGCGCGCCACTGCAGGAAATCGCACGCTGAATGATTGTTCTGAGCAGCGGTTACAGGTTGGCCTGGGCTCCGTCGAGACCCTCCAAGAACTGCTGGCTGGCCGACGGGCTGATCTATTGCTCTGCAATATCTTGGCCCCTGTCATTGAGGCGCTCTCCCCCGGTTTTGAGAGCTTGATTGCTGCGGATGGGAGAGCACTGCTTAGTGGCCTTTTGGTGGATCAAGCTCCGCGGCTGAAGGATGTTCTGGCTGCAGAGGGCTGGCAGGTCACTCAGGAGCTGGCGCAAGGCCGCTGGGGGTTGTTGGAGATTCGACACAGATGAGCCATTTGCCATAAGCCAGGCTTATCGGACCTCCCGCTCAGATTGGTCCTGCCTCCCAGAAGGGCTCGAACCCTCTGGTTCGCCCCTCATTTGCAGTAGATAGGTTCTGTTCTGCAGGACCGGATTACCCGGGACCTGTCGCATTCACCACTCCATGGCTTCCTACAAGGTCACCCTGGTCAGCGAGAGCGAAGGTCTGAACAAGACCATCGAAGTCCCTGATGATCAGTACATCCTCGACGCAGCAGAAGAGCAAGGCATTGATTTGCCTTACTCCTGCCGCGCTGGCGCTTGCTCCACCTGCGCTGGCAAAATCACCGCTGGCACCGTTGATCAATCCGACCAGAGCTTCCTGGACGACGATCAGATCGAAGCTGGCTTCGTGCTGACGTGCGTGGCTTACCCCACCTCCGATTGCACCATCAAGACCCATGCCGAAGAAGAGCTCTATTGAGCCTTCACGTCGTTCCTTGAACGCCGGTCCAACCACCCCCTAGGGGGTGGTTTTTTGTTGCTTGGCCGCTTTTTATGGCTAAAGCTCTTTCTTTGAAGTCGTCGTGAGCCGTCCAGATGTTCATGATCTGCTGGCTCCCGGCAGTATCCATACCAGTCCCGGTGGTCAGTACAGCTTTCGGGTGATCGGACCGTGCTGCCGATTGTTTGATCGTGAAGAGCTTCCTTGGCCGTGCTGTCGCTTGGCCTGGAGGAGTAAAGAGCCCAGCTGGAGGCGGGTGGGTCGCCGCTTCGTTCCAGATCTTGCAGCGCGCCGATGCCCGTCGTATTCGGTGGAGTTGCTCCAACCGGGATCACGGCCAACGGCAACGGTGTTGACGTTGTTTTCCGTTCGCTTTGTCCGTGAATTGCAGGAGTGGTGGTATAGCCGTCACCCCCGCTCGATGGAGCCGGAGAATATTGTTCCGCACGTTGAAACGTAGATCAAAATAGTACCGATTGTTCTAGTTTTTCGCCTGATTTTTGTAATCCGTTTATTTGGGATTGTGGGTTCTGTCTTCGTTCAGACCAGTGCTGTGATCTTGGGGTGGGTGAGGAGATCGATCTATCGAGGTGTCTAAGTTTAAGTTCGTCAAGTTGCGGTTTTGTTGTTAACCATTGATCGCGTCTTTAGCGATATTTTTTATCGATTTCTTGGTTGCTTGTCCTGTATAAGATCGAATGTGGGGGTGATGGCAACCCTCTTGGTGTTCTCTGCTGTATGCCCGATCCTTAAACAAGGGTTTTGCCTTGTGGTCACGCATTTGTCGATCGTGCCAACTTTTTTGTTCGATGGGTTGTATTGGTTGATGTGAAGATTGCTTTAAGCATCGCCTATGCCTTGGGCTCAGGGGAAGGTTTTGATTCCTGTTGGGAGGGGGCTTGATGTGCTTCCAATCATGGCGATGCTCGGGTCTGTCAGT
>JBDQPG010000098.1:0-2786 GCA_040260695.1 Synechococcus sp. SFB_27S_18OctNov_coas_78 | reverse complement strand
GGACCCAGGGGGCACCGGGGGTCCGCAATGGCCAGGTGCGGCTCACGGATCCAGCAACTGGAATTCGATCCGCCACGTTGGTTGGTAGCGGCAGCTCTTATGCGTTGCAGGTAACGCCGAGTCCTGGCCAGCCCTTGCAAGATCCTGTGGTGAGCGCCAATGGGCGGGATCTGATTCTCAAGTTTCCCGGTTTGGTTGTTGCTCCCACCCTGCAAACGGGACGCCTCAATCTGAATACGCCAGGGCACGTCCCTCAAACGCAGTACGCCCCCCCTCTGCGCCCGCGCGCCGTTGCGCCTCCTTTAGGCGATATGGCGGTTGGAACAATGGTGCTGCAGAACCGCAGTTATGTGAATGTGAGTGGTCCGCCAGTCACCCTCACTCTGAATAATGCCCCTGCCAAGGATGCGCTGATGGCCTTGGCTCGTTTAGGTGGATATGGCTTTGTGTTTGTTAGTGAACAGGATGGTGGAACTGGGGGCGGAGGCAGTGAAGGGGTTGTCGCAGGCAGGGCGAGTGACCGCTCTGTTTCGATTGCTTTTCAGAAGGAGTCCTATGCGAGAGCTCTCAATGGAGTTCTGCTTGCCTCCGGTCTGCAGGGAAAATTGGATGGTCGCACCCTGATGGTGGGATCGAAAGTTTCTGCGAAGACGTTCGGTCCCCAGACGTCGAAGGTGATCCGTTTGAACCAGGTGAGTGCTAGGGGAGCGGCTGAATATTTAGGGAATCTAGGAGCAACAGTTAATTTCACAAATACAATACGAATCACGTCTGGTGAGCCTGCCTCTCAAGGAACAGCTGACATCAGTAATAGAACCTCTCAAGAAAGTTCAACGATCACTAAGGCTGAATCCTTTGGTGCTTCTGTTGGGCCGTTAAGAGGACTTGTCCTAACGACTGATTCCAGGCTGCAAGCATTGACGCTTGTGGGTGATTCCAGGTTGATTCAAGTGGCCGAAGCTTATCTCCGTCAAATTGATTTACGACAGCGACAAGTTGCACTTTCGGTAAAAATCCTAGACATTTCTCTTGGGAATGACTCCTCGATCTCGAATAGCTTTGCATTTAGGAATGGGAATAATTTCATCGTGAGTGATCGAGGCGAGTTGATAGGTGCTGCTGGAAAAGTGCTCGTTCCAAATAGTGATAATTTTGACGTTATTTCTGGCGAAGCGGAAACTGGAAAGCCCGAGCGAGTGACAGCTACTGGAGAGGGTGCTCAAGTTTCAACTGAGACTTTAGACCCATTGTTCCCTCCAAGAATTAACCCTGGCACTGTTTTTCCTGAAAATCAATTTCTTGATTTCCTCAGAGCTCAAATTCAATCAAATAGTGCAAAAACTCTTGCTTCCCCAACCCTGATTCTTTCTGAATCACCTGTTGAATTGCAAGGAGGATCTTCTGCGAGTGTCTCCGATTCGAAATCGGCGCTTTCTAGTGGTTTGATTGGTCGGGACAGGGCCAATGAATCGTTTGTGACAGTTGGTACGCAAGAGATTGTTGATTACAACGTTCAAGCTGGACAAAACGGTGCTCCTAATTCATGCCAGCCAGAATTTCAGACCGCAGGGCTTACATTTGGTGCAAGAGTTTCAAAAATAGATGATAATGGTTTTGTGAGTTTTGCTTTGTCTCCTTCGATCGCGGCAGTGACCCGATCTCAAATTATTGAAGGTTGTGGCCCTGTAAGCATTCTTAGTGTTCGGAGGCTTGATACGGGTTCATTGAGAGTTAGGGATGGGCAGACATTGATCTTGACTGGGGTTATTTCGGATAGTGATTCAAGGGTGGTTAGTAAATGGCCAATCCTTGGAGATATCCCTTTGATTGGTCAGTTTTTCAGGCAAGCTGCTGGTGAAAGATCTAAAAGAGAATTGGTTATTCTTGTTACTCCACGAATCATTGATGAAGCTCTCGGCGGAAACTATGGATATGGATATCGCCCTAGCCTTCCTGCGGCTCGCCAGGTTCTAAGTGGATTTTGAAGCTGCCCCCTTCAGAACCCAAGACCAAAAGGTATTAGGGCTTTGGCGGCAATCGGAGCGATCATGCGTAGGCCAGAGATTGAACTCTGCAGCAGTTGGCTACCCATACCTCCACCCGACTTTGTTGAGCGATCCTCAAAGCGGCGCTCACTGACAGAGAGAACAGCAGCACGGAGTTGATCGGCCCACTGCAATGATCCTTGAGCTTCATAAAGCGAGGCGGCGTAGTTGAAGTCGGCCGCTGCGATGTCGTCCTTTGCTTGTTCGCTGCGGCTGATGCCTCTGGCGACCCAACTCAAGGGTTCCTCCGGTTTGCTGCGGATTGCATCGCTGAACAATTGCTCTGCAGCAGACCAGCGGCCATCTTGAAAGGCTTCTACCCCAGCATTGTGCAGAGAGGCGTGGCTTTGAATGCCACTGGAGATGCCCTTAGATCCTTGCCAATGCGCCTCCTCTAAAGCGTTGGGGCTCAAACGCGCTCCACTGAGATCGGCATGGCGCAGGTCGGTGCCATGCAAGATGCTGCCTTCGAGATTGGCGCCACGGAGAGAAGCCCCGCGCAAGCTGGTGAAGCTGAGATTGGCCCCGCGTAAGTCAGCCCCATCCAATTGGGCTTCGCCGAGATTGGCTCGCTGCAAGCGCGCGTCCCTTAGGTCGGCATCGCGTAGATCGGCATGCACAAGGTCGGCATCGGCCAGGCGGCAGTTGCGGCAATCACCGTCCTGGAGCACTTTGATGAGATCGTCCATGTTCTCGGCATGCACAGGGATGGCGATCAGCCATAAACCCAGTAAGGGCATC
>JBDQPG010000060.1:0-13778 GCA_040260695.1 Synechococcus sp. SFB_27S_18OctNov_coas_78 | reverse complement strand
CTCACCGTCGAGGCCCTTGACCTCAACGGTGGTGAAGCGATGCTGTGGACAAGCCACCAGATGGGGTTGCAGGCCCAGTTTCCCAACCGTGTTGAACTGTGGAAGCGGCGCTGCCACAACCCGCTTCGCCGCACCACACGCAGGGAACAACTCAACCCAGTAGATGCCGAATCACTGATTTGCTTGGTATGTGCGATGGCTGAGAGGCTGTATCCGATGCTCCACCAGTTGCTCTCCAGCCGTGAACCGACCCAACTCACCCAAGAGCGCTGGACGTTGCTCAAAGAGCGATTGGGGGATCTGATCGAGGAACGCATGAATCTTCGACGGGGTGCTGTGGTGCATCTTCTGAATCACGACAGTGAGGGCCCCCTTCACCGCCAACTGATCAACACCCTGGCCCTCTGTGCTGGCCCCGGTGGGATCGACAGACTCCGCGCCACGCTGCTCGACCCCACACCCTGAACCCCTCCATGCAAAAAAACTCATATCGCTACGAACAAACGGCCGCTCTTCTTCTCGTGGAGGGGTACCCAGATTTATCCGCCGGCCACGGCAACGAAGCCATTGGAATTTTGTCCGCTTGGCGCCTGCAGCTCATCGGCACGCCGGAACTCGAGGGCACCCGCGACCATCTCGTGTCCTTAATGACTGCCGTGATGCCCTATGCCCGCCACCAACTATCAGGAGTGGGCCGGCGCTTCGGCGCCAACAATAGTTTTGTTTCCATAGGCCCGATGGAGTCGGGCTCTGGGCATCAGCTGGAACTGCGCAGCAGTCGTGAAGGGGTCGAGCCGCTTCAGATCAAGCTCGATGATGCCGAGTTAGCTGATCTGGTGCGCTGCCTGGATCGTCTCCGCCTGGATGAACGCGTCAAGCTGACTTGGACCATCCCACCCGATCAACCGCTGAAACATCAGGAGTTAGCCGATCGCATTCCCCTGCAACGCCGACTAGCTGCTCCGGTTCTTGGCGGATTGGCTCTCGCGGCATCGGTGGGCGTCGCCATACTCCAACCCTTACCTCCGATTGGAGAAGAGTCGGCCAATCCCTTGGCCCCAGGCATTGAACTTGAAACAGCACAACCCGATGCCGAACGTTGACGACAGACACTGAGCCTTCAGAATCGACAGCAATCGCACATCCGTTCCAGAGCATGGGTGACAGCTGGTCTGATCTAAGACGACGTGTTGCCCGCATCGGAGCCTCGCTCGACGTGGTCGTTCGGAGCGACCCAGAGGTCTGTGGGCTCAGTGGATCGGACTATCACCTCACCCTTCATCACAGTGGTTATGGCGATTGCACGGTGGGATGTCTCACCCTGATCAACTGTCCAAACGAACTGGTGCTGATTGAATTTGCACGCTGGATGCGTGGGGCAGGCCATACCCTCGAATCATGAATAGACGCGCTCGCACGTCCCTTCGATCACAGCGGCGGGTCTTTCGCCAAAAACGGCCTTTTCCGTTTGTGATTGTGTTTCGGCAGCTTTTTGCCGGACTTTTGATGTTAGCTGCCGGCCTGGGCATTACCTTTCTGCTTCAGCAATTGCCCCAACAGGTGGATGTTGTCCTATTGGTCAGCGAGGCCATCGCCGACCTCATACGTGGCATTCAACAACTGCTCGAAGCGATGCTGGGTCTTGCCGCTGTCGTCGTCATTGCAGCACTGGTGGTACTAGCTGGCGTGCTCAGCTTTGGAGGTGTTTGGCGGCTGATACGACTCGCGCGCATGTTGCTGAAACTGAACTCTCAAGGGCGGCGCTGAGGCGGAGCCAACGAGCGCTGCATCCGCCAGAGCTCAGAAAGGGTGATCGTGCCATCCAGATCATCATCCAATCGTTTGAAATGACGGGCAATCCATGGGATGGCCTGGGCTTCGTCCCAATTCAAGCGTTGATCACGATTCCGGTCAGCCTGTTGAAAATGACGTTGCAAGCGTGGGCCACTGGGCGATGAACCTGAACCACGCAAATCGTCTAGGAGAAGATAAGAGCGAGTTTTCAGACGTTTCAACCGGCGCAACAGCGCCCGCTCACTTTGGATTTCATGCAACTCCAAGCGACCATTGCGATTCCCATCAAGGCGAAGAAACAGGCTTTCCATCCGCGTGTTGTACACACGCATCGTTGATGATTGAGGAGCTCCGGTTGCAGGCATTGCCACCAACACAACAACCAAAGCGGGCAGCAGAGCTCGGGATGAAGTGAAAACAGTCATCGCTCCAGACTATGAACAAAGTCTGCCGTCGACGATGTCTGAGATATGACCAACAAAGCGGCAGTCATGACAGAATTTTATTCCCGTAGCACCGACCCGCAGATCCAGACTGGGTTCAGCGAAAACGAGCGGATCCCAGACGTACTTCGTCACACCTAGTCAACAGATCAGACACGTGCTCCACAGGTATTGGAGGTAGAACGAAGGGAATGCTGGATGGATCGATGAGTGGTGATCTCACATCGATGATTTGGGTGGTCGACGATGACCCAGAACTTCGAAAAATGGTGGGGACATACCTGCTCGATCAGGGATATGACGTTCGAAGCCTCTGTGACGTGAAGCAACTGGAAGCACGGCTTGAATTTCAACGCCCCGATCTCGTTGTTCTCGATTTGATGCTCCCAGGAGATGACGGCCTAACAGCACTGCGACGCTTGCGGGATGCCGGCGATGACCTTCCAATTGTGATGTTGACGGCTCGCGGCGAGGGCGTTGATCGAATCATTGGCTTGGAGCAGGGCGCAGACGACTACCTCGCCAAACCGTTTTTACCCCGAGAACTCTCCGCCAGAATTGAGGCAGTGCTTCGTCGCCGAAGCAACATTCCTGCAGGCACGCCCGTCGCCGATGGTGGTCGCATCAGCTTTGGCAACAATGTGCTGGATTTGTCAGCACGAACCCTGTGCCGTGACAACAACCCCACAGTGATCACAAGTGGTGAATTCAGTCTTTTGGCGGCATTCGTTCAGCATCCCCACCGTCCCCTCTCGCGCGAACGTTTGATTGAGTTAGCCCGTGGTCCGAGTAGCGACACCGATAGCCGCAGCATGGATGTTCAAGTTTCAAGGGTGCGAAAACTTGTGGAGCCCGATCCAACCCGTCCCCGTTACCTGCAAACCGTATGGGGCTATGGCTATGTGTTCGTACCCGACGGAACTCCTCGCACCCGCTAGATGGCAAAGGCCACCAAGTTGAAACGCTTAATAGTTCAAATCAGCCTATGGAGCGGAACACTTTTAGGTAGTTGGCTCATTTCACTCCTGCTTCTACAAGCCCTTTTCGGGCGACAAATGGAGCGTCTACAAATTCAACAACTGGGTCGAAATTTAGCCTTAAACGTAAGGCTCACAGAACTCACCCTCGAACGTTATCCACCTGCCCTAATTAGCGATCTCACGGGTCTAGATCTCATTGTGCGGGATCACCCCCCCCGCCCGGATCAAAACCAAACCACGCACAAGCGACGAATTGGCGAGTTGCAAGAGGTGCTCTGCAACCAACTCAGTCACTGCCCAACCGTACTTTCAGCTCGTCAAATCCAAGGCAAACGCGATGTCTGGATTGAGTTGATCTCTCCGCTGGAGCCGGTGTGGCTTGGCAGTGCGCTCCCGGCCACCCGAGGCTGGCCACCCGAACCGATGCTGCTGTTAGCGGGGCTGATCAGCGCCGTTGTGGTGACTGGCGTGCTGTATTTACTGATCGAAGTGGAACGTCCATTAAGAAGACTAGAAACGGCGTTATCCAGCGTTGGGGAAGGTTCAGAGCCAGAAAGTGTTCAACATCGCGGTGCTCCAGAAGTGCGACGGATCACCAAACACTTCAATGCCATGGTGGCGCGTTTGGCGGCAAATCGAAGGGAGCGAGCCACCATGTTGGCCGGCATTGCTCACGATCTCAGGGCGCCAATTACACGACTTCGCTTCCGATTGTCGATGGTGGCCCTAAGCCAAGACGAACGAGAACGCTGCACAGGCGACCTGGAATCCCTGGAACGCATCACGGGTCAGTTCCTTCTCTACGCCGGCGGCGGAGAACGGGAAGCGATGGTGAGATGTCCCCTGGATCATTGGTTAGCCGAGGTGGCTGCGGGCTATTCGGCTGCAGACTTGCAGCTTGAATTGGTTTCGATCAACGCTGATATTCGACCGGTTGCCCTGGGGCGTGCCGTCGGCAATTTGATCGACAATGCCTTCAACTACGGCAAAGCGCCCGTGGTCGTTCGCCTAAAGCGCAATGAACAGTCGGTAGCAATCGAGGTTTGGGATCAAGGCGAGGGGATTCCCGCCGCCCGGTGGGAACGTGCTTTACAGCCGTTTCAGCGCCTCGATGAGGCCCGCGGAGCCCAAGGCCATTGCGGCCTTGGACTGGCCATTGTGAGTCATGTTGTTGATCAGCATGGGGGCAAGCTGCAAGTCCTAAGAGACCACCCCGACAAGAATCATCCCTCCAACCAAAACGAACATCCTGGTCGATTTGCGACAGAGATCAACATTCCAATCTGCCAAGCGAAGCCCAAATCAAAACCATCGCGCGCATAATCAATGCCAACACTGAAACAATTTATTAACAAGCAGAGCAATGCAGCACAGATGCAATTATCAAAGCAAGAAGCATTAAATCATGTATGACGCAAGACGACACCAATAACAATCACGACCATTCAAAGCAGAATAAAAATATTAACGAGGGATCTAAATCATATTGCGACTCACACCGACTAAAGAAAAAAATTTACGAGCTAGAGCTCAGCAAAGTTCAAGCAGAACTGGTCAAAATGCAGTACTGGGTCAAGGCGACTGGATATCGGATTGTGATACTTTTTGAAGGTCGCGATGCTGCAGGCAAAGGCGGTTCAATCAAGCGATTAACGGAGCCAATGAATCCCCGAGGCTGTCGAGTCGTTGCCCTTGGGACACCCTCCGACCAGCAAAAAACCCAGTGGTACTTCCAGCGCTACGTCGAACACTTACCCTCCGCAGGTGAGATCGTGATTTTTGATCGCAGTTGGTATAACCGTGCTGGCGTCGAAAAGGTGATGGGCTTTGCAACCGAAAAACAGGTTGAACAATTTTATATAGCTTGTCCACAATTCGAGAAAATGCTGGCTGAAGACGGAATCTTACTACTAAAATATTGGTTCTCAATTAACGATGAAGAGCAAGAAAAACGCTTCCAGGAACGGATTGAAAATGAACAACGACGCTGGAAGCTCAGCCCCATGGATATCGAGTCTAGAAATCGTTGGGTCGAATATTCAAAAGCCAAAGACGCCATGATGGCGCACACCCATAGCCCCGAAGCGCCTTGGTTCACAGTCGAGGCAGACGATAAACGTCGCGCTCGCTTGAACTGCCTCCACCATGTGCTCAGCAAAGTGCCCTACCAAGACATGACGCCGCCTCCCATCAAGCTACCCAATCGTCCAAAACAAGGGACGTACCAGCGGCCACCAATTAACGAACAGTTCTTCGTTCAGAACCACTACCCATACGAAGAATGAGTGAAAATCAATCGAGAAAATATCGATTCACTCATCGTCTTCAACAGGAACAATCTCACAGCAGGCAATTGGAGCCTGCGACACCAAATCTCGATTTCCGATGCGCCATAATTGGTGTATGACAAACAGCACACCCACACTCCTCATTTGGCTGGTCCAATACAGGAAATATCTCGACTTGGTTCAGCAGGATTTGCTGGACGAGGCTGAGTTGCTCAAAGCCGAAATCAACGAAGGACTTCCCGACGCAGAATTATGCTGGGAAGACCTTGAACGAGCAGCACAAAATCTATAGTCATGACCCATTCACCTCCCCTACTGACGACCGCTGAAAGCATCAACGATCCACTCAACCGATATTAAGTTAAACATTTTTAGATCAAATCAAAACAATAATCTAAGATGAAATCAAAGTTCTTCTTGCCAGTATTTCTTGCTTTTAACAGTTTACTTTTCCTAAGTTTACCTAGTCAATCCATCGAAGACTGCCAACTAATCAAAAAGATTTTGTCCAATCTAGGTAGCAGTATGAGCAGAAATCGGTTGGTGATCGCGGCAGGAGGCGATCAAACAATCGTTGACGAAGCGAGCCGCGACCTCTCGACCAATACCAAGCTCTACCGGAACGCAAAACGTGAGTACGACAACGCGCACTGCAACGGTTGGCGAAGGCAGTAGGTCGTCTGATTCCAAACTGAAGGGATCTCCTGCTTTGATAATGGTCTGATTGGGGGGTGATGTCATGGGAGCTAAAACGAACCTGGCCCTTGTGCAGGTTGTCCAAGTCGTGGCTGTCGCTCTTGTGATCGGCGTGGCGTATGCAAGCACTCTGGAACTTCTCAAGCAAAAGAAAATCGATCTGCATGACATTGAGCTAAAAAAAGAAAACCGCCAAATACAAAAAGTTGAACATCCCAATGAATGGCAACCCAAGCCAAAGACAACAGTCGAACCCCAGAAGGTGAAGTCGCAGTCAGTACCACCTCCACGAAAGGAAAAGCCCAAAGAGCTCGAACCAAAAAAGCTTGAGACGAAACAACCTCAAACAGACCGGGGCTGCAGGACACCACCAGGCGGCGGGCCACCAGTCACAGCAGATTTCACGCCCTGCTGAGTTGTGGCAACTGCTTTGGACAGCCCCATAAGTTCAACGAACTTTTAGGCCTTTGTGCTCCTTGCTACAAAGGCGATCGAAGCTAGACCAAAGGGGCCGGGATCCACACCACTCGGCAGTCCTCCAGCAGTAAACCTGCACAACGAACCGAAGGGGGTTGCAATGTTAGGTGCACTAGTTGTTCCAGAGTTAAAACCAGGCGACCTGATCTTGGTTGAGCCAGGCTGCCAGTCCGCTGAAGAGCCCTCGACGAACTGGTGGATTGGGTGGATCATTCATCCAGACAGTTCTGCAGCTGCCTCAGTCCAATCCGAGGGCATCTTCCAAGCCAGCGACTGTGAAACGGGACAACTCAGATCGGTCAACGGAAACGAAGCCACACGACTTGTTTTGTCGGGCATCAACTCGACCCTAAAGCGGCTTTTTTGAGCAAACCCCAGCACAATTTCGAACACAACCTCATCCATAACAGCCCCAACGCGGGCCGAAAACCCATTACCACCACTCGCTTCTTAACAGGCAAACGCCTCAACCTCTCCAATTATCCACAGAGCAGTGGAAAACATGGTCGCAACAGTCTCGCCCTCGTTTCACGAAAAGCCTTGCAAGAGCTAGGCCCTCCGACTAACCTGTGGATATCCCCATCACTCGGCCAGCAGAAATGCTGGCTTTTTTATTGGTTGCATTTGAAACCCATACCCCATCGAATCGATCCCCCACCTACCAAATTAATCAAGAGAAATAGCCAAATCCGGCCTTCATCTCCCCACGCGTAGACAACATCCGAAGCCAATCGATGCGGAACGACCGGAGACATTCAGAATTCGATCGTTCCCATACAATTGGTCAACCTTCCAAGATAGAAGCTCCAAAGCTTAAGAATCTATTCAATCACTCAAGCAATATCTATCAGGTCAACCAATACATGTTGATTGTTCAACCCAATCAAAAACCTAATCATTGTTCGTCTTCGATCGTTCAAACCAAGCAGCAAACGCAAAGGAGATACTGATTGCAATCGCAGCACCAATACAAACCACTCCAAGTTCAATTGACATTGATTAGATCACTCGATAAAAACATTCTTGGGCCGAACCGTACCCCCCTGAACAAGCAGTGGACAGTAACGGATGCCACCGCACCAGAGACACTCTTGAATGCAAAGGCTAATCACGCTTAAGGTGCAGCTGCAGTTAGGGGGCATCGCTATTGCTCGGGTCATGGCAGGTGCTGATGCGATGCGTGGCCAGCGCACTCTTTTTGGTTGCCCATGGACTATTGGTGCTCGAACACATCGCGATCGGAACAGCACTCCATGGCGTGGCAGAACTCTTTCTCGCCCCTTGGGCCATTCGTCATCGAGCCTGGGACATCATCATCATTGGATTGATTTTTTGTGTATTCGACCTTTGGGGAACCGTTCGTCTTGTCGGGGTGGCTTAAGCCTTTCCCTTCCTTCTTAGAAAGAGGGTTAACCCTGAATCTGAGGAAGCCAAAAGCCGAGCAACTGCCAAGACGACCAAAGAAAGATCGCTAAAAAAACCCAGTTCAACCAGGCCGGTCGCCGGTCATTCTCAAACATTTGCAATAGCAGATGACTTATTTTATCTGCCCAAGGAATGACTCAACAAGGGAATAACCAAGAGAATTCCCATCCCAATGCTTCCGGAAAGGAACCAAATCAAGCGCGCGCTGCTCGCAGCAGGTAACTCCTCGCGAAAGACCGTCATCAGCAGGCCCCCCCCAAGAAATGCTGTTGCCAAACCCAAGGTTAAATCGGAGATGGGATGCCAAAAAAATGAATTGAGCAGTCCAAAGGCCAAGGCACCACTCCCAAGCCAACGACTACGCCGCCGAAACCGCTTGGGGTGATGAACAGCTGAAAAACGATCGGCAAGTAAAACGTGCGTGCTAATCGCAACAGTAAACAAAATTCCGTACAGAATTCCTGTGCTGATTAGAGAAGGAAGAGAGTAAGCATAAAGATAATTAATAGCTGCAAAGCTGCCAAGATGCAACCATGCCGAAATCGGTGAGAAAGAAGTTTGGCGTCGAGCTAAAACATCAATACTAAAAACCACCCAGATCCCAACAAGAGACACAAAAAAAAGGAGTGATTCAATTAAATGGGTCGGGGCAAAAGGAACCATGCCGATCGCTTCGGATAATTCGCTACCACCACTGGCCAACTCAGGTAATAGATGCACAAACACATAAGCCAAGCCCGCACCACCTCCTAGGGAGGCCCAACGTTGCTGCTGTTGATCAGATTGAGACGCTAACAAAACAGCACCCCAATGGCAGGCGGCAATCACGCTGACACAAACAGTGGACAACAACCAGAGCAAACCGCTCTCAGCAACTTCACTCACTGTGATGCAACGCAGACCACCAGGCCATCAATGGGTTGCAGAACTCCAATTCGCGGAACGGAACGACACTTTTTGGCCTGCCGACCGTTTCAAATCATGCATTCCCTCGAGCTGGTTGTAGACCGACAGGACCTGCCTGCGGATGTGGTCGGTATGGGGCAGATCTGAAAGCAGGCGCAAAACATCTTCAAGTGATCGCTTGGCATCAATCACCACACGGCAATCAAGGCTTCCAGCTTCATCAGGCATGGCGACATTTCAATGGTGTTCTATTCAGCCAAAAACACTTCGTTCCGGATGTCTTGATCCATACCAAACAATGAACTACTCATCAAATCCTTAGGGCTCTCCTCCACCAGTGGCCTCCATGACATCCCACGGTCGCTTCAACGCTGGAAATGCCGACCACAGGCCAAGGCCGGCATCCACGGCGGTTTTCTCAAGCTCTGAATAATTCAGATCATCACACCGGCCAAGGAATCCATCCCACGCCATAACGCTTCCATCACGCACAAGCTGAGCACCAAGGTCCTTGCCATTCACAAACAATCGACCCACGAGGCGCCCATATACATCCCGGGATCGCAGCTCGAACAACGCCTGATCGCCACGTTTCACATAATTATTCAGAACGGCCTTAGCACGGTCTGCCCATGGTTGCTGACTGGATCGAGGTGCCTGAAGACAAGCCAAGCGGACGGCGCGGCCATAGTCATTCACCTCAACGAGAAGCTGCTGAGCATCAGTGATGGATAGCACCTTCACCGGCTCCTGCTGACTATGGCCTGCGATGGGACAAATGATTGCGGCCAACAGAGCAATCGTTGAAAGTTTCATCGTGTTGCTGTTCAGAGAGGACATCGAAGCGCGAAAAGTCAAACAACAACATTCCAGCTGTCAGCGCTAAATCGCTTGAAACAAATCTAGCTTTCTGGCTTTCCAGCAATCAGTGCTGTAATCAATCACCAAAAGAGCTGAGACAATCTAGACAAGGAATTCAATTAAAATTGTGCCAATTAATCCATATAGTTGATTTTAATCGAACGACTCTATGTATATTTCAAAAAGTTTGCCGAAGAGTTCTCAAAACTGATCAAAGAACCATTCCCTGAGGGAGACTAAGCCAAGCCACTTCAGCACAAACGCATCCCAGATGATGGTGCCAAACCAAGATCAACGTTTACACTTCCCAGCCACTGCAAGGAATCGCGAACCCATCGCAGAAGTCCTTCAACAGTGGCTCCCCAAGGAGGGAACCATTTTAGAAATCGCCAGCGGCAGTGGTGAACATGCAGTGGAGTTTCAACAAAGGTTTCCCCATCTCCGGTGGCAGGCAAGTGATCCAGATCCTCAGCATCGCGCAAGCATCAATGCTTGGATCAAGCACACAGGGCAAAGCAAAAGCATGGCGAAAGCCCTCGACCTCGATGTGACACAACAGCCATGGAAACTACCTAAGGATATCCAAATATCATTATCTGCAATCGTATGTATCAATTTACTCCATATCAGCAGTGAAAATTGCACCGTAGCAGTTCTCGAGGAGGCTGCAGAACAACTTTCTGCCAATGCTCCATTAATGATCTATGGACCATTCAAACGAAATGGGGCTCACACAAGCGAAAGCAATGCCAGCTTTGACACAAGCCTGCGCGCACGTAATTCCATTTGGGGTGTGCGTGACATCGAATGGATCCAAACATTAATAACGAAGCTTCCTCTCAAGCTGATGGAATGCAAGAGCATGCCATCAAACAATCAGATGCTCATCTTGATTCATGAATAATCTTGCCAACAACACAACCACGCTGCACAATTACAGCAGCCAATCCAAAAGCACGTGACTAGCACCCTCATTGATATCGTCGTAGGAATTGCATTAACGTTCTTAATCTCTTTTATTTTCAAAAAGACTCTACCGCGATTAGCCAAACAAACACGATCAAATTTTGATGATTTTATTCTAAGTGAAATTACCGGTGCAATCTTTCCTTTCGGCACGATTGCTGTTCTCCTCCTGGCCGAAGACAAGCTTCAGCTCCCAGGAGGACTCAACAGGCCCTACGAAATCATTCTGACGATCGCAGGGGCCATTGTCTTCATTCGTCTGATTAACCGGATCAGTATTCGCCTTTTGCAAGGCCTTGCTCGTCGCAGCGGAAGAGAAGATATGGAGCAACTGATCAAAACACTTTTCCCACTCTTAAAAGCATTAACTTGGATTGTAGTCAGCCTCATTATTCTACAAAGCCAAGGAGTCAAGCTGGCTGTGGTATGGGGCTTGCTCAGTGCTGGCGGCATCGGACTAGGCCTGGCCTTAAAAGAACCAGCGCAAGAATTATTTGCCTATCTCATGATTCTTATCGACAAGCCATTTACAATCGGACAATTTATTGCAGTCGATTCTGTATCGGCCACAGTTGAAAAAATTGGGGTTCGATCCACTCATCTTCGCAGCCTAAGGGGTGAAATTGTTGTGATCAATAATTCAAAATTAACCAATTCAAATATTGAAAATTTTGCCACAATGAAGCAACGCAGAATGATATATCCCATCGGTGTTACCTATCAAACCACTGCGGATCAAATTCAATCGATACCAGTCACAATTCAAACGATTGTTGACAACACAGATCATGCCATTTTCAACCGCTGCCATTTCACAGGATTTGGCGACTACAGCTTAAATTTCGAAATTGTTTATTATATCGATAATCGCGATTACACCCACGCTCTTGACATTCAACAAGACATCAATCTGAACATCATGCGTACATTCCAAGAACAAGGTATTGAATTTGCTTTCCCAAGTCAGACGCTCTACCTCGAGGGCAATGGGCTGGCCGCTGGTGCAGGTCCCTCTTGAAGAATCTGCCTCTCATCGCTTGAGCGACGTCCGAGCCAAACACTGCCGATCAACAACAACACCGCAATCACAACGGCGGTAGCGGGCAACAATCGCCGCGATGTCGACAACCCCTTGACGCCATCGTGTTGTGGGTGATCCATTGACGCGAGCTCATTCGTCCTCGCTTCTCGAAATTGAAGTTGACGGCAGCGGCTGCACAACGTGCTGTTGATGCCACTGCCTTTCAACTTGAAGCCAAAGCGTCCAGGGATCTCAACGGGAGTCCCACAGCTTTTGCAAGTGAGGGTGAACACGGTCTTGGCCAAGAACGCCGAAACCGGTTTACCACCCGCCAGCCATCAAGGGGTCACGCAGGACAACCAACAGGTTGGGGGTCTGGCAGGATTCGACTAGCCCTGCTGGTGATCGTGCCGCGTTATCAAGCCCGCGTTCTGGTCCACCTGCGCCCCTCTGTGCTGGATCCTGCTGGGGAAGCGGCAAAAGGTGCCGCAGTCCGTCTGGGCGTGGATGGGATCAGCAAACTGCGCATCGGAAAAGCCGTTGAGTTGCAGATTGATGCCCCCAATGAAGAAGAGGCCCGTCGTCGACTTGAACTGCTGAGCGATCGGCTTCTCGCCAACCCAGTCATCGAAGACTGGTCACTGGAGCTCCAAGATTCATGACGATCGGAGTTGTTGTTTTTCCCGGTTCCAACTGCGACCGGGATGTGCAGTGGGCGACCGAGGGATGCCTCAACCTGCCCACACGGCGGTTGTGGCACGAGGAAACAGATCTCAGTGGCTTGGATGCGGTGGTCCTGCCAGGGGGATTTAGTTACGGCGATTACTTGCGTTGTGGGGCCATTGCCCGATTTGCACCCGTGCTCCAATCCTTGATGAACTTCGCTTCGACAGGCGGGCGGGTTCTCGGTATCTGCAATGGCTTCCAGGTGCTGACGGAATTGGGACTGCTCCCTGGAGCTCTGACACGCAATCAAAACCTCCACTTCATTTGTGAAGACGCACCACTGCACGTGTCGAGCACCCGCACAGGCTGGCTGAAGGCCTACGGCAACAATGCCTCCCTTGTGCTGCCCATCGCCCACGGGGAAGGTCGATATCAATGCAGCAACGACACCTTGAAACAACTCCAAGATGAAGACTCCATTGCGCTTCGATATGGCGCAAACCCCAATGGTTCAGTGGAGGACATTGCTGGAATCACCAATGCTTCGGGCAATGTTCTTGGTTTGATGCCCCATCCAGAGCGCGCCTGTGATCCAGCCACCGGCGGAACCGACGGCCGCAGCATGCTGGAAGCATTGCTGAACTGATGATTCAGCGTCGTTCGCTGCTGATCTCAGGAGCGACCGCTGCGCTAGGTGCGCTGCTGGGCGGACGGGCCAACGCTCCAGCAAGAGCATCGGTGCCAAATCTCCCACCTCTCCGTAAGGGGTCCCGCTTACGCGCCGTCAATCCGGGCACTTGGATCGAGCCAGATACAAGATTTGATGCCCTGATCAACCGCTGCGCCGCCGAAGGTTGGACCTTGGAGATTCCGCCCGCAGTGACCGAACAATGGCGATATTTTTCCGGTCGCGATCGTGAACGCGCTGTCGAACTTGCAAGGGCTTGGGCTGATCCCAGCATTGATGCGGTGATCTCCCTCGGTGGGGGATGGGGCAGTGCTCGCGTCTTGGAGGCTGGCTTTCAGTTCCCCCGTCGGCCCAAATGGAGCCTCGGCTTTTCAGACAGCAGTTCCCTGTTGCTCGCCCAGTGGGCCGCCGGGCTGCCTGGGGCCATTCATGGCTCTACAAGTGGGCCCGAAGAGCAATGGCAACGAACCGTCGCCCTACTCACAGGACACGCTGTCGAACCCCTTGACGGACTGGGGCGCGGGCATGGCATCGCTGAGGGCCCCCTGGTGGTGACCAACCTCACCG
>JBDQPG010000017.1:0-37029 GCA_040260695.1 Synechococcus sp. SFB_27S_18OctNov_coas_78 | reverse complement strand
GACGACACCAACGGCATCACCATCACCCAAACCGGCACCACAGACGGTTCCGGAAATCTCCTCACCACAGAAGCCGGTGGATCATCCACATTCACCGTCGTTCTAAATGCCGCTCCCACTGCCGATGTCACCGTTTCCATCTCAGGCAACGACACAACAGAAGGTTCACTGAACTCAAACACACTGAGCTTTACACCTAGAAACTGGAATACACCACAAGAAGTCAAGGTTAAGGGGCTAAGCGATAAAATCGTTGACGGTAATATCAGTTACATCCTGCGCGCAAAAGCGAAGTCCAGAAGCGACTTTCCACAAAACATTAGAACATCAATATCAGTTGTTAATCAAGACCAGGACGACTGCTCCTCAAACAATCTTCTAGAAAACAGTGATTTTCAGATCGCAAATGAAAAAGTTAATAGTAGAATCAAAAAAATGGCTGGAGCAAAGTTGCCAATATTCCTGGATGGAGTCTCAAAAATAGCGGCGAAGTATGGAGAAAAGGATTCGAGAAGATTCATCCTCCCCTCAGATCAAGCAATCATTTTATTGAACTTGATGCAAAAAGAAGCACTCGCAAAAATCCGAATCCCGATCGGATTGAGCAGAGCATAAAAACCATCAAAGGCAACACATATCAATTAAGCTTCTTCCTGAGAAAGCGAAGAGAGCATAAACAGGAGACACTAGGCCTGAGTTGGATTGAGGACCAAAAAGCTATCTCAACTCAAACCATACAAGCAACGTCCCGCACAGCCTGGCAACAGCATCAATATGAATTCCAAGCAAGCTCTGAAAAAGCAACTATCCGTTTCCAAGAGCTAGCTTCCGAAGATGATGCCTTCGGGATCTTGATCAGCAACATCAAACTCACCACTGAATGCAGCAAGGAGAAAGAACCTCTGATTGAAGATCGAAAGGAGACAAATAACGTACTTATGACTGAGGAAGAGCACGCAAACGACGCCTACTTATTAGTAGACACATCAACATCAATACACCATCGCGGATCAAAAAATAGGCATAAAAGTCAAATACTCATAGTATTGCAATCGCTAGCGCAAAACCTAGTAAATGCAGGATATCAAATCAATAGCCTAAAAAAAGAGACACCCCTTACCTCAAAAGATTTTTTACATGAGCTATTTCCTGTAAAAATAGATCAATTAACCCAAAAATTAAACAACTACCAAATAATCAGCGACCCAAAAATTAGCGAGAGCCCTAAACCTATCAACTTTCACATCATAACTTATGACTATGGAGTTAGGCATCAAAACTTTTATCTATCTCGCAAAAATCTAGATAGTGGCATCGGAATCATGAAAAAGATCGTCCAGCAAAGCATAGCAAGCGAAAGACTTGGCAAATCGACAACCAAAAACCGAAGATGGAAAAGCCTCAACCTTCCACAACCAACAGACTTAGATCTTTATCAAGCCAATACAAAATCACCTTCGAATTTATATGCAGGAACAGAAATGCTCGGAGCCCTCGAAGGCCTTGAATACTTATTAGACCAAAAAGTAATCCAAAAGAATAGCAGCAAAAGTTCTACCAATGTTTCTGTAGTTATAGATGGAAAGCCTGAAAGACGCAGTTGGTGGGACACCAGAGTGAATTCAGTCTCTGATTCGATTATTGGCACTCCTATCCCACTTCCGGCAAGCCTTGGCGGGGAAGAGATCACAACCTCTGGCCTTCTCTATGATAATGATGGAAATCCACTACATTTAAAAAACAACAGTGGGCAGTGGCAATGGAAGCAAATGCAAAATCATCTCAATGCCGCCCTTGACCGTCTCGCGGATCAAACATCCAATCCAAAAAAAACAAATTCAAGTCAGGATGCACGGCTTGGGCAACAAGCTTAACCCCGCATTAACAGATACTTACCAGGATCTGTTTACCAAGCAGACCTTCAACAAAAGCAGCGATTGGAGCTATGCCCATCAAACCATCAACTCATTCCAAGATCTCAACCTCTAGGGAAGACACGTTGAAGAACTAACGCCGCAGGCAAAATATACATCAAGATAATTTAAACTGGCTCAACATTTGCTGAAAGAATTTAATGGCCAATGCAAAAGCATGCGCGGGCAAATCACACCTTTATTGCGCGACTCACTGCTCGAATGTTTTCTCTACTTACAACATCTTGCAATAACCCTTAAAATGGAGAGCTGCTGATTTTTATCTTCAGCCCTCCATTTTAGGAGACTCAGTCCACACTAAAGCCATCGAAATCCAATTGAGTGGAACTTCTCGACCCATCATTCCAAAGCTGCGCCGATCTGCAGGAGCTCTTTCAGCCCATCTCTCCCGACCTGAGCGCCCTTCAATTGAGCCAGGGCCCGTTGCAAGGTCGGTTGCGAATCATCAACCTCGGTTCGTGTCGTCTCACCTTGCTCGAGGCCAACCAAGCCATCTTTCTAAGTGGATCGAGGCGGCCCAAGCCCTGCACCATTGCGATTCCCCTTGGCGACCCACAATCTTCTGACCCCATACGCGCCCAGGGGATCGACATGCCATGGCCTGGATTAATGGGATACAACCATCAATTGCGTGACTTTGATCTGCGTTTAGCAGCAGACACTGCATTGGCTTCCTTGATTATTTCCAAGGAGCACTTAGGGGAGCACCATCAACAACGCAAAGCTGGAGATCTCCCTCTGGAGCGCTGGGAACAGAGCAATCAACTGGAACTCTGCGAACCGATTCGCACACAACTACGCACACAACTGCACGACTTAATCAATAACCAAAGCGACGCACACATCACCAAAGCAACCAATCAACTCATCGACAGTCTTTTTCAGGCATTTCAAAACCAAACCGCCCGCACGTTGCCGATTGCCAAGCGACAAACACGCCATACCGCAGCCATCGAACTCCTGCACTGGTGCTCTAGCAATCCATCCAAAAATCTCACCATCACAGAGCTCAGTGACGTGCTCTATCAATCCCGAACATCCTTGTTCAACGGATGCCAGGAGCATTTCGGACGGACTCCAACAGAACTGCAGCGGAGCATTCGGCTTGATCTCGTACGCCAACTCTTATTGAATCCCCAGCGCAGCCTTGCTTTGGGATTGAGCGGCGTTGGTGCAATCGCCGCCCATATGGGCTTCAGCAGCCGTAGCCATTTCGCGCGCCGCTATGAGCAGCAATACAACGAGCTCCCACAAAACACCTTGAGCCAATGCAGCACCTACTGATAATGAAGACATGAGCTTGTCTGCTGCCCCGAACGAACGCTTCGACGTGATCGTCGTTGGCGGTGGCCATGCCGGATGTGAAGCCGCCATCACCACGGCCCGGCTCGGACTCAACACAGCGCTGTTCAGCCTCAATCTCGACCGCATCGCCTGGCAGCCCTGCAACCCTGCCGTCGGCGGACCCGCCAAAAGCCAGCTCGTCCATGAAGTGGATGCCCTGGGGGGCGTAATCGGCCGCCTCGCCGATGCCACCGCGATTCAAAAACGCACCCTTAATGCCAGCCGCGGGCCCGCCGTCTGGGCCCTACGCGCACAAACCGATAAGCGGTTGTACTCCCGCCAGATGCTGCAACTGCTGCAGCACACGCCCAACCTGGCGCTCCGCGAAGCGATGGTGACCGGCCTCGAGGTGGAAGGAGAGGGAGAGGAACAACGCATCCAAGGCGTTCGGACCTACTTCGGCAGTGTGTATTCGGCCCAGGCCGTTGTGCTCACCGCCGGCACCTTTCTCGGGGGCCGCATCTGGGTGGGGCATCAATCCATGGCCGCAGGCCGTGCCGGGGAACAAGCAGCGGAAGGTCTCACCGAAACCCTGCAAGGCCTCGGCTTCCACACCGATCGCCTCAAAACCGGCACCCCTGCCCGGGTGGACCGACGCAGCATTGCCCTGGATCAGCTGGAAGAACAGCCCAGCGATGCCGCCGACCGCTTCTTTTCTTTTGATCCCGCCGCTTGGGTGAGCGGCGAACAGATGAGCTGCCACATCACCAGAACAACGGCAGCAACCCACCAGCTGATTCGCGACAACCTGCATCTCACCGCCATCTATGGGGGCGTGATCGACAGCAAAGGCCCTCGCTACTGCCCATCAATCGAAGACAAGATCGTCCGCTTCGCAGACAAGGAGAGTCATCAGATCTTCCTGGAACCCGAGGGGCGAGATACCCCCGAGATTTACGTCCAGGGTTTCTCCACCGGCCTACCGGAGCCGATCCAACTGCAGCTGCTGCGCAGCCTGCCGGGCCTCGAGCAAGCGGTAATGCTGCGGCCGGCCTACTCGGTGGATTACGACTACCTGCCCGCCACCCAACTCAAACCATCCCTGGAAACCAAGCGGGTACGAGGCCTGTTCAGCGCCGGCCAGCTCAATGGCACCACCGGTTACGAGGAAGCCGCGGCCCAGGGCCTGGTGGCAGGGCTCAACGCCGCCCGGTTGATCGGTGAGCAAGAGCCCGTCCACTTCCCCCGAGAGGGCAGCTACATCGGCACGATGATCGACGACCTCGTGAGCCAAGACCTGCGCGAGCCCTATCGCGTGCTCACCAGCAGAAGTGAATACCGCTTGATTTTGCGGGGCGACAACGCCGACCGGCGGCTCACGCCGCTGGGTCGTGACCTTGGCCTCATCGACGACCGGCGCTGGCAATTGTTTGAGGAGAAACTCCAAGCGATGGATGCTGAGAAAAAACGGCTGGAATCCACGCGGCTCAAGGTGAGTGATCCTGTGGCACCAACCGTGGAGAAAGAAACCGGTGCACCGATCAAGGGGTCGATCACATTGGCGGACCTGCTCCGCCGCCCACAGATGCATGCCGCCGATCTCGTGCGCCATGGCCTCGCTGATGGCGACCTGCCCCTTCCCGTACGCGAAGGTGCAGAGATCGACATCAAATACAGCGGCTATCTCCAGCGGCAGCAACAGCAGATCGACCAGGTGAAGCGCCAAAGCCAACGCAAGCTGCCGAGCGATTTGAACTACGCCAGCATCGGAACCCTCTCCAATGAGGCGCGGGAAAAGCTCAGCGCCATTCAGCCCACCACCCTTGGCCAGGCCAATCGCATTCCAGGCGTCAGCCAAGCCGACATCACCGCCCTCTTGATGTGGCTGGAACTGCAAAAGCGCCAGCCCCTCGCCCCCACCCCGCAAGCTCGATAGCTTTGGGATCCTCAAGGCTCTGCTTTGGTCGCTCGCCATCCCACATCCCACGCCTATTGGACACTGCGTGCGGAGCAGGTGATGGATCGCGTCTTCGACAACCCAGCAGGATCAGCACGCCAAAGTTCACCAAGCAATCGCCACCTCGTGCCCGTGGAGGTCGCCGTCCATGAGCCCATCCAGACCTCAGTAGCTCAAGTGGCACCTCAAGTAGCGCCTCAAGTGACAGCGCAAGGCAGCCCATGGCACATACCCCTGCTCACTGGCATTGCCGTGGCTGGATTAATGAGCAGTGGTTGGCTGCTCTTTGATCAACAACGGTCCGCTCGAACGCTTGAACGAGAGCGCAACGTGGCGCTTGTGGAACGGCTACGCGCAACGGAAAAGCCCATCCCTTCAGCCCCTGCCCCCGCGACAGTCGATCGCCTCAAGCCACTCACCCTGCCCATCCGAACGCTGCCGATGCCACCGGTTGCGCTCGCACCCACCGAGATCACGCAGCCGGATGTAGCGCCACCTGTCGATCGTGTCGGCTCAGGACAACCGGTGCTCACTGGAGTGGTCCAAAGCCCTGGCGGGCGCAGTTCAGCGATCTTCCAAATCGACAATGGCTCGGTCTCCGCAGGAATCGGCGAAAGCCTTGGGGGTAGCGGCTGGATCCTGGAATCCGTCAGAGACACCAGCGCGGTGATTCGCAAAAACGGCCAACTCCGCACCGTTTCTGTTGGAGGAGTGTTCTGAGCAAATCATCCTCGTTACTTCCTTCGCCCCGTCACCTTTGGCAAGCGCCCACTGCCACCGTGCTGGCCGGGGACGGGCCACGACAGCTACCGGGCGCATGGCGACTGATGTTGCTGGGGGATGGCAGCCCAACCCGCCATCTCCGCCTGCTCACGGGCGACCCCGTCACCATCGACCTCATCGCGATGGAAGCCGAACAAGGGGATCATCCCGGCGCCCCTGCAGAAGTGCAGGAACTGCAAGCCCCTCTCCTACGCCGCCAGGTGTGGCTCACCTGCGGCGGTACACCACTGGCTTGGGCTGAAAGTTGGTGGAATCAAGCGGAGGCAGAACTGCACCTCCAAGACCGCAATCAGCCGATCTGGCAAAGCCTCACCCAGGGCCGATCCGAACTCTTTCGTGAAGTGGACGGACTTGCCCTCGTCGAAGCGGATTGGCTGGAAGACACCTTTGGCCATCGCGGACCCTTTTGGAGCCGCCACTACCGCTTCTTTCGAAGTGGAACAGCGCTCACGGTGATCCGAGAAGTGTTTAGTCCGCAGCTTGAAACATGGCTGGGCTCCACCCTGCGCCAAGAACTTCAACGGAATTCATGAACAAATTTCCCGTTATGTAGGGATTTGTTTTTGACAACTTGCAGCCCTAGAGGTGATGAACACCATGGGCACAGTTTGTTTCACAGGGCCATGGGGAACAGCACAACTTGGATCAGCCTCAACGACCTTGGTCGTTTTTATGGCATCTCCGCCATTCATTCGGGGAAAATCCTGAATCAACACGGCTGGCGTGATCGCCGCGGCCAGCCCACCGTCGATGCCATCCATGCTCAGGCGGCCAGACACCTCGGCCCCCATGGCCAAACGCAAAGCGTTGTTTGGAACCAAGAACTTTGCGGGGAGTTGTTGGAAGCCAAGGGGCATCAACCCGTAAGCCTCAGTCGTCAGATTGATCAATGGAGCCAATTGCTGGAAGCCATGCAATCGGGCTCCCCTTCCATTACATCCACGGCAGCTCAAATGGCGGAAGACATGCCAAACGAGCTGGTCGACGCTGTGAACCAACAACTGGCGGAACGGGGGTGCTCCTTTCGGGTCCACCCCCACCCCCCATCAGGCGAGACGAAGAGCCTCAGCCTGTTGAGCTGATGTTTTGATCAGATCGCGCAATTTGTCCTCATCGACATGGCTGAGGCTGGTCTTGACCAGACGGGCATGGGGAGCATGACTGCGCAAACTTTCCACCACGCGATCAGGGGTCCCCTCCCGCACAAGCAGTGCCAAAGCAGCACTGCCCTTGGGCAAGGTTTCACCCAATTCCTTGAGGAACTGATCGTTGATGCCGATATCGCTCAGGGCACCTGAGGCCGCTCCGGCACCAGCCCCCACAGCCAAACCCACAAGCGGATTGAGGAACAGCAAACCAATCAACATCCCCCAAAAACTGCCACTGGCTGCCCCTGCGGCGGCAAGGTTGATCGCTTGTTTCAAATGAACATGGCCATCCTCGCCGTGTTCCAGAACACAGGCGTCCTCAAGCGCGATCAAGTGCTGCTGCTGGATCGTGACCAACTCACGACGAACCTGTTCGGCTTCCTCCACTTTTGGGAAACCGATCACAATCAAATCGCTCATCAAGGCTCGTTGAACTACCTCAAGTTTGGCGACACCGACGGACGCTGTCAGGCCCTTCGACGACTCGAACGGGGCAAACCCCTCCGAGCCGAAGACCGCTGATCTTGCGGCCCCCCCTGTGGCGAAGACCGCTGAGTGGGGTCGCGCTGCCAGCGCTGAACCTGAAACAGGTCGTCATCCGGCCACTCGTCAGGCCCTGAAGTCTCTGCGACTGAAGAGGCTGCTGTTGGGGGTGGCTGAAACGCTGCAGTCGGCATCGAGCGTTGTCGCGACCGACGCGAAATGGCCTGCAGCGGACGTTTCTGACGGGACTGTGGCTCAGCCGTGTCCTGCCAAGGCTCCCTCCAATCGTCGTCCTCTTCCAACAACCACTCCACCTTGTCGCCGACCCAACGCCCAACGGAATCGAGGTCTAGGCCAGGACGACGTTGCCCCGGACGACGTCCAGCCACTCCGTCCACGAGCTGTCGACCAGTTTGGAGCCATTGATCCAAGCGGCGATCACGCGAATCTCGTGACCTCTCAAGACGTTCGTATCGCTCCTCCATCCCTTGAGATTAACGGCGCCTGTGGCGGAGCCAATGCTCCCGCCGTAACCCGATCAGCGCAATCACAACACCACTGCACTCAAGAGTGATCCAAAAAACGTCCACTTAGCCCCTTCACTCCACAGGCTCATAGTGCAACAAACAACTGGAATGCCAACGCCCCCCGTGATGCTGATTGCAACACGATCGGCAAGCGGCATGACGGGTGCGGCGGCGGCAAGGGGTCCGTCGCTCGCAACTGGCGCAAACCGCCATCCAACGCGGAGGCCGTATTGGGATCGGGTAGTTGTGGCGCACGCTCACCTGAAAGCGGCTCTGCGCAGCATTGATGGCGGCCATCTGAGCTCGAAACAAGGGGCCATGGCTTTCCCGACGCCGCTGCACCAAATCCACCCAGGCGTGAATCATTTCGTGGCACAACGTGCTTTCCGTGGCCTCCTGCGGCAACGGTTCCAGCACGGGCCGAGACAACACGATTTCACTGCCACGCCCCTCGCCAACCCCTGGTCCCCGCCGGTAATAACCAGCCGTTCGGCTCATGCGGCCATCGCTCCAACGCACCGCAGTCAGAGGCTGTCCTGCACGCACGAGCACACCAGAAAAGTGCTCACGGTTCAACCGATGAAACAAGGGCAGCAATGGCTGCAGAGGCACGGGGTAGATGCAAAGTCGCGCCATCCTGCCGCGGTCAGTCAGACTCAGCCGTGCTTTGAAGGGTGGTCATGGAATTGGGTCTCGTTCGCGACATCGGCGTTAAGGCCTTACTAGCCGGCGGCGGAGCCCTCCTGCTCTTCTGGATTTACACCGCGGTCAAGCTCGTCCTCAGCGCCCGTGGCATTAATCCGCTGATCAAGCAGTTCTTCACGCAAGTGGCTGCTGGTCGCATCGATGCGGCATACCTGCTCACCACCAAGGCCTACCGCCAGCACGTCACGCGCCAGCAATTCATCCGATTCCTGGCCGATTTGAAGCTGAACAAATTCAGAAACCTCAAATCCGGACGTCCACGCATCCAGGAGGGCGATGTGATTCTCACGGTGAAGCTCAAGGCGGAAACGGGCAACGACGAAATGCCGCTCGACTTCACCTTCACCAAGGTGGATGACAACTGGCGCATTGCCCGCATTAACCGGGTCAATGCCTGATCAGAGCGAACGGGCCACGGAACTGCGCAACCTGCTCAACACGGCAGCCCATGCGTATTACGTCCTCGATACGCCAACCATGGAAGACGCGGTCTACGACCGCCTGTACCGAGAGCTGCTGGAGCTTGAGGACACCACTCCAAGCCTACAAACCGCGGATAGTCCCACCCAAAGAGTTGGTGGTGCTCCCGCCGAAGGTTTTACGAGCGTTGAGCACCGAATCGGATTGCTCAGTCTCGACAATGCCTTCAATCGCGACGATCTCAACGCCTGGAATGAACGGCTCCTCCGGGCGATCGATCGCCCCCTCGGCAGTCCGCTGGAGCTGGTGAGTGAGCTGAAGATCGATGGCAATGCGCTGGCCCTTAGCTACCGCAACGGAGTTCTTGAGCGTGCCGCCACGCGAGGAGACGGACAACGCGGCGAAGAAATCACCGCCAACGTTCGAACCATCAGCGCGATTCCGCTCCGCCTGCAACTCGACAACCCACCGGAGTGGGTGGAGGTTCGCGGTGAAGCCTTCATCCCCGAAGCCACCTTCGCCGCCATGAATGCAGAACGGGAAACGCGTGGTGAAGCTCTGTTTGCCAACCCCCGCAATGCCTGCGCTGGAACGCTGCGTCAGCTCGATCCAAAAGTTGTGGCAGCACGCCGCTTGGACTTTTTCGCCTACACCCTGCACTTACCAGCCGAAGAGCAACCTGCCAGCCAATGGGACGCCCTGACATGGCTTGAAGACGCAGGATTTCGCGTCAATCCCAACCGAGCTCTCTGCGCCGATCTGGCGGAGATCAACCGATTTTCGGACCACTGGGAACAGGGCCGCCACGACCTGCCTTATGCCACCGATGGCGTGGTGGTGAAGCTGAACAACTTGGTGCTCCAAGACGAAGCTGGCTTCACCCAAAAATCACCACGCTGGGCGATCGCCCTGAAATTCCCAGCGGAAGAAGCGCCAAGTCGTCTGCTTCGAATCGTCGTCCAAGTCGGCCGTACGGGTGTGATCACCCCGGTTGCGGAATTTGAACCCGTCGCCTTGGCAGGTACCACCGTGAGCCGCGCCACCCTCCATAACGCCAACCGTCTAGCCGAGCTTGACCTGCACATCGACGACACGATCGTGGTGCGAAAAGCCGGTGAAATTATCCCCGAGGTTGTGCGGGTCTTGCCGGAACTGCGTCCTGCCAACGCAAGACCAGCCTGCTTACCCGAGAGCTGCCCAGAATGAGGCTCGACCCTTGTGCGAGAAGAAAACGAAGCCGCCACCCGCTGCATCAACAGCAGTTGTCCAGCAATCCTGCGGGGTGCCCTGCGCCATTGGGTGAGCAAAGGGGCGCTGGATGTGGATGGCCTCGGCAGCAAGCTGATCGAACAACTCGTCGACCAAGGCTTGGTGCGCTCGATTGCAGATCTGTATCGACTTGATGCAGCGCTCCTGAGCAGCCTTGATCGCATGGGCGAACGCAGCGCCAAAAATTTGATTGAGGCCCTGACGTTGTCCCAACAACAATCGTGGGCTCGACAGCTTTATGGCTTAGGCATCCACCACATCGGCGAGGTGAGCGCGAAAGCCATCACCGCAGAATTTCCGGATGCCAGCAGCCTGATGGAGGCCGCCTGCAGCGCCCCCGAGAGCATCACTGCGATTTATGGCATCGGAACGGAAATCGCCCAAAGCTTGCAGCAATGGTTCTCCAACCCAGCGAACCAACAATTGCTCGACGATCTCCGCGGCCAAGGGTTTCGCTTCGCGCAGGATGACAACAATCAAGAGCATCCCGGTGTTGCGGCGTCCGAACAACATCTCAAAGGCCTCACCTTCGTGCTCACAGGCACCCTGCCAACCCTCTCCCGCTCCGAAGCCAAAGAGCGCATTGAAGCGAGGGGAGGGAAAGTAACTGGCTCGGTCAGCAAAAAAACTGACTACCTCGTAGCAGGAGAAGAGGCCGGCAGCAAACTCACCAAAGCGACAACACTGGGAATCAAAATCCTGAATGAAGATCGTCTTCAGGCCATGCTGAAAGCACCTCTTTAGGAGTTTCATTTGGCATGCCAAGCCTTTTGAGTGATGTCTTCAACAGCCTTTCTGGCGAGTGGAGAGTCAACCTAGAAACAAAAGTTCCGCGAAACGATGTTTATCGAAGCCGCATTGAATCCTCAAAACCATCACTGGGTTTTTTCCTACTGCTGATCTGTTCAGCCGTCATTGCCACGCTGGGACTGATCTCAAACAGCACTGCTGTGGTGATCGGCGCGATGATTGTTGCTCCCCTAATGGATCCAATTCTGAGCCTGGCTTTTGGCTTGGCGATCTCAGACAACAAGCTGATCAAACGGTCAGCGATCACTGTGGTGATCGGCGTGATCACCGTTCTTGGGACAGCAACCTTCTTTGCCTGGCTTCTGGATGCCAGTGAAGTGAACCGTGAAATCTATAGCCGTACAGCACCAAACTTGATTGATCTTGGGATCGCAGTGGCCGCAGCAATCGCCGGGGCATTCACTTTGACCCGTGATCGACTCTCAAGCTCGATTGCCGGTGTCGCCATCGCCGTTGCCCTAGTCCCCCCTCTTTGTGTCTGTGGGATTGGTTTAAGCATGGGACCAGAGATGGTCGCGGTGTTCGGGCGGGGAAGCGTGGCCGGGCTCAGCAATCAGATTTCAGAAGGATCATTTTTATTATTTATGGCCAACTTAATTGGCATCACCGCTGCCAGTTTAATGGTGTTTTTAGTGCAGCGTTATGGCTCGATCCGTCGCAGCTGGCGCAATCTCTTGATTTGGCTTGGCCTCCTTGGGCTGTTATGTATCCCCCTAGCATCAGCCCTCCACGACTTCAGCGTACGCCAAAATCTTGACGCCCAATTTGCAATCTTCAAAGCAGGACGAATCAAACAATTTAAGATGGCAGAAAACAATCCTTACCTATGGAAAAAGGTGAAATTGCTCTATAGCAATGTACGCGTCATTGACAATGACGCGACTGTAGAACTTGTCCTAAATGCTCAAGAGGGATTACTGACCCCGGCCGTGATCAATGAACTCCAGCAGCGCATCGTCACCCGCTCCAAAAAGGAACACGGTATCGACGATGTCACCATCAACATCAGCGTGATCCCCAATCAAATTTTCAAATACAACTTTTCAGAACGCCCACAACCATGACTCAACCCAAGGTCTACACATGGATCAAAACAGACTGCGGTCGAGCCAAATATGCCGATCTCGCTGCCCGTCCTGGGCTTCCAGCCAAGCTCCGCTTGGGCTGGTTTGTCGTAATCGCATCGCTGCGGGATTGGTCTCTTCCCAACCCTGATGTTCCCCCCGCTTCCAAGGATTAGAGGTCTGCTTCTTGGTCGGCCAAGGCCTTGCGGGCTGCACGGCCCGCAAGCCACACAACTGCCACTGTTGCGAGCACACCGATAATCCGCAAAACCCAGGCGCCTGGCGATGTTTCTCCAGCCAGCACCTCGCCGAACCGGGCCGCGTCTCCCGCCAAAGCGCCAAGAGCGCAAAACAGCACGGTGCCCGGCAGGATCGCAATTAATCCCAGGTTGTAGTCCCTCAAGCTCACATCACTGAGGCCGTAGGCCAAGTTCAGCAAGGAAAAGGGAAACGCTGGCGACAACCTGGTGAGCAACACTAATTTGAGCCCCTCGCGACTCACCCCTTTTTCAATCGCCTGAAGCTTGGGGAAGCGCTCCAGACGAGCACTCGTCCAATCTCGCAACCAATGGCGCCCGATGAGGAAAGCAGCTTCTGCCCCCAAACAGGCGCCAATAAACACAATCAAGCTTCCCCACCAGGTGCCGTACAGCACTCCCGCCAGCATTGAGGCCCAAATCCCGGGGAGGAGCAGCGTTACCCAAAGGGCATACACCGGAATGAACACCACCGCACCAAGGGGCGAGCGCAGGAATGGCAGAACGACATCCAGCCAATGGGACCAATCAGGCATCTCAACTCGAGGCAGAGGTGTAGTGACGCAAAGCAAACAACCAGAAGGCCCGCGCCGAAACGAAGAAGCCACAGGCGAGAGCCAAACCCAACAACAGCATCGGTGCTGCAACCCGACCCAGCAACAGCTCCGCTGGAACCGTGGTGAGAAAGGCCACTGGCAACACAAACGTGAACAGCAATCGAAGCGTGGCTGGATACGCACTGAGCGGATAGCGCCCCGCAGCCAACACGGCCCGTAGCACCTCGGTGGCATTCCAGGTTTTGACAAACCAAATGCTGGTGGCGGCGATCAAGAACCACAGGGAATACAAGATCACGGCACCAATGGCAAGCACGATGGCCAAGAGCACCAGCGTCTGAACCGAGAAGGCCCCCCCCGACAGAACTCCACCCCAACCCGCCAACACCAAACCCAACGCGATCTCCGGCAAGCCCATGGGCGACAACAGGCGGAGAGACAACCAAAACTGGCTGTCGATCGGCTTCAGCAAGACAAAATCAAGCGTGCCTTCGCGCACGTGGGTGACGATCGAACCGAGATTGGGACGCAACCAGGTGCTGGCCATGCCATCAAAAACCGTATAGAAGCCCTGCACCACCAAGGCTTCCGACCAACTCCACCCCCCAAGGGATAGCCCTGGCCCAAACAACAACGAGAGCATGAACAAACTGCCCGCAAGGCTGAGGGCAACAGCCAAAAGCTCAATCAGCAAATTGACTTGATATTCCATCTGCATCGCAAGGGCTGTTCCCCAAAACCGAGTCAGAACTCGCCCATAACGCTGCACCTGCATCAAAGTTCAATCTTGAGTTTGAGCACAAAACGTGCACAAAGAAATCAGGATTTGTGCCACTGATTCCTTAGCCTGCACAAATTCTAGAAGAAATGCGCCGAGGAATCAAAGCAATGCATACTCAAGAAAAAATCGCTTTACACACTCCCACATCAGCCAAAAAGGAATTGATCATGAGCCAAACATGCATAGAAGACACAAAAAATAATTTTCGCGCAACTCAAGACATGTTCGAATTCAAAATCAAACACGAAACAGCGGCCTTCAAGCCATTTCACACTAATGATCCGATCTCACGCATGGACCAGCCCTCAAGCACAACTGGCATTTTTAATGCAATTTCAAGGCATCGCTAAAATAAATTATTTTTCAAAACTTAGAGTGCATTTATCACACACAAATCCATGCTAAACGAGCAGTAAATTCTCTATCATTGCCCAGAATTAGACCAATACTGACAAAAGCGCTAGCAAACGCCTTTGAAAGAGCAATTTTAAATAAATATCAACGCGCAATGCGCGGCGATTTCCCTTATTTTTTTACATTCAGATCATCCGCAATAGTGGCCTCCATGCGTATGAAAATTATAACGATTTTTTCATCATGAATTTCAAGTTTACTCAATTTCTCGTGCCAGGGCCAGGTATTCGAGCGGCCAATCCAGCGACAGCTCCATTTCTCGCCATCATGCCAGATATTTTAGTGCAGCCATTGGCAAGCTTAGACAAAGGAATAATTGGAGCGAACATGGTCTTTAAATTGAATCAAAATCTTCGAGGTCGAAAGAAAATTAGAAGAGCAAATTCATCGTCAGACAATTCAAAAAGTCTACATTTTAAAGCTCAAGTTGATCATATCAATGGACAAACTTACCTTGACGTCGAAAATAGTGACATGCAAGACTTACTCGACGCTTTAGATCGAAATAACAATGGGACGATTTCCAAAAGGGAAATAAAAGGGGTGACTGCCACTGCAATCCCTGACGTTAGCCTAATCGAAAATCATTCTCGCGATGCTGATGTCACTAGCTACATGAAGTCAGAAGACGTATTCTTTAAATATACGCCTGAACCTATCATTTTTGGAAAACCTGGACCGGGAACCTTAGAGTTCAATACAGACATCGTCCAGGTGGGTCTAGATGATGAAGGCAATGTTATTTCCTTCATTTGCCCCCAAGGAACACAAGAAATTAATTCTTATTTTGTCAAAGGGTCTGTAAAAGCAGAAGTCGAGGTTGGCGAAGTAGGAGGAAAGATTGACCCTTTAACTGGCGAAGGCACGATGTATGCCGACGAACTAGCTTGGAAATTCTGGGGAGACATGAAGATTTTCGGAAAGAAAGTGTCAATCTCCAAGGAAGATGCCGCATTTATTCCCATTGAAGATGCAACGGGAACCGGCGGACTTTTAGCCCTAGAAAGCATAGAAAAAAGCGCCCATGGTGGTGGAAATATTGACAATATTTTCAGCTCATACTTTGTAAAAGGCTTACAAGGCAATCCTTCAGGCATTCAGAAAGGAGCATTACAGGAAACACTCATCAAGGCTGTTAATGCGTACCTGCCCGGGTTCGCCAATGGTGGCACTGATATTCAATGGAATATCGATCTACAGAGCCCCATCACAGTCATTGGCGACGAGTATGTTAATAATGCGCACAATCTTGAAATGCACTAACTCACCTTTTTTAAAAGCAATTAACTAGAGCTGGATCTCTTAAAGAGGTCCAGCTCTTTTAAGTTGGACTCAATCTATGAATACCGCAACATAAAGAGGGAACGAAAGAGTCAGTTGTCCACATGCATTGACAACCACGAGTTTTCAACATTAAGCGCAATCCGGCACGGGATACACCTACGGGACTCAATAAAATCTTGAAAATATTTAAAGAACAACATCAGATGTATTCGTCTCAACCATTAAAATTGTTCACCGAAACGACCGGGAAAATTTTCAACCTGACAGCAGCTGAGGAGGCTGCATCAAGCCCCCATTCCGCTGTAACGGCGTACACCCGCTCGCCACAACCCCAACACCAACGGCACAAGCAGGGCAATCCAAGCCAACTGGGCCCCAAAGCCCGCAACCCAGTCCACAGGCTGCTGGGCCAAAACCCGCGCTGGGAAATCGATTAAGTAAGGAAACGGTGTCCACTGCGCAACAGTCCGTATCACCGGCGGAAAGGCCGTTAGCGGTGCCAATAAACCCGACAAAAACACAAACGGAATGAACAACAGCCGTTCCAACGCACTCGCTTTCTCACTCCAAAAACACAATGCTGCGATGAGGCTTTGCAGGAGAAAAGCAATGGCAAACGCCAGCCAGATTGCCAACCAAGCGAGAAGAAGCGTTCCGGGTCCGGGCAACCAAAAGGCCTTGGGCTGAATCAAAAAGAACAAGGCAGCAATCGCAGCCGCGAAGGGCAGACGCGTGAGCTGCTCACCGAGATGGGCCGCTACATAACGCCAGAGCGGATGCAGCGGCTGCAGCAGGTAAGGCGATAGCCGGCCAAGGAGAGCGTCCTCCTCGAAGGCGTAGACCACCCACACCACCGTGAACTGGCGCACCAGAAAGGCGCTGAGGAAGTAGCGATCAAGGGCCACACCATCGAGCCCCAAGCCGGTGCGGGCCTCACTACCACTCCAGAGGCTGAGCATGATGAAGGGCAGCACACCGGAGAGTGCCCAGAGCGCGATCTCGGCGCGGTACTCGAGCATGTGGGCGTACTGCGACCCAAGCAGAGCCGACACGATGCGGCGATTGAGTCCAAACAACCGCATCAGACGCGCCCCTTACGGAACAAGTCGCCGATTAAGGCATCAATCGGCGGGTCGTTGACCTCAAGATCGACAACAGGGAAGCGATCCAGGAGGGCGGCCACCACGCTGGTGAGCTCATCACGGGCGACCCGCAGATGAACCGATGATCCCTGCAAACTCTCCAAACGCCCTAAACCAACCAGGGCGTCGGCTGTCACGGGGTGCTCCAGTTCAAGCCGCACCTCCCGTTCCGGCGCAAGGGCAAGGGTGAGCTGATCCAAAGGGCCATCGTGAAACAAGGAGCCCTGGTGAATCAGCAGCACCCTGGGGCAAAGCGCCGTGATATCAGCCATGTAGTGGCTTGTGAGCAACACCGTTGCACCGGTGCGGCGGTTGTAATCCGCCAGAAACTGCCGCACACGCGCCTGGGCATTCACATCTAGCCCCAAGGTGGGTTCATCGAGGAACAACACCTCGGGCTCATGCAACAAGGCAGCGAGAAGCTCTGCCTTCATGCGTTGGCCCAACGACAACTTTCGGACCGGTCGAGTGAGCTCTTCTCCGAGTTCAAGCAAATCGGCCAAAGCATTGATCCGACGCTGGGCGAGCTGATCGCTGATGCCATACACCGCGGAATTCACCCTCAGCGAATCCATCGGCGGAAGATCCCAAAGCAGCTGCTGCTTCTGCCCCATCACCAGGGTGATCCGACGCAAAAATTCCGCCTGGCGTCGCTGCGGCCGGTACCCCGCCACCTCAACACTCCCGGAGCTGGGGTGGATCAAGCCACACAACATTTTCAATGTGGTGGTTTTGCCGGCGCCGTTGGCCCCGAGAAAGCCCACCATCTCGCCTGGCTCAATCTGAAACGACACGTCCTGCACCGCCGTCACATCACGGGTGCGGCGCCGGATGAAATGGCGCAAGGTGCCAGCAAATCCAGGCTGCTTCTCGGCAACCCGGTAAATCTTGCTGAGCCCTTCGACCTCGATCAAAACAGGGGCCAAAGCAATGTCTCGACGCTACGGGAGAACAGCACCCGAGATCGATCGTTATCTAAAAGAATCGATTTGATCTTGTTGATCCAAATCGGCACACTGAGCACAGCAATGACTCAGTAATAGCCAATGCGAAAACAGCTCGTTGGAGATCTGGACTTCCTGCACTCAACCATCGGAGTCGTCGAAGGGACAGTCGCATTACTGCTGATATGGCTGGCCCTAGCCCTGATCGAACGACGCGGTCGGAGCCTCGGACAATTAATCGCCAAATCCATCCGTCAACCGCTGCTCCTGGGACTCAGTGCGTCCCTTTATCTGGGCTGGCTAGGGCAACAAATTGCCAAAAATGTCACTTGGTTAGACGGCAGCAATGCGCTGAAACTGTCTGCCGCCATCACGGTGATCGCAGTCATGTGGGCGATCCATCGCCTCGGCCATGCCCTGATGGAAACCCGGCGCTTTGAGAGCTGGCTTCAAATGGATGATCCGAAAGACCGGTCAATGGCCGTGAGCTTTCTCAGCCGGATCTTCACAATTTTGATCGTGATCATTGGTGTTGGCGCACTGATGCTCACCTTTGGTGTGCCGGCCACAGCCCTTGCCGCCCTTGGTGGGGGCGCCGGCGTCGGCCTGGCCTTTGGCACGCAAAACATCACCCAAAATTTCTTCTCTGGGTTCATGTTGTTTTTCAACCGTCCATTTAAGGAAGGAGATTGGATCAGCACAAACGGAATGGAAGGAACTGTTGAAAATATCGGTTGGTATCACACACGTCTACGCACATTTGATCGGCGACCGATGTATATCCCTAATTCGGTATTTGCCACCAACAGCATCACAAATCCGGGGCAAATGTACAACCGTCGAATTTTGGCAAATATTGGCCTGAGATACGAAGATCTCCCCGTGATGAACACCGTGACCAAGCAAATACGCGATCTACTGAAGACCCATCCCTCCATCGATCAAGATCAAATAATCTTGGCTCACTTCAACTCCTGGGAAAGCTCATCCCTCAACTTACAGATTTATTGCTTTACTAAAACCACGGCTTGGCAAGAATATCTTGATATCCAGCAAGAGATATTCCTGCAAATTGCATCCATCGTGCAAGCCAACAATGCCGATTTTGCCTTCGACTGCACCACTCTCTATCCCGCACCAGAGCTTAAGCCAGAGCAAGTCTTTCCATCAGCTTAAGTAGCACTAATGGGAAACAAGTACTCATCAAAGCCGCTTAGGAATAGGACGACAAACAAACGATGGATTAACGCAAATCTGCCAGCCTTTTGCGGGCCAACGAGGCGGATGCCAGCGCAGTGACATCCGCCTCAGACAACCAGAACTGCAGCACCAAAAAGTATACGATTCAATCGCCAGACATTTCCAGCGCTCTAACGATACAAAGCATCAACTACAGATATCTGACAGCCCAGCAGCACTTAGCCGGCCTCGACGGCCATGACGTCCCCAATCAACCCTTGAGTAGAAGCAGCCAGCATACGAGGGTTGATAAAATCAGAATATCTAACATTTAAAAGGTGAGTTTCTCCATCGCTATGTACGAAAATTGGATAATCATCCTTTGACGGGAGAATATTGACTGTGCCTTCCTCCCAGATCATTCGATCAGAACCTGGCGTGAAATCTGTAATTTTATCTCTTCCAGGCGACAAGATAAATCTGTCGTAACCCCTGCCACCACTCAATCGATCATTTCCAGCTCCGCCATCGAGTACATCATGGCCGCTACCACCATGGAGCTTGTCAGGGCCGCCAAAGCCATAGAGACGATCAAACCCAGATTGACCTTTAGCGCTGTTCTTAGTATCGCTCCCAATAAAGCGATTATTATTTTGATTACCTACAAAATCAGGACGATCGGCCGAGGCTTTTGTTGTTTTGAGGTTGGACGGCTTCGTTCCTCCACCAACTCCAACGGCATCCCAGGCAGCTTTAATTTGGTTAACATCAGATTTTGTCAACTTTGGAACGCCTGGGTACGCATCTGCAACACGTTTACGAGTGAGATCTTCCGCAGCTTGCAATGTAGCTTCACGCGCATCGGCATAGCCTGAATCCTGCTCCAGATAGTTATTCAGAGCTCTATAAACGACTCCCTGTGCCTTAGACAATCCAAGTCCACGTATTTTGCTGATGTAACCGTTGATATTGATATGTGGCTGGTCATTCTTTTCAACACGAGAACCCGCCTTCGTACCGTCAGTGATCAGTGCAAACCAATGATTAGACACTCCGCTATTGACATGAACACCACCTTGGTCAACATTAGACATTGTGTTAAACCAATACAAGCCCTGATAACTGCTTGGGTGATCATATTTTTCGGGGTTTTTCATATCGCGTATCTCGAAAAAACCCTCACCAATCGTCCACGTCCAATCACTCGACTCGAGGCTTTTATCTTTCGAATAAACCTTAACTAAGGTGCCAAAAATGTCACTAATACTTTCATTCAATGCTCCAGACTCACCTTGGTATTCCAAACTAGCGGTGTACTGAGTCATCCCATGAGTCAGCTCGTGACCGAGCACATCAATACCTGCAACAACCCCAACAGACTGAAATTCTGTCCCCCTATTCTGGCCATCCAGGTAAACCATCATCCCAAATGTTTCACCTGCATAGCTAAAATTCTGTCCAGACCAGAAAGCATTATGTCCATCTTCAACTTCTCTTGTAGATGAGTCAATTTGCAACGGAGCAACAGCATTCAGTAGCGTCTGACCTCCAAAACCATCAACTCCATTCCTGTTGAACTGATCAAAGTAGTAATCGAGGGTGAGGCTAGCCCCGTAATGGACATCAAGCGCTCTCTGCCAGATAGAATCTTCCTGAAACTCCCAGCGATTACTTTGATCCTCAAATGGTGGAGCTTCAATATATTTTTGAAGGAAACTAAGCGATGGGTCCGAAGAAGAAATAACAATATTGGAAAAGTTTAGTGTTTGAATATCTTTATTAAGCACGAAGCCATCCCTTACAACCTCTTCATGCGTTACAAGAGCATATGTTGTTGGCCTATCTTTATAAAAAATACGACTAACAGGCAGTGTCTGAATCCCATTCAAGGATGTCTGGACCTTGGCCGTTGCGGGCTCTAGGTCGAGAATAGAAACTGGCTTCGCGTCGATCGAGGTTGGAATAATGTACGACTAAAATGGGTTAGCCATTGCTAAACAATAGGAATAGTTAAAACCATAAAAAATTTCTTGGCTTGCCGAATCAACAAGATACAAATCTTATTCAAAAGCGCATGAACAAGAGGCGCTTCATTGGCACTTACCCCATCCCCTTCCCTCAACGACAGGTGTATCCCATGGAATGGACTGCAGCCATCCATCCAAATCGCGAGAACCCAATTTTCTTCTTCCAACCCGTCTTACAAAATCAACATCGATCGCACCTTACTTGGATCTCTTGATCTCAACTACGACGACGTCGTTTCAACGATTGCTGATTTTGCTGGAGGCAACAACCTGACTCAGACCTCTGTGGAGGGAGGGACAAGAGACGTTGTTGTGATCAGCAAAGCGGAAGAAAGAAGCACAATCGACTAATTGATGAATTATGCAATCAAAAACACGAAGGGAGACTTTGTCACCTTAAAGCAGGTTGCCAGCTATGAGTTAATTTCGACTCCTGATTCCATCAATCACTTCAACTTCAATCGTTCGATTACTTACAACATTGCAACGAGTCCATCGTACTCTTCAGGCCAAGCAATGAAGGCGGCAGAAGAGACCTTCAAGTCCCTCAACCTCAAGGACGTTGGCTTTCAATTCACAGGTCTTTCAAGGGTTGAGGATAAAGCTAGTGGGCAAATGCTGGGTCTATTTCTGATGGCCGCACTAGCTGTATTTCTGGTGCTGTCTGCCCAATATGAAAGCCACATCACGTCGCTTGCCATTGTGATCACAGTACCGATCACTCTGTTGGGCAGTTTGATCTTTGTTCAAGCCCGATTCATGGACATCAATATTTTCTCTCAAGTCGGCCTGCTTATGCTGATCGGCCTTGCCGCTGAAAATTCAATTCTTATTGTTGAAGCTGCTGATCAACGTATCGCTCAGGGTACCGAGATTGTCCAGGCCGCTGCAGAGGCAGGACGAGAAAGGCTGCAGCCGATTTTGATGACCTCCGTCGCCTCCCTCGCTGGTTTTTTCCCCTTGGTGATTGCCCAAAGTGCGGGAGCCAATGCCCAACAATCCATCGGCACAGTGGTGTTCGGCGGCTTGGTGATGGGCACGATCTTATCTTTACTGGTTGTGCCACCGGTGTATGTGATCATCAAAAATCTGGAGCGCAAATTCTTTTCACGCCGAACGACTGCACATCACTCTTGAAAACGATTCATGCTCGTTTTCAATGAACAAATGAGTTAAAGGCCTACACCAAATGCTTGTAGGCCAAGTGAATACAACGAACGGCCTGAGCCAATCATCAGCTCAGATCCGCCAAGCGCTTGCGGGCCAGATCGGCCTGGGCCTGCTTCTCATCGAGGTTGGCCCGGCATTCCGCCACCACCTCCGGCGGGGCCTTGTCGGCGAAGCTGGGATTGCCCAGCCGGCCCGCCAGGCCCTTGATCTCCTTCTCGGCCTTGGCGATGTCTTTCTCCAGGCGGCCCTTGAGCGCATCGAGATCAACGAGGCCTTCGATCGGCAGCAGCACCTGCAGCTCACCGCTCACCCCCGCCAGGGCCTTGGCCACTGGAGCCGCATCGGCCTCCGCCGGCGCCATCACCGCCACCGACTCCGCCCGGGTCAGCGCCGTGATGTCGGCCGTGCCCTTGGTCAGCACATCCGCCAGCGCGCCGCGGCCGGTGACGAAACGCACCGGCACCGATTGGGTGGGCTTGAGGCCCGCCACCGCGCGCAGGTTGCGCACCACGCGGATGGCACCGATCAGATCAGCGAAGGAGGCTTCCAACGCATCGTCCAGAACGCTCTCCTCAAGCACCGGCCAGGGCTGCAACGCCAGGAAGGTGCTCTCCGGCTCACCGGTAACGCTGTGCCAGAGCTCCTCAGTGAGGTGGGGCATCAGCGGATGCAGCATCAGGTGCATCTGGCTGATCACCTTGGCCAGCACCTGCTTGGCCACCCGCTGATCAGCCAGGGCCTCCGCTGAGGGGTGATCGCCAGGGTTGAGCCGACGCTTGCTCAACTCCAAATACCAGTCGCAAACGTCATTCCAGGCGAACTCGTAGAGGCCCTTGGCCGCTTCACCCAGGCCATAGCTGCTGTAGCGCTCTGCTGTTTCCCTGTTCACCCGGGCCAGCCGCGACAGGATCCAACGGTCCGCCAGCTGCAGGGCTGCGGGGTCGGGATCCCCTAGCTGAGCTGGCGTTTCGCCACCCAGGTTCATCAGGGCGAAACGGGTGGCGTTCCAGAGCTTGTTGGCGAAATTGCGCGAGGCCTCCACCGTGGCGGAGGTGTCCTTCTTGCGGTCGTAGTCCAGACGGATGTCTTGACCCGCTCCGGCCACTTCACGGACCAGGGCAAATCGCAGGGCATCGGTGCCGTAGCGGTCGATCAGCAGCAGCGGATCGATGCCGTTGCCGGCGCTCTTGCTCATCTTGCGGTTTTGCTCGTCCCGCACCAGGCCGTGGATATACACATCCTTAAACGGCATTTCACCGGTGAAGGCGCCAGCCATCATCGTCATCCGAGCCACCCAGAAAAAGATGATGTCGAAGCCCGTCACCAGGGTGCTGGTGGGGTACCAACGGTTCAAATCAGGGGCATCGGCATCGGGCCACCCCAGGGTGGAGAAGGGCCAGAGGCCGCTGGAGAACCAGGTGTCGAGCACGTCTTCGTCCTGCTCGATCTGCGCAGCCGCGCCGTACTCCGCCTTGGCCTTCTCCAAGGCTTCGGCTGCGTTGCGGGCCACCACGTAAGGCGTGGTGTCGGTGTACGTCCCACCGGTCTCACTGATCACAAACCAGGCCGGAATGCGATGGCCCCACCACAGCTGACGACTAATGCACCAATCACGAATGTCGGTGAGCCAGTCGCGATACACCTTCTCCCAGCGCTCTGGCAGGAAGCGCGGATCCTGCTGGGCGAGCGCCTCCCGACAGCGGGCCGCCAAGGGCTCCGTTTTCACGAACCACTGGGTGGAGAGCAACGGCTCCACCGGCACCTTGCCGCGTTCCGAATGGGGCACGCTGTGGCGGTACTCCTCCACCTTCACCAGCAGTCCCAGCTCGTCTAGTCCGGCCACCACCGCCTTGCGGGCCTCGAAGCGATCCAACCCCTCGAACTGGCCGGCTTCCTTATTCATCGTGCCGTTCTTCCGCATCACGGTGATCTGCGGCAGATCATTCCGTTGACCAATCGCGAAGTCGTTGGGGTCGTGGGCCGGCGTCACCTTGACGCAACCGGTGCCAAAGTCCTTTTCAACGTGGTCGTCCGCAACGATCGGAATCTGACGGCCGACAAACGGAAGATCCAGGGTTTGCCCAACGAGGTGCGCATACCGTTCGTCGGTGGGATTGACCGCAACCGCCGTGTCACCCAGCATCGTTTCGGGACGCGTGGTGGCCACCTCTAAAAAACCATTCCCGTTGCTGAGTGGATAGCGAAAGTGCCAAAGGTGGCCATCCACCTCTTTCATCTCCACCTCCAAATCACTCACCGCCGAGCCGGATGCCGGGCACCAATTCACGAGGTATTCACCCCTGTAGATCAGGCCCTGCTCGTGCAACCGCACAAAGGCCTCCTTCACCGCCTCACTCAAGCCCTCATCAAGGGTGAACCGCTGCCGTTTCCAATCGACGGAGTAGCCCAGCCGGCGCAATTGGCCAACGATCCGGCCACCACTTTCTGCTTTCCACTGCCAAGCCCGCTCAAGAAAGGCCTCACGACCCAAGTCGTGGCGCGTCTTGCCCTCCTCTTTTAACTGCTTCTCCAGGATGCTCTGAACAGCAATCGAGGCGTGGTCGGTGCCCGGCAGGCACAGCACGTTTTTGCCCGCCAAGCGCTGATAGCGGACGATCGTGTCGATGAGGGCCGTATTAAAGGCATGGCCCATATGAAGGCTGCCGGTGACATTCGGGGGCGGTATCACCACTGCAAACGGTTCACCATTTGCCCCTGGATCCGGATGGAAGGCTCCCTGCTCCTCCCAAGCCTGCTGCCAACGGGCTTCTGTACCCACCGGGTCATACGTCTTGGCCAGTTCGGGCACGGAAGCAATGCATTGCTCGGTCCATGCTCGCAAAGCCCTGTTCCCGCCAGCCAGCAGCACTAATATTTGGCAAGAACTTCAAAGCAATGCGTCCAATCCGGATTCGACATCTGGCTTTGGGCATCATGCTGACAGTGCTCACATCCGGCTGCGGCAGTTGGCGTCCACCGGTCGTGATCAAGGTAGTGCGCACCATCAACAACGAAGAAACGGTATCCAGCAAGGACTACGAACGACTTCGTGAAATCACGGAAGACGCCATTGATCACATCAAAAGCGTGGATCCATCGATCCGCCCTCAACTGACCCTCTCCTCTCATCGGAATTTCGTTGATGAGATCGAAGCTCAGACCCGCAGTGGTTTTGGCCCGGACCTCCTGATCACCGATAGCGATACAGCTCTTGAGCTCTATAAACGCAACCTGGTGGATCCCATTGAGCTCTCCCCTGAAGATCGCACCGATACGCCCAGCTATCTGTTTGATCTGGTGACCACCAACGACGGACAACTGGTGGGCCGTCCGGTGAATCAGTTCGTGCAGCTGGCCTGCTTCAACAAGGAGCGCTTGACCTCCCCTCCCCAGACCCTGGAGGAAATGGAAAAGGACAGTGAAGACAACAACTTCGGTATGGCACTACAACTCAAGGATCTGTTCTGGAGTGCCGAATCCTTCGATGCTGGGGAAGCGATGGAAGCAGCCCTCTCGAAGCTCCCTCCAGATCCTGAACGGCAGGCCAACGTCACCAATTGGCTGCGCTGGCTCGAAAACGCCAGTTATCAACAGAACATTCGATTTCTGAATGATCAGCGCAGCCTCCGCGAAGCCTTGGTGAATCGTGAACTGGATTGGATCACCTGCTGGAGCAGCAGCCTGCGGGAATTGAGAGAAAAAATGCAAGGCCAGTTGGCTCTCGCACCTCTCCCGAAAGGCCCGTCCACTCGCCTCAAAGCAACCACCAAACTGCAGGTGTGGTCGCTGGGACGCAATTCCAGTCGGACGCAACGGGAAAAGGCTCTGGTGATGATCGATTTCATCAGCAAGCCCTGGGCCCAGAAAACCTATGCCTTAGCTGGGCGTAATTCGTTGCCCGTGAACCGCAAAGCCGCCAAAATCGTGGCCGCCAAAATCCCAGGGGGAACGCAAGCCTTGGTGATGTATGCACAGCAGTCGTTAAAGGAAAATGCCGCCAAAGGGCAATCCAAAGCGCGCGTCTTCCGAGATCCGGAGCGTTATGAAGCCATTTCAGAGGCTCTGCTGGACACCATCTACGACGTCCGCTCTCCACAGGAATCGAGTCAAAAAATCCTCAAAAGCTTGCGGGAGAGCGATTCATGATCACCGAAATCACCGCTGAAACCACCACCTGGCTGGGCTATCTGCAGCGCGGATCAGTGCTCCTCCAGGTGGGATTGTTCGTCGCGGCCATTAGCAGCGAATCCCGAGTCAAACGCAAACTCAGCAGCCCCCTGATTGCCAGCCTTAACCATCTAATCGTGCCGGGGATGTTGTTTCTCAGCTCGACCTTATTAACCCTTTTGGGAGTAACAGCGGGCTACCTGCAGTATCTGGCACTGATCTGGCTGATCTGGCGCTGCGTAGAACCCACCAAGCAGTTGATCAGCGGCCGTTTTCCAAAAGTTCCCGTCGAAGAAATCGATAAGTCATTCTTCCGACCCATCCTTCTGGTGGTATCGATCCTCACCTTTTTCCAGATGCTGGGAAGCCGGGAATCGCTCTCGCTCATTTCCCTCGGCGATGTGTTTGGAGTCACGCTCACCATCGGCAAATTGTTCACGGCATTGGTGATCGTCTATCTCGTCATCACCATGGCGAGTCGCCCTGCAGCATTTGCAGCTTGGCTTGGGGGTGGCTTTTTCGGAATCAAGCCCCAGGGTCGCAAAGCACTGGAGGTGATTCTTCGCTACTCGGTGATCGGCATCGGGGTGATGGGCGTGGCTTATTACATCGGCATCAATGGCACCGCTCTTGTCGCCGTTGCCGGTGGCCTTTCCGTGGGAATCGGCTTCGGAATCAAAGAAATCATCTCCAACTTCATCAGCAGCCTCTGGTTGTTGTTCGAAGGTTCCGTGCGTCCAGGCGAAATCTTGATGATCAATGGTGACCCCTGCACCGTCCGAAAACTGGGACTCCGCGCCACGCAACTGCGCCGGGGTCGTGATGGTGCAGAACTCCTGATTCCCAATCAAAACTTCTTCACCCAGGAAGCTGAGTCGTATACCGCAGAAGAAACGTCCCGCCGCGATGTGGTGGCGGTGGGAGCGGCCTATCACCACGAACCCAAACAGGTGATTGCCATTTTGGAAGAAGTCGCCCGTCAGCACGAGAAGGTTCTGCAATACCCACCACCAGCGGCCTTCACGGTTGATTTCGCTGATTCTTCGATCAACTACAAGCTGCTGTTTTGGGTGCGCAATCCCTTAGAAGCGTTTGCAGTAGGGAGCGATCTACGCCAGGCGATCTGGAACGCTTTTGACGAACATGGCATCGGCATTCCATTCCCACAGCGGCAGGTGTATCCAATGGAATGGCCCCCGTCCAAAGACCAATCTCTTCGCCTTGGACATGCCAGCCATCAACTGCAAAGCGAAGCCGAAGCAACAGACTGAATCAATCCCATGACGAAAGATTTTCTTTCTATCGAATCACTAAATTGCCAAAATCTGGCTAAATAATCGCATCTCAAGGCCCATTAATTCGAGTTAAAATAGAGCAACTAAGGCGCCATTGCGCCTGGCCAATACTCATTAATTCTTCAAAAACACCACAGATCTCTTGACCACAGCGGAGGTGCATCGATCCCTCCCAAGGATCAAAATCACCATCAGGCAAAAGCAAACCCGCTAGCAACTTCTTGCTAACGCCCAGAGGAGTCAGGTTCTGCGCCCTTTGCCAAGCGCTGGATATAACTCTGCCGCGCCCCCGCATTGATCCAGCCAGTCGCAATCGTCTTGCTGAACGTTTGATTGACCCGTCCACGATGGATGTGGGACGGACCTGCAGGAAAAATCACTAACTTGCCTCGCACGGCCGGTTCGTGATGCTTCTGCCAATGAAATTCCGTACCCGCTTCCTCAACTGAGTTGCAATACAAAATCCAAGCCAATGCGCGATGGACTGGCTCAGTTGCTTCATCGCTAATCGTCCAATCGCAATGCCACCGCTTAAACCCCTCTCCAGGGGCATAGCGCTGCAGGTTGAAGATCGGCATCACAAACAACTCTTGATCCGGACACACCGAGCGAAACAGAGGCCTGTCTTGGAGGTAGCGCTCGAGTCCCGCAGCGACCCCGCGCAGGATCACCTCGGACAAGGCAAAAGCATCGAGATCGGTCTTATCAATGGCCACCAAACTGATATCGGTCGACACCTTGGCCGGTTCCTCTCCGCCCCCGGGGCCAAAGGCCACCCCTGGCCGTTGCAGATCCGTACGGCGATCAAAGAACGCCATCACACCATCGGCGACCGCTTCAAAGCCAGCGTTTTGATAACGAGCAATGAGGTCCATCGTTAGGCGGATTCAGAACATTTCCAAGGGATCGCAACCACTCCATCGAGCGTTTGCCACCGACTGCGATCGGCACTCACCAACTCCAACAAATCAATGCGCTCCAGGGCACGGGTGAGACGGTCGGGCGCAAGAACCGAGGGATCCTGAGGTGCCTGGGACAGCAACAACACCTGAGCATCGGCTGGATCGGCCAAAACGTGAAGCTCCAGATCGGCCAATTCCCGTTCAAAAAATGTGCGGCGTAGACGCCTGGTGATCCGTTCACCCAGCGACTGAGCGAAGTGCTCAAAGTTCTCTTTGTCGCTGGAGAGCCCGCAATTCAAGGCCAACCAAATCATTAATTTGGCCCAACTGTCCACGGTCCAAAGCGGTTGAAAGCTGAGTCGGTGCTGACGAATCAGTTCAACCAATGCGAAATCCACAAGGGTTCCTTGCAGCTGATCAGAATCCGGAAAGCTCATACCGAACATCTGCTGGGGACATCCTCCCTCTTGAAGGTCAAACTAGGAATGCGAACGATCGGCTCAGACCATGGCCCTGGACCTCAACGATCCCGAACTCGAGTTCTCGGATCTGGTGTACGCCTACCAGAGTTGGGTAATGGCCGTCATCAATGACGAAAAGCTCGAGGGTGAAGACAAGCTGCTCACCGACGACATCACGGAGGATGCGCTCAATTCCATGCGCTTTTTGCCGGGCGAAGTCACCAGTGCGATCGAAACCTCTCTCGCACGCGTCTACGACGTTGATCCCGATGAGCTAGCCGAACTGCTCTTCCCGGAAGACTGACCCCCCATGGGATGGACGGTTGACGACATTCCCTCCCAGGAGGGCCGCATTGCCTTAGTGACCGGAGCCAACATTGGCCTCGGACTGGAAACCACCCGCGCCCTTGCCCAAAAAGGCGCGGCGGTTGTCATGGCATGTCGAAGCCGAAGCCGAGGTGAAACAGCCCGTCGCCAATTGCTTGACGAAGGCCTGACTCGTCTTGATCTCCTGGAAATCGATCTGGCCGACCTTCGCTCCGTGGAACGGGCGATTGACGTTCTCAACGATCAATACGGCCACCTTGATCTGCTGCTCAACAACGCCGGCGTGATGGCACCACCACGCCAACTCAGCCCCCAAGGCCATGAGCTGCAATTTGCCGTTAACCATTTGGGCCATATGGCCTTAACGCAGGGCTTGATACCGCTGATGGCATCACAAAAGGACGCCCGTGTCGTCACCGTGACGTCAGGCGCCCAGTACTTCGGGACCATCCGCTGGGACGATCTGAACTGGGACCAGGGCTACGACCGCTACGGCGCCTATGGCCAAAGCAAGTTGGCCAATGTGATGTTTGCGCTTGAGCTGCACAGCCGTCTGCAGAACGACAACACCTCGGTGAAATCCCTCGCAGCGCACCCCGGCATCGCACGCACCAATCTGCAACCGGCAGCCCTCGCCAGTGGTGGCAATCGTTGGGAAGCACTGGCCTATCGATTGATGGACCCGCTCTTTCAAAGTGCCGGCATGGGGGCCTTACCTCAACTCCATGCGGCCACAGCACCGAGCGCCCAAAGCGGTGAGCATTACGGGCCCTGCCAACTTGGCGGCCTGCGCGGTTCGCCGAGCCAATGCCGGATCGCGCCAATGGCCTTGGATCCAAGTTCACGCCAGAGATTATGGACGCTGAGCGAGCAGCTCATCAGTGCCTGATTCCGTTGGCAACCTGCAACGGCTTGCACCCTTTGCCATGGGTCGGCCCCAGCGCGGCGTCGTGGGCTGCAGCCGCTATGCCAAACGCCTGCGGCAAGCGATTGTTGACGCCGCACGCGATCGGCAACATCGACCAATCCTCATTAGCGGCGAACCCGGTCTCAAGAAAGACAACCTGGCCGCACTCATCCATTTCGGCTCTTCTGAGCGTCGCCGCCTCCTCGTGCGTTTGGATGCCACCGACGTCCTCGGAAGCGGACGCAACCTCTTGGATCAGTTGGGCGACAACAGCCTCGTGGTGGACGGCATCGACCAACTGGATCCCGAGCTGCAACAACGGCTGATCGGCATCGCTCAACAAAAACAAGCGAATCGCAACGGCCGGGTGCTGTTCATCAGCGAGGCCAGCGTGCCAGCCCTCGACGCGTTCACGCTGCAAATCCGAGTTCCACCTCTACGGGTGCGTCGATCGGATCTTGGCGACTGGTTGCGTTACGCGCTGAAGCTGCAAAGCCCAACGCTTGGCTGGCAGCGTGCCCCAGCGTTGCCGGAATCCGTTGTGAGGCGACTGCAAAACCACGACTTCCCCAACAACCTGCGCGAACTGGAAGCACTGGTGGACCGAGCCCTGCGTCAGGCGCGCCAAGACAGCGATGGGCCGTTACCCCCAGTGCTGCCCGAAGCGGTGTTTTGGATGTCGCGAGACGACCGCATTGCCCGGTTCGATCTGTGGCGCTGGAAACCAGCGTTGCGCCAGTGGATGCGTTCACCAAGGCTGTGGAACACCCTGCTGTTCGGAGTGGTGAGCTGGCTGTTCGTGGCCGTGAACCTGCTGTTGTGGTTTGGCCCCCAGGCACGGGCTGACAACCCAACACTCAAGCTGTTCTGGGCCTGGTGGTGGCCCTTAATTCTGCTGAGTTATCCCCTTGTTGGTCGCCTGTGGTGCGCCGTTTGCCCATTCATGGTGTGGGGAGAAATCGCCCAGCGCTTCACCCCCTGGCGAAAACGTGTTTGGCCCCATGGCGATCTCGATGGCTGGGCAGCGCCAATCCTTGCCGCCGGCTTTGGCGCCATTTTGCTGTGGGAAGAAGTGTGGAACCTTGAGAACACGGCCTGGCTCAGCAGCTGTCTGCTGTTGCTGATCACCGCCGGTGCCGTCATCGGATCCACGCTGTTCGAGAAACGCTTTTGGTGTCGCTATCTCTGTCCTGTTGGTGGGATGAATGGACTGTTCGCCAAGCTCTCGATTCTCGAATTACGGGCCGAAGTGGGCACCTGCAGTGGAAGCTGTAGCAGTTACGCCTGCTTCAAAGGCGGACCAGCAGAAGGCGAAGGACTCGCCACCGCAGGTTGCCCCCTAGGCACGCATCCAGCCCACCTGCATGACAATCGCAATTGCGTGCTGTGCATGACATGCACCCAAGCCTGCCCAAATCGGTCGGTCCAGCTGCGACTCCGCCCTCCTGCAGCCGATCTGCAGCGAACGATGGACGCACCAGACGGAGAGCGGGGGCTCATTTTGGTACTGGCGGGAGGCATCACCCTTCATTTCTGGGAGCGCTTACTCGGCTGGCTGCCCTTGGCGCCGGCATCACTGCACGAGGGCCCGTTACTACCGCGGCTGAGTTTCGCGGCTCTCGCCCTCGCTCTACCGGCCTTCCTTGGGCTATGGATCAACAAGCGCTGGCTCTATGCCGGACTACCACTGCTTTGGGCGTTTCTGCTCGCCCGTCACTTACCGCTTGGGATGGGTGAAGCCGGAACCGTGCTGCCCATGGGCTGGCCGCAGTGGTCGGCCGACCCCCACGTGATTGGCTTTTGCCAAACCATCGCCGTTGGAATCGGTTGGATCAGCGCGATGATCCTGAGCCGGCGCTTGTTGGCGCCCAACCGCACCCGTTGGCTATTGGGCAGCATGGTGTTTCTGCTGTTCAGCATCGGCGGCCGTTGGTTGGTAGCCGCGTAACTCCATGACTGCTCCCTCCCCATCCACCAATGCACGCCAGCAGGTGCTCTTGCAGGCGCTTCAGGCGAACCACGATGAAATGAGTGGTCAACAGTTGCACCGAAGCTTGAACGAGGACCACACCATGGGGCTCGCGACGGTGTATCGCAATCTCCGCCAACTGCATCAACGCGGGTTAGTGCGCTGCCGACACCTGCCAACCGGTGAAGCCCTCTATGCGCCGGTCGAACGGGACCGGCACCATCTCACCTGCGTTGATTGCGGCGTCACCAAAGCGCTGGATCACTGCCCAATCCACGACATTGAAGTGCCCAAGGACAGCCAAGGAGACTTCGATCTTCTGTTTCACACGCTTGAATTCTTTGGACTCTGTAGCGCTTGCCGCACCCGGCAGCATTCCTCGCCATGACCCTTGCCACGACCTATTTCGGCGCTAATGGCTGGCTCCTGGAATTCGATGCCCTGCGGGTGCTTGTTGATCCATGGCTGCGGGGAAGCCTCAGCTTTCCGCCTGGCGCTTGGATGCTGAAGGGCGAACTGCCTGAACAACGACCAGCGCCGGAGCATCTCGACCTCCTGCTCCTCACCCAAGGACTCGCCGATCACGCCCATCCCGAAAGCCTGGACCTGCTGCCACGCGACCTGCCCGTGATCGGATCGGTTGCAGCAATCCAAGTGGTGAAAAAGATGGGCTTTGAATCCGTTCAAGCCCTGAAACCCGGCGAATGCACAACCCACAAGGGGCTAACGGTTCGCGCCACCGCCGGTGCTCCCGTCCCGACGGTGGAAAACGGATATCTGCTCGAGCATGCGTCGGGACGCCTCTACCTGGAACCCCATGGTTTTTTGGATCCTGCACTACCTCCCCAACCCCTCGATGCTGTGATCACGCCAATGGTGGATTTGGGACTGCCAGCCCTTGGTCCCTTCGTGAAAGGCTGCAGTGTGGTACCACAGCTGGTGGAACGCTTCCAACCCTCCACCGTGCTAGCGAGCACCTCCGGCGGAGATGTGCGCTTCAGCGGCGCCCTCACCGGACTTCTACAAATGCAAGGGTCGGTCGCCAGCACTGGAGCGACGCTGCCGAACAGCAGCCAATGGATTGATCCCACGCCAGGGGAACGACTGGTGATCAAGGGATAAAGATCAAGACGGGGGCAATCGCCGGCGATGGGTTTACAATTCGTTACATCAACCTAAATACGTCATGAAGCCCAACCAAGCCAGCGATACGTGGTTCCAAAACGCTGCGGCTCGCGACATCCACATGGATCAACTCAAGCGGGTTGAGCTCTTCAACGGCAGAGCTGCCATGCTCGGGATCGTGATCGGCATCGTGACCGAAGGACTCACTGGTGCTGGAATAGCTCATCAAATCGGCCTCGGGGCTCTGGTTGATGGCTACGCCGCATGCCACACCCAATATTTGCCGTTCTGCTTCTGAAGCAGCCATGCCTCTTGGTCTTCTCTGAATGTTGATCGAGAGGCTGGAGCAGATTGCTGCTGTCGTTGTGACTGCCGGCTTGGTTGCCGGCAATTTTTTTCTGTTTACTCCGTGGAGAAGTGGCCATGACCCACGGCAACGTCATGGTCCAGCCAAGTCATCCCAGCCGAGTCCGTCATCAGAGACTTCGAACCAAAGACATCCTGCTAGCAAAAGCCCATAGCTGGTTGACTTGTCCCCAAAAAGGGGTGTCCCATCATTGAAAGATGGAGGAAATTGATTGGCAGCAGAGCGATGTCGCCTGCCTTGATTTCCAGCCATGAAACTCGATTTAGCTCACGCGCAACCCATGGGCAGCCTCATTCTTGAGGGAGTCCACCAGCCGTTCCATGCCCTCGCCTGTGCGCTGAAGCCTTCCGCCATCAAGATCCAGAAAAAAAGTCTGCGCTAACTAGCGATTGACGAAACCAATGGGTCCAAGGTTAGGAAACCTCGGCAGCGTCCATGGCCCCATGACAAGCCCCAACGATGACCAAATCAGGCAGGCCCTCAATCGGCTGCTAGAAGCCGTCGTCGGCCCAAGCCATGCTGCTGCAACCACAACGCTGCAGGACGATCCCAATCGACGCCTGGGGCGCTGTATTGAACGGGTTCAGGCGGAAGCGTCTGAAGGTGCTGCCCTTGTGGCGGAATGCGCTCCCCACGGACGGGCCATGCTCACCCAGGCGCAGCACAAGCTCGCGACCCTTGAAGCCTTGCAAGTGATGGCTAAAGCTGCCAGATCTGCGAACGCTTAGAGGCTCAAAAAGGGGAAGGCCGCCCCTTCCGGATGAAGTAGTACCCCTAGACATACAAGGAATTTTAGAGGATTCGTTCCATGTGACTCCCAACTGGAACACCCCTTATTCGGATTGGAGGGAAGGTAAGATCCGATGGGTTGGGTATAGGTATCGGATCTGTGACAGATCCGAATCAGCCCTTAAGTAAGAAATAGGGATTAGGGGAAGTTGAGGATCGTCTCATCCCCATATAGCTGGTCATATGCCCTAGCAGCATCCTCAGGTGAAGAGGAAGAACCAAAGCGAAGGGTTTGATTGTTGAATCTGATATTGGAGATAAATGTGGATTTCCCTGATTTCCTGGATCCTCTATGCTCATATTTCGATAACTTCAACTTCGCGAGGGATTGGTTAATTACTGGACGGGGTGAGTAATCATGGAATCTTGAGTTCGAATTAGATAAGAGTATTTCCTTTAATAGTCAGCAAACCTGATCCATCTTCAACGATGCCAACAAGATCTTTGCCTTAATAAAGGTATGCATTCTCTTTCTTATCTTTCATTAAAAAGCTCTTAGTGCCAACGGCTAAGAGAATGTTGTGTTTGCCGTTTTCAAACCCAAGGATGATGACATGACCCTTCTCAGACCTCACTTCAAATGTGTCCTTATCTTTGTCCGAGGAAGTTGTCTTTTCCAAACCACCAATTAAGTGATCTTTGCCATCGCCAACAAGCGCCGTGAAATTGCAGGAACCAATTTGCAACCAGCCTAAAAAATTCGACGTACCTAGATCACGAACCATTGCAACGTTGGCCAACGCCACCAATGGGCGAGCTGCAGGACTAAGATAAATAAACTGAGTCAGTCACAATGAAGAAAAAATCCAATCACGATCTTCTTTTAAAAGTAAGCGACAAAAAAGCTAAGTATCAATTTATAAGCGATACTCAATTCAAGCTCCATCTGGGTGGGCGGAATGGCTCTATCTCGTGGCTAAAAGAGAATGGTCGCGCAGGGGATGGCTCTCTAGATGATCTCAGCGAATTTGTTGGACGACATCGACAGCTCTCGGGATCAGATACATACCGACGCATCGGCATTACACACGACGAGAACAATCAACAAACTTCATTTCTGGGGGAAATCGATCAAATTAAGCAAAAGAAAAATGGAGTCCTTGTTATCACTGCTACGCTACAAGATGAGTACAATAAGATCAAGGGTAAGATCGACAATCATGATATAACTGGCCAAAAATTTAGGAAATCACATAATGAATTTATCGCACCGAAAAGCTTGCGCAAGGTGCGCAACGTAGTCGCTCACATTGATACTTTTACACACGATGAGATTCAAGAAGAGGTTGGCACAGGAGACCTGCAATCAACATTTAACCTCAACAAACAAGTAACTACCAAGGCAAAGCTAAAACTTCCAAATAGTGGATCTTTTGATTTACTCAATATAAATAAAAGCTATGGGTTTAATGGCAGTAATGCATCCCTGAACCTAAAAGCAAACGTAACTCCTGCTGTGGGAGCACAATTCAACACCGCTCCCCATTGGTGGGACATTTTGGACTGGGATGAGTACAGCTTGGACTTAGGAGTCGAACTTGATTGGAGCGGCAGCGTCTCGCTTGATACAGGAACAGACTCTGGCTCGTTTCCATTAACCGATATCACGATTCCAGGCCCTTCAAAATTTATTCCCATAAGCGGCTTCATCAATGCCAATCTCGACAGCGGAGTTGATTTATCTGCAAATGCAACACTCGCAGGCCTGGCATCAAGTTACAAACTGGGAGCTTCCCAAACACTCGGCTTCACATCCAATATCTCGTTGGGCGGAATTAAAAACTCCACGGAAAATTCCGGAGTACAAACCACCGTACCGAACTTCGATGACATTACCGGATTAGGCTTGTCAGCCACGGCTTCACCCTACATCGAACTAGATATTGGTGTAGTTGTCCCAGACGGTGTGCCTTTTTTTTCGGGGGATTCTCTCGCATCATTAGACGGCAAAATTGCACTTCCCATAAAATTTGATATGTTAATCAAAGAAAACGATCCTACGGCAACTATCAGCATTGAAGCCACGTACGATGCGGGAGTCAAAGCACTTACATTCTTCCCTGGTGGCGGAATTGATATGACCCTAGCTAGCGGCCAATTCTTTACTTGGACTTCCGATAATCTTATTTAGCAGCACGTACAGAGGGTGCCGAACGGTTTTACAAAACTCTCCCCGATTGCAAGCTGAGATGCACACCAATTGAGACTAACCTGCCGACGAGGATTAACGGTCATCCCTTCGGTTCTGGTATCAAATACCCGTATTCGAATAAGTGATGTGTTGGTTCCTTATCCAGAAACCCCCTCACCTCTTCCGTGGGACTCCCATGTGACTCCTTATTCCAGTTCTTATCAATCTAACAACAACAATCCCCCAAACCCTAGTCAGTGACTACGATCTGGAGGACTGAAGAATCTTGACTTATTAGGCCGTCTATTCCCGGATGGAAGAGACGGCCTATCTCGCTCGTTTGTTCATGTCGCTACCCACTGTTCAGTGAAGCTGGTTCCGTGAAGCGTTAATGGCTTAATCGAACAACAGTGAACTGAAAGAAAGTGAACTGAAAGAAGAAGAGCGAAG